>DASVNH010000174.1:0-13465 GCA_036383955.1 Planctomycetota bacterium | reverse complement strand
GGGCGACGGCGAGGCCCGACGGCCCGCCGCGGGGGGGGAATCTCCCGTACCTGTACCTGTCAGCGGATGTAGTCGGGAAACCAGGCCTTGGCGCCCTGCGGCGTCACCTTGTCGGCCTCGTCCGTGCCCGGCGCGAGGCGGTAGGCGATCGCCAGGGTGAACTTGCCCTTCGGCGCCGCGTTGGCCGTCGTGCCGCTGTGACCGTAGGCCGTCCCCTTCGCGACGAGGTCGAAGCGGACGACCTGGCCGTCCTTCACCTCGACGGCGCCGCGGAACTGGGGCTCGAAGCCGCAGGTCTTCGCGTCGTTCTCCAGCTTGGCCGAGCCCGTGAGGACGCCGTTCTTCAGCTCGAGGTCGAAGCGCCGGACGTCCTTCGGCTCCCAGAACCCCGGCTCGCCGCGGGTGAAGTCGGCCAGGGTGAATCGGGCGATCCGCGTCTTCACGCTCGCCATGATCTCGCCGCGCGCCAGAGCCTCGTGCTCGTCGCGGCGGAGCCAGAGGGTGTCGCGCCCCATCGACTCCTGGAACAGGCGGACCTGGGGGTCGGGGGAGAGGACGTGCCCTTCGAGGACCTTGCCGGTCACCGTCATCACGAGGCCGAAGGGCGGAGGCGTGTAGCAGAAGTTCTTGTCGGGCTTCTCGTTCTTGATCGGCGCCGTCTCGGCAGGCGTGAAGGCCGCGAGGCCCTTCTTGAGCATGGCTTTCACCCACTCGGGCGAGCGGTTGTTGGTGAAGCCGAGGAGCTTGCCGTCGGGCGTCGCGAGGAAGAGACCCTGGGTCGTCGCGTTGAAGTTGCTCTGCGGGCTCTGCCCGGCGATCTGGCGGTAGAAGTCGCCTTCCGCGTCCTTCTGCCGGCGGTGGTACCACTGGTCGATCCCGACGCTGACGCAGGTCTTCTTGAGGGTCTCGATGATCTCGGGATCGCTGAACGTCGACGCACGGTCGACGATGACGTTGTTTCAGCCGCAGCCCAGCGGGTTGCCGTCCATCGACCAGATGAAGATCGGCTTCTTCTCCCGGGCCGCCGCGTTCTGGGCGTCGACGAGCGAGGTCATCCAGGGAATCGAGCGCCAGGGCTCCTTCGCCGGCGGCTTGAGCTTCTCGTGGAGCTCCCGGAAGTCCGACTCCCCCAGCCCCTGCAGCGCCAGCGCCAGAATCAGCGTGAGCATGGCTCGCCCCCCGTTCGTTCGAATCTAGAATCTCGAATCTGGAATCTCGAAGGTCGTCCCCCCTTTCCCCCCGGGGGGGAGGCGGCGGGCCGCCCCGCCGAGATTCGAGATTCCAGATGCATTCCAGTCACTGTTGCCCGCGCGGCCGCCGAACTTCCGTAAAATAATGGCGTGAACGACACCACCCTGGGCGGCGACGACCGGGCCTTTCCCGCGACCACGATCGGCTTCGCCGGAGCGCTCGGGGATCCCGACGGCCCCGGCTACCTCCAGGCCCTCGAGACCCTCTGCGTCCGCTACTGGAAGCCCGTCTATTCCTTTCTCCGGATCTCCTGGGCGAAATCCAACGACGACGCCAAGGACCTCACCCAGGCCTTCTTCCTCAACCTCCTCGAAGACCCCGCCCTGCGCCGCTTCGACCCCGCCCGCGGCGGCTTCCGCGCCTACCTCAAGACCCTCCTCCGGCGCTTCGCTTCGCGCGAGGAGCGCGACCGCCTCCGCCTCAAGCGCGGCGGCGGCGTCCGGATCCTCCCGCTGACGGGAGAGGCGCCGGACGTCGCGGATCCGAACGCCGATCCGGAGCGCGAGTTCGAGCGCGTCTGGCTCGAGGACCTCGTGCGGCAGGCCGTCGAGGCGGTGCGCGCGGCTTCCGCTCCGGCGCGCTTCCGCGTCTACGAGGCGTACACGGCGGCCGAGCCGCCGCCCTCGTACGCGGAGCTCGCCGCGCGGCTCGGCATCGGCGTCGGCGAGGTCGAGAAGTCGCTCCATCTCACGCGCGAGGCCATCCGCCTCGAGGTGCGGGCCCGGGTCGTCGAGAGCGCCGGCGACGGCGCCGAGGCGGAGTGGAGGCGGATCCTTGGAGAGTGACCCCTGGGTCCGCCGCGTGCTGCGCGACCTGTCGGCGCACGAGAAGGGGCGGCCGCCGCGCTTCGAGATCCTCGGGCCGCTCGGCGAGGGCGCCACCGCCGTCGTCCACCGGGCGCGCGACGCGTCGCTCGGCCGCGTGGTCGCCCTCAAGGTGCTGCGGGCGGCGAAGCTGACCGACGTCCTCCGCGAGCGCTTCCGGCGCGAGGCCCGGGCCGTCGCCGCCCTGACCCACCCGAACGTGGTGACGGTCTACGACGCGGACGCCGAGGCGGATCCGCCCTGGCTGGCGATGGAGCTGGTCGACGGCCGGCCGCTGAGCGAGGCCGCTCCGGAGGCGCGGCTGGCGCTTCTCGAGAAGGCGGCGCGCGGCGTCGCGGCGGCCCACGTGGCGGGCATCGTGCATCGCGACCTCAAGCCGGCGAACATCCTCGTCACCGCGTCGGGCGAGCCCAAGGTGGGCGACTTCGGGCTGGCCCACGTGCTCGACACCCGCTCGGAGCTCACGCGCACCGGCACGACGCTGGGCACGCCGCTCTACATGGCGCCCGAGCAGGTGGAAGGGCGCCCCGAGGCGATCAGCCCGCGGACGGACGTCTACGCCCTCGGCGCCATGCTCTACGAGATCCTCGCCGGGCGTCCGCCCATCGTCGGCGAGAGCCTGGCCGAGCTCTACCGCGGCATCGTCACCGAGGACCCCGCGCCGCTGCCCGGCGACGCGGGCCGCGTGGCCCTCAAGGCCCTCGACAAGGATCCGGCGAGGCGCTACGCCGACGCGGGGGAGTTTGCCGACGACCTCCGCCGCCACCTCAACGGCGAGCCGGTCCTCGCCCGGCCGCTCAGCGTGACCGGCCGCTTCGTGCGGCGGAACCGGCGCGCCCTCGTCGTCGGGGCCCTGGTCGCGGGGGCCGTCGCCGGGGTCGCCGCGCTGATCCTGAACCTGCGCCGGGAGGTCGAGCGCCTGACGCCCGACCCGCGGCCGTGGACGGCCGTGTTCGACGGGACGTCGACGGCTCTCTTCATGCGGGACCCCGGGGGCTGGCGGCTGGAGAACGGCGCGCTCGTGAACACGAAGCCGAACCCGTCCGCGATGCAGACGCTGCGGAAGTTCGGGGACGTCGACGTCCGCCTTCGCTTCCGCGCGGAGGGGCAGTCTTACCTCAGCTTCAACATCCGGATGTCGACGGAGGCCGGCTGGTCGGCGGAGTTCGACCGCGGCCGGGTGCAGGAGCTGGGGGGCGCCGATCGCGAGCTGATCTTCCGGGGGCGGGGTCCGGAGGTGACGGCGACGTTGGACGGGAAACCGCTCGCCCTGACGCTGCGCGGCCCGCCCGTCGCGGAAGGCACGCTCCACTTCTCCTGCGTGGGGGGCACGCTGCGGATCCTGGGGATCGACGTCCGCTGAAGTGTTAACGTTCTAGTCTGACTAGAACGTTAACACTTGGCCCTAGTTCTCGAAACGCGCCGCGTCGCCCGGGGCCGCGGTCCGGAGCAAGTAGAGGGAGAGCGCGAGCGCGTCGCGCTCCGCGTCGCGGGCCGGCGCGCCGTGCAGGCTGAGAAGCTGGAAGGGGTCGACGTTCAGATCGTAGTGCTCCTTCGTCCCCCATTCGCCCTGGCGGTACTCCGCGTAGAGGCGGCCGGGCAGCGAGGGCGCGTCGTCGGCGGTCCGGAGGGCGGAGTAGGTCGGCACCTCGAGCTGGCCGGGCGTGGGCGAGCTCATGTAGTGCTCCACCAGCCCGCGGCGCCGCCAGGCGGCCGGCGACCCCGTGAGGAGGGGGACGAGCGAGCGGCCGTCGACGCGGCGGCGGGGCGTCGCGCCCGTGAGCGCGCAGATCGTCGGGGCCAGGTCGGTGTTGAGGACCATCTCGCGGACCACGCGCGGGGCGGACATCCCCGGCAGCCGGGCCAGGAGCGGCACGCGGATCGACTCTTCGAAGGCGTAGAGCTTTTCGACGAGCCGGTGCTCGCCGTGGTGGAAGCCGTTGTCGGCCGTGAAGAAGAGGGCGGTGCGGTCGTAGACGCCGGCCTTCTGGAGGGCGGCGACCACCGCGCCGATCATGTCGTCGACGGCCCGCAAGGAGGCGGCGCGGTCGCGGTACTGGGCGGTCAGCCCCTGGAGCATGGGGGCGTCGAGGAGCGGCTTGAGACGCAGCCAGGCGGGCTTGTCGCGGACGTCGAGCTCGTTGAACGACGGCACGCGGGGCAGGGCCAGCGCGTCGGTCGAGCCCGCGTGGCGCGGCGCGGGGCGGACGGTCCACGAGAAGGCGCCCTTCCAGCTGATCTCTTCGGTGCCGTCGATCTCCACGTGGGGCGGCAGGGGGTTGAGCGAGAGGAAGAACGGGCCGCCGGCCGACTCCTGGATGAAGTCGACGGCGCGGCGCGAGAGGACGTCGGTCTGGTAGTTCTCGGGCCGCTCGTCGTAGTGGACCAGGGTCTTGTTGTCGTTGATCCAGTAGTCGTAGACGCGGTAGGTGGACAGGTCGACGAGACCCTGCCAGTCGTCCCAGCCCGGGGGCACCGATTCGGGCGGGACCTGGTAGCCGTAGCCGTTGAGGTACTTGCCGACGTGGCCGGTGCGGACGCCGGCCTCCCGCAGCCAGACGGGCAGGGTGTTGGATCCGTCCAGGGCCGCGAGGCCGAGGCCGTTGTGGCGCACGCCGTGGTGGCGCGAGTACTGCCCGGTGAGGAACGTGGCCCGGGAAGGCGCGCAGACCGCGTTCGTGGCAAAGCAGTTGGAAAAGCGGAGGCCCTCGTCGACGAAGACGCGCTTGAGATGCGGCATGAGATTCATCGTGAGGGCGGTCTCCAGGAGGCGGACGTCGAAGTCGTCGGCCATGATGACGACCACGTTCGGCCGCGCCGGCGGATCCTGCGGGGCGGCGCCGACGAGGAGAAGCGCGAGGAGGGCGAGTCGCATGCGGGATACCTCCAGGGGAGAGATGGGGTTCCCTCGACGTCCCGATTAAGCGCGCGAGATTTTCTCCGCAAAAAGGGGTCCCGGAGGCATCCTTGATTCCATGACGACGGTCTGGATGCTGCTGCTCTGCGCGCAGGAAGTCGAAGGCGCGAAGAAACTCTGGGTCTCCGCGAGCCAGTGGCCGAACGCGCGGACGCACGAGACGTTCGCGAAGGACGCGGTGCGGCTCTACGGCGCGGAGAACGGGACCGAGGAGCAGAAGGCGCTGGCGATCTACTACACGGCGCTGCGGGTGATGGGGCACGGCGGCGACTACTACCAGGGCCCGCCCGGCGCGGAGTCGGCGGTGTGGGACAGCTGGATGATCTTCCACGTCTATCCCAAGGCGCTCTGCGAGTGGTGGGGCTGGTTCCTGATCGACAGCTGGAAGGCCTATCACGGCAACTGGAGCTTCGACCCGAAGACGGCCGTCGCGCGCAAGGTGGGCCTGAACTCACCGGGCGAGACGCCGCCGGTGCCGAACGCGGGCAGCCACGTCGAGGCCGCGCTCCGCTACAAGGACGCGGACGGCGTCGAGCGCTGGCACCTCTTCGACGGCAACGTGGGCTACTTCGCGCGGATCAACGGCCGGGTCGCCACGCCGGAGGAGATCAAGGCCGGGTATCCGACGATCCTGACCCAGCCCAAGGATCCGCCGAAGCCCTACTTCGTGCTCTCGAAGAAGCACGGCGACGCCGAATCCGACCCGGCCTTCCGCGCGTTCCTCGGCAATACCTATCCGTTCGCGTACAGCGGCTCCCAGCGCCGGACGAAGTACCGCACGGACCTCGACCTCCGGGTCGGCGAGTCGCTGCGGCGGCAGTGGTACGAGGACGGCAAGCCGGTGATCTGCAAGGCGCACAAGCACATCCCGATCCTCGCCAACCTCGACGGCGGCCAGAAGTACCTCTACCCGGACGGCACGCCGAAGGATCCCTACAACTTTCCCGTGCAGCGGCCCTACTTCAAAACCTATCCGGAGCTGGGCCTCAACAAGCCGTTCGGGAATGCCTATCATGTCTACGAGCCGAAGAGCCCGAAGGAAGGCGTCTACCAGATCCGCAACCTCTACCCCTACGCCGAGTCGGTCGTCCGCGGGCAGGCCGTCGGGCGCGTCGCCGTCGACTTCTCGCTCGACGAAGGGAAGACCTGGATCGAGACGGGGGAGGTCGAGGGAGCGTTCGCGGTCGACCTCGGCAAGGGCCGCTGGGACCAGGGGCTGCCGTCGACCTACAACATGCCGGACCGCGACTCGCAGTTCCTGGACTACACCGAGCGGGCCAAGTTCGACGCCGTCCGCTTCACCGGCTTCCAGTACCAGGTGCGGATCCGCGGCCAGGTCTCGGCGCTGCGCTTCGAGAACACGATGCAGTGCAACATCGGCATGCTGCCCACGCTGCTGCCGGGCGCGAACAAGATCACGGTGGAGGGCGAGGCGCTGACGGCCGGCGCCGCGCTCCAGATCGAGTACGCCTGGATGGAAGGCGCGGAGACGAAGACCCACCTGGAGACCGCGCGGTCGCTCCCGCACGTCTTCACGATCCAGGTGAACGAGAAGGATCCTCTGAAAGTGAAGTGCCTCCACCAGACCACGCGCGTCGTGCCGCGCGAAACGAAGTAGCCCCCGCCTCGTCTCAAGGGCATGAAAACACCGCCGATCCGCTGGGAGTACTACACCCACCTGAAGGAAGTCGAGGGGGGCATGCTCCGGAGCCTGAAGCTCGGGGAAGGCCTGGGCGCCGAGCTGAACGACCTCGGCCGCTCGGGCTGGGAGCTCGTGAGCGCGCTGGACCTCAACGAGTACGAGGGGCGCAGCGCGAAGCTGGTCCTGCTTTTCAAGCGCCCGCTGCCGAGCTGAAATAATCGGGCGGGCTCGCGCTATAGAGGCGCATGATTCAACTGCTTCTGCTCGCGTGCCTGGCGCAGGACCCGATCGACGAGAGCCCCTGGGGTCTCGCGCCCTCGCACTCGGCCTCCTGGGGCATCGGCCACTGGGCGCCGACCCTCGCCGAAACCGGCGTGCGCTGGATCCGCGGCTTCTATCAGGCCGAGCCCGACCGCGTGCTCGCCATCTCGGAGAAGAACGGCTACCGGATGTGCGGCATCCTCGCCTGGAGCCCGAAAGGCGCGAAGTTCTCGTTCCCGGTGAAACACATCCCCGAGTGGGAAGCCTGGATCACCGAGCTCCTCACCAAGACGAAGGGCCGCGTGAAGTACTGGGAGGTCTGGAACGAGCCGCCGAATTTCAGCGAGAGCAAGGACCCGAAGGACTACGCGAAGATCGTCGTCTCGGCCTACGCCGCCGCCAAGAAGGTCGATCCCGCGCTCCAGATCGGCCTCGCCGCCCAGAGCGTCAACCTCAACTTCCTCGCCCAGGCCCTCGACGCCGGCGCCGCCGGCCACTTCGACTACGTCACCGTCCATCCCTACGAGGTGATGGACATGGTCGCGCACGGCTGGGAAGCGCAGTACATGAGCATCGTGCCCACGATCCGCAAGCTCCTCGCCGACAAGAGCCCGACGAAGAAGGACGTCCCGATCATCATCACCGAGTGCGGCACGACCGTGGACAAGAACGGCACCCAGGAGCGCCAGGCGGACCAGCTCGTCAAGGTCTTCACGCTCAGCCTCGCCCAGGGCGTCAAGCGGATCCACTGGTTCGAGGGCATCGACGGCGACTCGGGCCCCTTCGGCCTCATCGCCGGCGGCAACGAGAAGGCCCCCAAGCGCCTGTCCTTCACCGCCATGACCCAGATGGTCAAGATCCTCGGCCACGCGCCCAAGCGCGCCGGCTGGCTCGTGCGGGACGGACAGCACTTCGCCTTCGCCTTCGAGGGCGCCGAGGGCAACGTCCTCGTCGCCTGGGCGGCGCACGGCGCGACGTCCAAGCTCGCCCTCGGATCAAAAGCCAGGATCGTGAATCCGCGGACGGGCGCGACGTCCGAGGCGGAGGAGGTCGAGCTCACGAACGCCCCCGTCCTGATCGTCGGCGTCCCCGCCGCGAAGCTCGCCGAAGCGCGCGCGCAGGCGGCAAAGCCCTTCCCCTGGGGCGGCGACTACACGGGGGCGACGTCCGTCAGCTGGGACGCGGTGAACGGCGCGAAGGGCCTGCATCCGGTCGGCCTTCCTAAGGACGGGGATATGAGCGCCCTGGCCGGCCTGAGCTTCACGGTGGACCCGAACTTCCTCTCCTATACGCCCGTGCCGATCAAGATCACGATGGTGCTGAAGCGCAAGACGCCCGAGAAAAACGCGGGCTTCAACTTCGGCTACGAGGCCGTGTCCGGCTTCAAGGGCGGCTTCGGCTGGTACAACGTCCCCGAAGGCAAGGAGTGGACGACGAAGACCTGGACGCTCAAGGATCCGCAGTTCACGGGCAAGTTCGGCTACCACTTCAGCGTCAACTCGGACTCGACCCAGCACAGCGCGTACAGCATCCAGAGCGTCACCGTGGCCAAGGAGTGAAATGTTGACGTCCGAATCCGATTCGGAAGTTAACATCCTCGGCGGATGAACGAACTGAACGGGAGCGTCGCCCTCCTGGCGCTGCCCGATCTGCTGCAGTACCTCTCCACGAACCACAAGGCCGGCGTCCTCACGGTCAGCCAGGGGCGCTTGAGCAAGAGCCTCCACCTGAGCTCAAAAGGCATGCGGCTCCTGTCCATCACGCCGCGCCGGATCCCGTCGCTCGTGGAGGTCCTGATCCGGACCCGCAAGTTCTCGCGCGCGCAGCTGGCCGAGCTGGCGACGGAGCAGAAAAAGACGGGCAAGCGGCTCGGGGAGCTGGTCAGCCGCCTGGTGACCAAGGCGGACGTCGACGCCGCCCTCCGCGAGCAGGCGCAGGAGGAGATCTACGACCTCTTCCTGTGGAGCGAGGCCCGGTTCGAATTCAAGGAAGGGCCCGAGCCTCCGACGAAGCCCAAGGACTTTCCCCTCGCGGACGTGGTGGTGGACGCGTCCCCCACCTCGGTCCTGCTCGAGGCCGCGCGGCGCGCGGACGAGCTGGCCGTCATCCGCAAGGTGGTGGGCGACGAGACGATGATCCCGACCCGCACCGGGAAGCCCTTCACGGCGGAGAACCACGGCCTCGACCCGGACCTGCTCAGCTCCGTCTACGGCCAGATCAACGGGCGCGCGGCGGTCGCGGAGGTCGTCCGGCTCTCCCACTACCCGCGCTTCGAGGCGCTGCGCGCGATCTACATGATGGTGACCGAATACGGGCACGTCCAGCTCGGCGGCGGCACCGCCCGCTTCCGGCCCCCGCCCCCGGAGGCGTCGCCCGAGACCCCCGCGCCGGAGACGCCGCGCGCCGCGCCGCGGCGGACCATCCTCCTCCTCAGCGACATGGTGCACTACCGGCAGGCCCTCGCCGCCATGATCCGCGACGCGAATTACCTGGTCGTGGAGGAGACGTCCGACCGGGCCGCGTCGATCTTCGCCGAGCACCGGAAGATCGACGCCATCGTGCTGGACGTCGGCCTCGCCACGCGGGACGAGTACCAGTTCGTCGCCTGGCTGGCCTCCCTCGAGGTGCCCGTCATCGTGCTCTCCGACGACGCCTCCAGCGAGTCCGCCCAGGCCGCCGTGCGGAAGGGCGCCCGCGGCTACCTCGCCAAGCCGTTCGCGCGCGACTCCATCCTCCGCTCCCTCTCCGCCATCGTCCCCGCTTGAGCGCCACTTCGGAACGCCCTCCCGGGTTGGATCTTCGACGCGATTTCGCTACACGGACGCCCGGGTCGCGCGAATAGGGTTAACATGAGCCACGTGGCGGCGGTGCTCGCGGCGCTTCTCCTCCAGGACTTCGATCCGAAGCCCTTCTTCAAGAAGCACTGCGCCGACTGCCACCTGGACGGGGCCTCCAAGGGCGGCCTCGCCCTCGACCCGCCCGTCGGCGATCTCCGGGACCCCGAAACCCTCCGCCGCTGGACGCGGCTCTTCGACCGCGTCCGCGACGGCGAAATGCCCCCGCCGAAAAAAGGAGCCCTCGCCCCGGCCGAGCGCGACGCCCTCCTGAAGCCCCTCGGCGCCGCCCTCGCGCGCGCCGACCTCGCCCGCCGCAAGGTCGTCTTCCGCCGCCTCAACCGGATCGAGTACGAGAACACCCTCCGCGACCTCCTGGGCACGCACGTCGACGTCCGCGAGTTCCTCCCCGAGGACGCCTCGCTGCACGGCTTCGACACCATGGGCGAGGCCCTCGCCGCCTCCGCCGAGCTCATCCAGGCGTATCTGGAGGCCGTCGACCTCGCGCTCGACGCCGCCTACGGCCCCGAGAAGGAGCCCAAGCGCCTCAAGCTCCGCTTCCCCCTGCTGCAGGACGTCAAGCCGCACCTCGGCGAGCTCCATCGCGAGACGCCCGAAGGCGCGGTGCTGTTCTCCACGAACTACTGCCCGTCGGCGGTGCGCTCCTTGCGGGTCCAGGACCCCGGCTCGTACCGCGTCCGCGTCCACGCCCGGGCCTTTCAAAGCGAGAAGCCCGCGGTCATGAGCGTCCACGCGGGCGACGTGATCGTGCATCGCCGCCCGTTCCACCTGGTGGGTCATTTCGAGCTGCCGCCGGACAAGATGTCGGTGGTCGAATTCACCGAGCGCTTCGGCCGCGGCGACACCTTTCATCCCAAGCCCTTCGGGACCGACGGCGGGAAGCACGACAGCAAGGGCTCCGGCGTCCTGATCGGCGACATCGAAGTCGAGGGGCCGCTCGAGGCCTGGCCTCCGCCCGGCCGCGCGCTCTTCGCCGGCGCCACTCTCGAGGACGCCCGCGCGACGCTGCTCAAGCTGCTGCCCAGGGCGTTCCGACGGCCGATACCTCCGACGGCCGTCGAGCCCTTCGTCGCTTTGGTGAAAGCCCAGCTCGACGCGGGGCGTCCGTATCGCGACGCCATCCGCGTCGGCCTCAAGGGCGTGCTGGTCGCGCCCGAGTTCCTGTTCCGCAAGGAGACCCAGGTCGACGACTTCGCCCTGGCGTCGCGGCTCTCCTATTTCCTCTGGAGCTCGATGCCCGACGCCGCGCTGCTCGAGGCGGCGGGGAAGGGCGCGCTGCGCGCGCCGGAGGGCCTGCGGGCCGAGGTCGAACGCCTCCTGGCGGACCCGAAGGCCGTCGCGTTCACGAAGAACTTCACGGGCCAGTGGCTGAGCCTCCGCGACATCGACTTCACGGAGCCGGACCGCAAGCTCTATCCCGAGTTCGACGAGCTGCTCAAGGCGTCGATGGTCGCCGAGACGGAGGCCCATTTCGCGGAGATCCTCCGCGGCGACCGGAGCCTGCTGGAGTTCGTCGACGCGGACTGGGCGATGCTGAACCGCCGCCTGGCGGAGCACTACGGCCTGCCGCCCCTGGGAGGCCTGGAGCTGCGCCGCGTCGCGCTGCCGAAAGACAGCCCGCGCGGCGGCGTGCTCACCCAGGGCGCCGTGCTCAAGGTCACGGCGAACGGGTCGAACACCTCGCCGGTGGTGCGCGGCGTCTGGGTCCTCGACCATATCCTCGGACGTCCCGCGCCGCCCCCGCCGCCGGGCGTGCCCGCCGTGGAGCCCGACATCCGCGGCGTCACCACGCTGCGCGAGCAGCTCGAGAAGCACCGGAACGAGCCCCGCTGCGCCGGCTGCCACGCGCAGATCGACCCCCCGGGCTTCGCGCTCGAGAGCTTCGACGTGATCGGCGGCTGGCGGGACCGCTACCGCAGCCTCGGGGCCGGCGACAAAGTGGAGCGCTTCACCGACGTCAACAAACGCATGCGCGTGCAGTACAAGCTCGGCCCGCCGGTGGACCCCTCGGGCTCGCTGGCGGACGGCGCGGCCTTCCAGGAGATCCGCGCGTTCAAGAAGCTGCTGCTGCGGGACCCGGACGGCCTGGCGCGCGCGCTGGCCGGGAAGCTCCTGGCCTACGGGCTGGGGCGGAGCGTCGGCTTCTCGGACCGGGAGGATGTCGCCCGGATCGTCGCCGCCGTGAAGGCCAAGAACTACGGATTCCGTTCGCTGGTGCACGAGATCGTCCGAAGCCCGACTTTTCGGAGTCCCTGATGAAGATGAACCGCCGCGCGATGCTCCGGGCGTCGGGCGTCGCCCTGGGCCTGCCGTTCCTGGACGCGATGACGCCGGCGTTCGCGCGGACGGCGGCGCCGAAGCGGCGCATGGTCGCGATCAATCTCGGCCTCGGGCTGCACCTGCCCCATCTGGTGCCGGCGGAGACGGGCCGGGACTACAAGCCGACGCCGTATCTCGAGGAGCTCAAGGCGCACCGGGACCAGCTCACGGTGATCTCGGGGACCTCGCATCCGGACGTCGACGGCGGCCATCTCTCGGAGAAGTCCTTCCTCACGACCGCGCCGCATCCCGGGAGCGCGAGCTTCCGGAACACGATCTCGCTGGACCAGCTGATGGCGGAGAAAGTCGGGCTGGAGACGCGCTACGGCTTCCTGTCGCTGAGCAGCGCGGGCCGCGGCCTGTCGTGGACCCGCGGCGGCGTGGAGATCCCCTCGGAATCGAAGCCGTCGCGGCTCTACGCGAAGCTCTTCCTGGAAGGGAAGCCCGACGAGAAGGCCAGGCGGATCCAGGGGCTGAAGGACGGCCGGAGCGTGCTCGACGCCCTGGGCGGTCCGGCGGCGAGCCTGCGGAACGAGCTCGGGCCCGCCGACCGGGCGAAGCTCGACGACTACCTGGTCGCGGTGCGCGAGACCGAGCGGCGCCTGGAGAAGGCGGGGGAGTGGGAGACGCGTCCGAAGCCGAAGGCGGACGGGCCGGCGCCGAAGGACCCGGCGGACGCCACCGAGCTCCTGGAGCACCAGCGCCTGATGTACGGCCTGATGTACCTCGCGCTGCGGACCGACTCCACCCGGATCATCACCTTCTTCAAGAACGGGATGAACGCGGTGCCGAAGGTCCCCGGGGTGAGCCAGGATTACCACAACCTCTCGCATCACGGGAAGGACCCGGCGAAGATCGAGGAGCTGGGCCTCATCGAGCGCGCCCAGCTCGCCCGCTTCGCGGAGTTCCTCGGCCAGCTGAAGGCGGCGCCGGAGGAAGGCGCGACGCTGCTGGACCTGACGATGGTCCTGATCGGCTCGAACCTCGGCAACGCCAGCAGCCACGATAACCGGAAGCTGCCCGTCGTGCTCGCGGGCGGCGGCTTCAAGCACGGGCAGCACCTCGCGCTCGGCGGCGAGCGCGGCGACTATCCGCTCTCCAACCTCTTCGTGTCGATGCTCCAGCGGCTCGGCGTCGAGACCTCGACCTTCGGCAGCGGGACGTCGACGATGAAAGGCCTCGAGCTCGCCTAGTGGTTCGACTAACTTGATTCCGTAGGTTGCCCCCTTCGGGCGCAACCCACGGAATCAAAGTTGACTCACCACTAGCAGGCTGCTGAAAAAGGCATTGGGCAATAGGCATTAGGCATTGGCGGGGCCGTTCCCCCTCGGGGGGACAAGGGGGGACGGGTCTGCTAATGCCAATGGCCCAATGCCTATTGCCTTTTTCAGCAGCC
>DASVNH010000173.1:0-80342 GCA_036383955.1 Planctomycetota bacterium | reverse complement strand
CCCCTCCCCACGCCCAAGGGCTATCTCATCGAGCAGGCCGTCACCGTCTCGCTCGAGGAATGCGCGCCCGAGCCCCGGCCCGCCCCGGAACCCGTCCTCACGCTCGACGCCAAGCCCGCGCGGGCCTTCCCCCGCGTCGGCCTCGGCCTCGCCCGCCACGGCTTCTCGCTGCGGGCGCGCGAAATCGACCGCCTCCGCGCCCTCCGCCCCGCCCACCTCCGCGTCGACCTCAAGCTCGCGACGCCGACGTGGCCCGACGTCCTCCAGCGCGCGGCCGGCGAGGCGAACGCCGTCGGCTGCCCCCTCGAGCTCGCGCTGCGCTTCGGGCCGGAGGGGCGGAGCGAGGCCCTCGCGGCGGCCGTCGAGGCCCTCAAGGCCCCGGTGGCGCGGGTCTTCCTGTTCCAGGACGGGCAGCCGGTGATCCAGCCCGGCCCCGTGCGGGACGCGAAGGCCGTCCTCTCCGCGCAGCTGGCGGGCGTGCCGATCGGCGGCGGCTCCGACGCCCACTTCGAGCAGCTCAACATCGGGCAGGCGGGCAAGGACTGGGATCTCGTCTGCTGGCCCGCCACGCCCCAGGTCCACCAGCACGACGACCTGACGATCATCGAGAACCTCGAGGCGATCGCCTCCACGGTCGAGAGCGCGCGCCTCTTCTCGGGCGACCGCCCGCTCTGCGTCTCGCCGGTGACGCTCCTGCCGAGGTCCGGTCCCGGCGCGCCCGGCGAGATGGGCTCGGCGCCGGACGTCGACGAACGCCAGTGGACCCTCATCGGCGCCGCCTGGACGGCGGGCAGCCTCAAGCGGCTCGCGGAGTCGGGCGTCGCGAGCGCCACCTACTACGAGACCGCGGGCGCGAACGGGGTGATGGACCGCGACCCCGAGCCGGTGTATCCGCTGTATCACGTGCTCGCCGACGTCCTGGAGCTGCCGGGCGCGCGCGTGATCCCCTGCCGCTCGGGGGATCCGCTGAGCTTCGACGGCCTCGCGCTCACGGCGAACGGCCGGACGCGGATCCTGCTGGCGAATTTCGGGATCGAGCCGCGCCGCGTCACCGTCAAGCCGCTGCCCGCCCGAGTCGCCCTCAAGCGGCTGAACGCCGCGACGGCCCCGGACGCGACGGCCCGGCCGGAAGCGTGGCGGGCGGCGCCGGGCGAGGCGGTCGCCGTGGAGGGCGGCCGGCTGGAGCTGGACCTGGGCCCCTGGGAAGTGGTGAGGATCGACGCATGATCATCGCGCTCTTGCTGGCGCCTGCCTTGAGCTCCGCCGAAGGGCTTGCGCAGGACGATCTGATCCAGCGGGTCGACGCCCGCGCCGCGCGCTTCGGCGACGCGTCCCGGAAGATCTGGGAGTTCGCGGAAGTGGGCTACAAGGAGAAGCGAAGCGTCGAGCTGCTGACGGCCGAGCTGGCGGGCGCCGGCTTCACGATCCAGGCGGGCGTCGCCGGGATCCCCACCGCGTTCACCGCCACCTGGGGCGAGGGCCGGCCGCGGATCGGCATCCTCGGGGAGTACGACGCCCTGCCGGGGCTCTCGCAGGAGGACGTCGCGGAAAAGAAGCCCCGCGAGGGCCTCGGATCGGGCCACGGCTGCGGGCACAACCTGTTCGGGGCCGGCTCGGCGCTGGCGGCCGTCGCGCTCAAGGAGCATCTGGCGGAGAAGAAGCTCCCGGGGTCGGTGCGCTTCTACGGCTGCCCGGCCGAGGAGGGGGGCGGCGGGAAGATCTACATGGCCCGGGCCGGGGCGTTCGGCGACTGCGACGTCGTGCTGAGCTGGCACCCGGCGACGTCGACGCGCTCGAGCCTGTCGTCGAACCTCGCGAACATCACGGCGAAGTTCCGCTTCCGCGGGCGGGCGGCGCACGCGGCGGGCTCGCCCGAGCGGGGGCGCTCGGCGCTCGACGCGGTGGCGCTGGCGACGCACGGGATCGACCTCCTCCGCGAGCACGTGCCGCAGACGACGCGGATGCATTACGTGATCACGAACGGCGGCGAGGCGCCGAACGTGGTACCCGATCTCGCGGAGATCTACGTCTACGCCCGGCATCCGGAGATGGACGTCCTGGACGGGATCTGGGCGCGGGTGCTGAAGTGCGCGGAGGCGGGCGCCCTCGCCACCGAGACGAAGCTGGAAGTCGAACTGGTCAACAGCGCCTACAACCTGCTGCCCAACGACGCGCTGGCGAAGCTGGTCGACGGCGTGCTGCGCCGCGTCGGCCGCTTCGCGTACGACGCGGAGGAGCACGCCTTCGCGGAGGCGCTGCGGAAGACGATGCCCGGCGTGGAGGATCCGAAGATCGGGCGGGCGCGCGACGTCCAGCCGATCGAGGACGACCTGGGCTACGGCTCGACGGACGTGGGCGACGTGAGCTGGGTGGTGCCGACGATCAACTTCAAGGTGGAGACCTTCGTCCCCGGCACGCCGGGCCACAGCTGGCAGGCGGTGGCCTGCTCCGGCTCGAGCGTGGGCCGCAAAGGCATGGTCATCGCGGCGAAGGCCCTGGCCCTGAGCGGCCTGGAGCTGCTGACGAACCCCGCCGAGCTCGCCGCCGCGAAAGAGAGCTTCGAGAAGCGCCGCGCCGGCCGGACCTACCGCTCCCGACTGCCCGCCGACCAGAAGCCCCCCCTCACCTACCGGGACAAGTAGACCACGCTCCCCCTCGGGGGACTTTCTGAACCTGAACCGCTCCCCCCGGGGGCAGGGGGGAACTTTCTGAACCTGAACCGCTCCCCCCCGGGGGGCAGGGGGGACCTTTCTGAACCTGAACCGCCGTCCCCCCGGGGGCGGGGGGGATTTTCTGAACCTGATCCCCCGCTTCAGGCGTTCCATCTGCACGACTAATACGCGTTAGCTTATGTTAGGATGCCGCCCATGATGATCCTTCTCGCGCTCCTCCTTGCGCAGGCCAAGCCCGAGCAGGCCAAGCCCGCGCCGCCGCCCCAGGCCACGCCGGCCGGCCAGATCGCGGTGAAGGAGGGCTTCAAGGTCGAGCTGCTCCATTCCGTGCCGAAGTCCACGCAGGGCTCGTGGGTGGCGATCTGCGTCGACCCCAAGGGCCGCCTGATCGTGTCGGACCAGGACAAGCTCGGGCTCTGGCGCGTGGAAGTGAAGGCGGAGGGCGTCGACATCCAGAAGATCGACGTCCCGGTCTCGGGCGCGCAGGGCCTGCTCTGGGCTTTCGACGCCCTGTACGTGAACGTGAACGGCAAGGGCTCGGGCCTCTGGAAGGTGACGGACTCGGACGGCGACGACCGGCTCGACAAGGCCGAGCACCTGATCCCGCTGAACGGCGGCGGCGAGCACGGCCCGCACGCGGTGATCCTGAGCGAGGACGGCCGGGGCCTCTACATCGTCGGCGGCAACCACACGCCGCCGCCGTCCGACCTCACGGGCTATCGCGTCCCCGGGAACTGGGACGAAGACCTCCTCCTCCCCCGCAACTGGGACGGCAACGGCCACGCGCGCGGCATCCTCGCGCCCGGCGGCTGGGTCTGCCGCGTGAGCCCCGACGGCAAGGAGCGCGTGATCCACAGCATCGGCTACCGCAACCAGTACGACATCGCGATCAACCGCCACGGCGAGATGTTCACCTTCGACTCCGACATGGAATGGGACCTGGGCATGCCCTGGTACCGCCCCACGCGCGTCTGCCACGTGGTCAGCGGGAGCGAGTTCGGCTGGCGCAGCGGCACGGGCAAGTGGCCCGTGTCCTATCCCGACTCCCTGCCGCCGGTCGTCGACATCGGCCCCGCCAGCCCGACCGGCGTCGTCGTGGGCACGGGCGCCAAGTTCCCCGCCAAATACCAGGACGCCGTGTTCATCCTCGACTGGACCTACGGGACGATCTGGGCCTGCCACCTGAAGCCCGACGGCTCGAGCTACAAAGCGGACGTCGAAGAGTTCGTCAGCGGCACGCCGCTGCCGGTGACGGACGCGGTCGTCGGCAAGGACGGCGCGCTCTACTTCGCGATCGGCGGCCGCGGCGCGCAGTCGGGCCTGTATCGCGTGACCTACACGGGGAGCGCGTCCACCGCCCCCGCCGCCGGGAACGACGCGGGAGCCGCCGCGCGCGCCCAGCGCCGCGCGCTCGAGGCCTTCCACGGGAAGAAGGACGCGAAGGCCGTCGAGGCGGCCTGGCCCTCCCTGGGTTCGCCCGACCGCTTCCTGCGCTACGCGGCGCGGATCGCGCTGGAGGCCCAGCCGGCGGAGAGCTGGAAGGCCAAGGCCCTCGCGCTGACCGACCCCCAGGCCCTCGTCACGGCGCTCGTGGGGCTCGCGCGGCAGGGGACGTCGGCCGACGGCCCCGGAGTCGTCGCCGCGCTCAACCGCCTGGACCTGAAGGCGCTGCCGGAGCCGCTCGCGCTGGAGGCGCTGCGGGCGTACGGTCTCGCGTTCATCCGCCTGGGACGTCCGGACGCGGCCGGCCGCGAGGCGGTTCTCGCGCGGCTGTCGCCGCTCTTTCCGGCCGCCTCCGACGAGCTCAACGGCGAGCTCGTCCAGCTCCTGGTCTACCTGCAGGACCCGACGGCGGTCGCGCGCGCGATGAAGCTCTTCGAGGGCGGCAAGCCGGCGAAGCGGCCCACCTGGGTGACGGTGCTGGAGCGCAACAAGGGCTACGCGGGCGCGGTGGACAAGGCCTACGAGAAGGGGCCGCCCCTCGCGAAGATCTTCTACGCCAACGTGCTGCGGAACGCCACGGTGGGCTGGACGCCCGAGCTGCGGAAGACCTACTTCGAGTTCCTCAACCATCTCGAGGAGAGCTTCAACGGCGGGGCCAGCTACAAGAAGAACGTGCAGCTGATGCGGAAGGACGCGACGGCCTCCCTCAACCCGACGGAGCGCAAGGCCCTCGCGGACCTGACGCGGGAGAAGCTCAAGCCCGCGCTCAAGGTCGAGGACCTGCCCAAGGCGAAGGGGCCGGGCAAGGAATGGACGGCGAGCGAGCTCGTCACGATGGCCGAGGGCGGGCTGAAGAAGCGGAACTTCGAGAACGGCAAGCGCGCGTACCTCGCGGCGCGCTGCGTCGCGTGCCACCGCTTCGACGGCGAGGGCGGCGACCAGGCGCCCGACCTCACGGGCGTGGCGGCCCGCTTCGGCATCCGCGACCTCATCGAGGCGATCGTCGAGCCCAGCAAGATCGTCTCCGACCAGTACCAGGCGACGGTGATCAAGACGAAGGACGGGTCGGTCGTCGCCGGCCGCGTGCTCGGCGAGAAGGAAGGCAAGCTGCAGATCGCCACGGACCTGCTCTATCCCGACAAGCTGACCGAGGTGGCAAAGGGGGACGTCGCCGACAGCAAGCCCTCGGCCCTCTCGCCGATGCCGGAGAAGCTGATCGGCCCGCTGAATCCCGACGAGGCGCTCGACCTGCTCGCCTACCTGCTCGCGGCGGGCGACTCCAAACACCGGTTCTTCCGCTAAGGACCGGAGCGACAAATCTTCCCGGGATGTTTGTCCGCGCGCGGACAAACATCCCGGGAAGATTTGTCAGTTCCGCGTCACCTTCCCGACCTCCCGAGGCGTGAGGCTTAGGAGGTCGGTATGGTGATTCTCGCTCTCGCCCTCTGCGCCCAGGCCCCGCCCGAGCCCCCCGACATCAACTTCCAGTTCAAGGTCGACCAGGCCATCGACAAGGGCGTCGGATTCCTCAAGGGGAAGCGCACGAGCTCGTTCCACATGGACATCGTGAACGGCAACGAGCTCATCCTGCTCACGCTCATCCACGCGGGAGCGCCGGACCGCTATCCGGAGCTCAAGGCGGACTTCGACGCCCTCCTCGACGAGATGCTGAAGGCCAAGCTCGAGAGGACCTACAAGGTCGCCCTCCAGGCCATGTGCCTCGAGGAGATCGACCGCGTGAAGTACCAGTTCCGCATCCACCAGTGCGCGCAGTTCCTCGTCGACAACATCAGCCCGCAGGGGACGTCGAGATACGGCGCCCCCTCGATCTTCGTGGAGGAGGTCCCCACGCCGTCGCCGGGCCGCGAAGCGGTAAAGTCGGGCGGCGGACGTCCTCCGGGCGCCAAGCCGCCGCCCGTCGATCCCGGCCACAAGCAGAAGCCGGTCGTCACGAACATCATCCACGTGAAGCAGAAGCGGGCGGGGCCGGCGGACCACGACCATTCGAACATGCAGTACCACGCGCTGGGCCTGCGCGCCTGCCACGACGCGGGGATCCGCTTCGAGGAGAGCTTCCTCAAGTCCGTCGAGGCGCACTGGCGCAAGCAGCAGGTCGCCGACGCGGGCGCGAAGAAGGAGCCGCTGGCGCTCGACGCCCCCGCGCCCGACCCGAAGGCCAAGAAAGGCGCGACGAGCGTCATGCCCGTCGCGGCCGACGTGGCGCCCGAAGGCTGGGGCTACTCCGGCACCGAAAAGTCCTGGGGCTCGATGTCGGTGGGCGCGATCGGCGCGCTCTGCATCCTGGACTACATGATGGGCAAGGACTGGCGGAAGGACGAGGACGTCCTCCAGGGCCTGCAGTGGATGAACAAGCACTTCGCGGTGACCGAGAACCCCTTCCTGGGCCCGAAGTGGCACTACTACTACCTGTACGGCATCGAGCGCGTCGGCATGCTCTTCGGCACCGAGCGGATCGGCGACCACAAATGGTACCGCGAGGGGGCCGAGTACCTCCTGTCGAAGCAGGGCGCGGGCGGGCAGTGGAACGACACGGTCGACACCTGCTTCGCGATCCTGTTCCTCCGCCGCGCCACGCGGCGCCTCGACGTCGCGACCGGAGGAAGCCGCAAACCTTGACCCTCGAAACCGGGGCCGCGGGCGTAACGTTGACATGACGCTCGCGGCCCTGCTTCTTCTCTCCCTGCAGGGCGACATCCAGACCGAGCGCGCCACCCTCCTGCGGCGCGCCCTCAAGCCCCACGCGGCGTTCCGGGGCGTCGAGGCCGGCCGGATCGCGCTGCGCGTCGAGGGCGAGGCGGAGGACCGCGCCTGGCCCCTCGACCCCGAAGCCGAGATCCGCGTGAAGGGCTATTGGGGCGCCGTCGAGGACCTCGTCCCCGGCGAGCGCGTCTGGGTCTGGGCGCGCGTCGACGCGGAGAACAAGCCCCGCGCGGTCTTCATGGTCGCCGACGAGATCTCCGAGCAGGACATCCACCAGGTCCCCTGGGCGCTGACGGCCGTCGACCCCGGCCGCCGGACGATCGAGCTCCGCCGGAAGCTCGACGGCAAGACGGAGCAGGTCCGGACGGTCCGCGTGCCCCCGGCGATGGAGCTGCCGGCGGCGGCCTCCGCGGTCTACGTCCAGACGGCCGGCGGCGACCTCGTCCGGCTCGCGGACGCCGCCGCGCTCGCCGCCCTCAAAGAAGCTCAGAAGGCCCGGCTCGACGAACGCCGCGCGAAGACCGGGCTGCCCGGGACCGTGACCGCGCTCCATCTCCTTTCAGGGGAGATCGAGGTCGCGCTCGACCACGAGGCGATCCGCCGGGGCCGCGCGTTCAAGCCGGGCGACCGCGCGACGCTCCACCTGGACAAGCCCTTCGACGCCGCTCAGGGCAGGCCGGTGCCCGTCCTCGTGCAGGAGATCCGCCCCTGGTACGAGCGCACCCGCCTCACCCTCGTCTCCAACGGCCGCGATCTGGCGGACGTCCTCCCGGGCCGTCGCGTCGGCGTCTCCCCGCCGGCGGGAGAGCCCGGCGCGTCCAGGCTTCCGCCCGACGCGGAGCGCCCCCGGGAGCCGGCCGCGCGGGCGGAATGGATGCTCGCCAGCACCTACTGCTCCTGCTCGATCGCCGGGGACGTCTGCACGGGGATGTTCTACACGCTGGCCGCGTGCAACGGGATGACCTGCGGCATGCCCAAGCGGGTGCGCGGCTTCGTCGGCCCGCTCATCGAGAAGGGCCTGACCGACCGCGAGATCTTCGAGAAGATGGAAGCCGAGCTCGGCCCCGCCATCTGGAAGCCCCACCTGCTGCGTTAGGGCTTCAGCGCCGAAGTGTCGACGCCCTCCAGCGACAGCGCCGCGGTTCCTTGCTTCGCGGCGAGCTTGATCATCCGGCCGGCGCGGTCCGTCCACGCGACGTAGGCGCTTCCGCCCCGCAGGCGGATCAGCAGCCGTTCCAGATCGCCCTCGACGCCCTGGCTTTCCGCCGTGAACGTGAGCCGCTGGGGCGGCTGGACCGGATGAATCCAGAGACCCGGAAACTCCTGCCGGGCGGGACCTCCGCGCGTCCAGCGCCGGCAGACGAGAAAGGCGTCGGTCCAGTCGGGTGCCGAGGTGACGATGACGTGCTTCGGGACGTCGAACGTCTCCGTCGGGCGCCCCGGCCGCTCGACGGCGGCGCGTCCCCCGAACACCTCCACGCGCGCGGTCCCGCCCGACTTGAGCGCCGCGCGGGCCTCCCACAGCGACCCGTCCGAGCCGTAGTGGGCCTCGACGGCGAGGGGCCCCGTGACGCTGAAGACGGACCCGTCGCGCAGCTCGAAGACGCATTCGAGGGCGCCGTCGGGACGGACGTAGCGGACGCGCTCGGGGGCGGGCTCGGCCGCCGCCCGGCAGCCGGCGATCGCGACGAGCGCGAGGGCGAGGGTCCTCACGCCCCCATGCTACAATCCCGCCCGATTTCCTGGAGGGAGCTTCCGATGCGCACCGTGGTCCTGCTGATCCTCAGCAACGTCTTCATGACCGTCGCGTGGTACGGCCACCTGAAATTCAAGGGGACGTCGCTCTGGCTCGCCATCGCGGCGAGCTGGCTCATCGCGCTGCCGGAGTACTGCCTGCAGGTGCCGGCCAACCGCTGGGGGCACGGGACGTTCTCCGCCTTCCAGCTGAAGATCATCCAGGAGATCGTGACGCTGGCGGTCTTCGCGATCTTCGCGATGACGGTGCTCAAGGAGCCGCCGAAGTGGAACTACCTGGTGTCCTTCCTCTTCATCCTCGGCGCCGTCTACTTCGCCTTCCGCGGCGAAGCCCCGGCCCTGCCCCGCTGAAAAACAAGAGGGGGCCCGGACCCGCGGTCCGGACCCCCTCCGGGATGTCCCGCGTCAGGGCTGGGTCTTGGGTTCCGCCTTTTTGTCGGTCATCTTCTTCGGGTCGAACTCCAGGCCGTACACGGCGTAGATCGAGCGGATGTAGTTCGGATCGTTGAGGCGCTTCTCGTCGAACTCCACCGAACGCTCGAGGGTCTTCCGGTCCGTGTTGACGGTGAAGAACTTGTCCTTGTCGCCGGCCCACTTCATGGCCTTCCAGGGGATGGCGTACAAGGTTTCGCCGATGCCCAGGAAGCCGCCCGAGCCGACGCACACGTACAGGACCTTGGCGTGGTCGAGATCCAGGACGAAGTCCTCGATCTCGCCGAACGTGACCCGCCGGGAGTCCTTCACGCCGGCGTCCAGGACGTCGGCCGACCGCAGCACCATCGGCGACGCGGCCTCTCCGGACTCCTCGCGGTCGCCGGTCTTCCACGACGGATCCGCGTGATCCGGCCAGCGGTCCTTGTCGAACGCCCGCATCCCCTTGAAGGCGGTCTTGTCGGCGTCGATGAGGACCTTCTTGACGTCGTTCTTCTCCAGGGTGACCTTGAAGGCCCCGAGCGGCACCGCGTAGAGCTTGCCGCCGACGTCGAACGCGACGTACGCGATCTGGCCCGTGTGGGGCACGATCGCCAGGGCCTCGATGGAGCCGAACTCGTCGTCGGGCTTGGCCGCGGACGCGACCTCGGCCCCGATGAACGCGTCGGCCCTCGCGCAGCGGAACGCCTCCCGCTCGCCGCCGAGCGGGCCGTACTGGTAATGCTCGTACAGGCCGGCGACCCACGTGGGATCGGCCAGGCGGTTCTCCTCGTCCGTCCCGAGGATGGGGCCCTTCTCGAGCCGGTCCCTCGGCACGTTCAGCGTGAAGGACGCGACGCCGTCCTTCTTCGCCTCGCGGATCCGGAGGATCTCCCAGGGCACGACGTGGCGCCGTTCGCCCACGCCGAGCACCCCGCCCACGCCCACCAGGGCCAGCAGGCGGGAGTTCTCCAGGTTCACCATGACCTCGTCGATCTCGCCGATCCGCTCGCCGGCGGGGTCGACGACCGACGCCTTTTTCACCTTGCTCGCCCGGACCAGCGATTCGGCCCCTTCCTTCGAGGCCAGCCGGGCCATCACCGCCCGATTGTCCTTGTCCCATTCGTCCTTGGTCGCGCTCGGGGCCTCGGCGAGGAGCTTGTCGTCCTCGATCCGCAGCGCGTCGAGCTTCTTGCCGTCGGCGCTCCGCGCCACGCGGAACTTGCCCAGCGGCACCGCGACGATCCGGTCCGGGTCTTCCTTCCGGGCCACCGCCGCGAACACGGCGCGGCCGCGCTGGAGGTCGACCACGACGTCCTTCACGGTTCCGATCTCGGCCTTCAGGTCCTTGTAGTGGATGGCCTTGCCCGCCAGGTCGCCGAGCCGGACGACCTCGAGCCTCTTGTCCTTGTCCTGTCCCGTCACGG
The DNA here is from genome assembly GCA_036383955.1 of Planctomycetota bacterium. Classification (GTDB taxonomy): domain Bacteria; phylum Planctomycetota; class MHYJ01; order MHYJ01; family JACPRB01; genus JACQFK01. Next base: position 69,913 of record DASVNH010000173.1, on the reverse strand, counting down.
GGACCGCCGCGACCGCGAGTACCGCGACCGCGAGCGTCAGTTTTCCGATGGCCTTCATGAAGTCCTCCGTCTTCCGGCTCGGACGACTCTGCCTAAACCGTCCCCTCTCTCGCGCGGACACACCGAGCCGTGTATTCCTTCCGCAGCAAGCCCCGTGCCATCCCCCGCCCCCCGGCCGCCGCCGGAGGCCGGCGCGAGGCGTTTCGCGCCCCGGTCCGGAATGTTCCGCGCCGTCACGAATCGGCTCGCGGGGGATCAGATTCCGGCTTCCCGATTCCCGCCCCATCTGGCATCATGTTTGCCCCATGGACACCCGCTCGTTCATCCGCCCTCTCGTCCGCAGCCTCCGCGCCTACGCGCCCGGCGAACAGCCGAAGATCCCCGGCCTGGTCAAGCTCAACACCAACGAGAACCCCTACCCGCCCTCCCCGCGCGTGCTGCGCGCGGTGAAGGCGGCCGTCGACGCCCGCCTCCGCCTCTATCCGCCGCCGGCCGCCGACGCCCTCCGCGAGCGGATCGCCCGCCTGCACGGCTGCGACGTCGAGAACATCGTCGTCGGGAACGGCTCCGACGACCTGCTCGCCCTGGCGACGCGCGCGTTCGTCGAGCCCTGCCCGACGCGGCGGATCGGGAAGTCGACCGTCCAGTGGTTCTCCCCCAGCTACTCGCTGTATCCGGTCCTCGCGCGCGCGCACGGCGCGACGGAGGGCCACGCGCCCCTGGAGAAGGACTTCTCCTTCCCGTCCCTCAAGACCCTGAAGGCGACGAAGACCTGGCGCTTCGACGCCGCGCTGACGTTCATCACGACGCCCAACGCCCCGAGCGGCCGCGGGTACGGCGTGGGGGAGCTCGACGCCCTCTGCGCCGCGCTCAAGGGCGTGGTGGTCCTCGACGAGGCCTACGTCGACTTCGGCCCCGAGCACGCGATGGCCCTCGCCTTCAAGCGGGCGAACACGCTGGTGATGCGGACCTTCTCGAAGTCCTACGCGCTCTGCTTCCAGCGGGTCGGCTACGCGGTGGGCCACCCCGACCTGATCGGCGCCCTCCACAAGATCCGCGACAGCTACAACGTGAACGGCCTCGGCCAGGTCGCCGCGCTGGCCACGCTCGACGACCTGCCCTACTACCGGAAGAACCTCGCCCGCGTCGTCGCCACCCGCGAACGGCTCGGCCGCGCGCTCGCCGCGCGGGGCTTCGACGTCCTGCCGAGCGCGACGAACTTCCTCCTCGTCCGGCCGCCCGGCCGGCCGGCGATGGAATGGCTCGGGCAGCTCCGCCTGCGCAAGATCCTCGTGCGCTGGTTCGACACCCCCGAGATCCGCGACTACCTCCGGATCACGGTCGGCACCGACGCCGAAGCCGGCGCCCTGCTCAAGGCCGTCCACGCGATCCTGGACGATTGAGGGACCCGTCGTGAAATACGCCCCCGTCGCGCTCTTCCTGCTCGCGGCCTGCGCGGGCGCGCCCGAGGGGCGCTTCGACGGCCTCGGCCCGCACGCGCGGCCGGTCACCACGTCGTCGCCCGAGGCGCGGGCCTGGTTCGACCAGGGCCTCGCCTTCCTCTACGCGTTCAACCACGACGAGGCCATTCGCTCGTTCGAGCGCGCCGCGGCCGCCGATCCGTCCTGCGCGATGGCGCACTGGGGCGTCGCGCTCGCGAACGGCCCGCACATCAACTGGCCGTTCGTCGACGAAGCCCACGCCAAGGCCGCCTGGGCCGCGCTGGGCCGGGCGCGCGCGGGCCGGGCGTCGGACGTCGAGAAGGCCCTCATCGACGCCCTCGGCCGCCGCTACGCCGATCCGCAGCCGGCCGACCGGAGCGGGCTCGACAAGGCCTACGCCGACGCGATGCGCGAGGTCTGGAAGAAGCACCCGAAGGACGCGGACATCGGCGCCCTCTTCGCCGAGGCGCTGATGGACCTGCGGCCGTGGGACTTGTGGACGTCGGACGGCAAGCCCCAGCCGGGCACGGACGAGATCCTGCGGACGCTGGAGGCGGCGATGGACGTCGACCCCCGCCATCCGCTGGCCCTGCACCTTTACATCCACGCGGTGGAGGCGTCGCCCGAGCCGGGCCGGGCGGACCGGGCGGCCGACGGCCTGCGCGAGCTCGCGCCGGGGCTGGGGCATCTGACGCACATGCCGTCGCACATCGACGTCCGCCGGGGCCGCTGGGAGGCGGCGATCCAGGCGAACAGGAAGGCGATCGCGGCGGACGACGGGTACGCGGCGCGGGCGAAGGCGCCGAACTTCTACCGGGTGTACATGGCGCACAACCGGCACATGCGGGCGTTCGCGGCGATGATGACGGGGCAGGAGCGGCAGGCGGCGGCGGCGCTGCGCGAGATGGTCGCGAAGATGCCGGAGGCCTGGCTGAAGGAGAACGCGGGCATCGTCGACGGCTTTCTCGCGGCGCCCTACCACGTCCTGACCCGCTTCGGGCGCTGGGAGGCGACGCTGAAGGAGCCCGAGCCGGCGGAGAGCTTCCCGATCGCGCGGGCGCTGCGGCGCTTCGCGCGGGCGACGTCCCTGGCGGCGCTGAACCGGCCGGCGGAGGCGCGCGCGGAGCAGAAGGCGTTCCTGGAGGCGCGGGCGAAAGTCCCCAAGGACGCCGCGTTCGGCAACAACGCGGCCGCGGATCTCCTGGCGGTGGCGGAGGCCCAGCTCGAAGGCGAGATCCAGCTCCGCGAGGGCCACATGGACGGGGCGCTCGCCGCCCTGCGCGAAGGCGTGAAGCGGGAGGACGGCCTGCGCTACGACGAGCCGCCGGACTGGATCCAGCCGGTGCGCCATTCGCTGGGCGCGGCCCTGCTCAAGGCGGGCCTGGCCGCCGAGGCGGAGGGCGTCTACCTCGAGGACCTGAGGCGCTGGCCGGAGAACGGCTGGTCGCTCTTCGGCCTCGCGAAGTGCCTGAAGGCCCAGGGGAAGCCGGCCGCGGAAGCCGAACGGCGCTTCGCCGCCGCCTGGTCGCGGGCGGACGCCCCCCTCACCTCGTCCTGCCTGTGCCTGCCATGACGGACGCGGACCGCATCGCCGAGCTCGAGACCTCCCTGGCCTTCCAGGAGCGCGAGATCATCAAGCTGCGCGCGGCGATCCTGGAGCAGCAGAAGCAGCTGGAGCGGGTGGCCGCGCTCTGCGAGGCGCTGCGGCAGAAGGCGCGCGAAGGGCCCGGCGAGGACCTGCCCCACGAGAAGCCGCCCCACTCCCAGTTCCCGAACGTCAAAGAGTAGCGGCCAGAAGCGCGGCGATCTCGGCCATGAAGTGTTAGTGTTCCAATCGGGTTCAAACGGTAACACGTCGCGAAGTGTTAACGGTTGAACCCGATTGGAACGTTATCACTCGCGCCAGAGCCAGCGGAGGGAGTCGGGCAGGATCGCGCCGCCGTGCGCGCCGGAGTGCTTGCCTTCGCCCCAGACCATTTTGTAGTCCCAACTCTTGAAGGCGAGCGCCTTCTCCATCTGCAGGTTGGCCAGCGGCCAGCTGCCGTTGTTGTTGTCGAGGTCCTGGGTGCCGTCCTGCAGGAAGACGCGGATCGGCTTCGGATCGATCCTCCGGATCTGCGCCGGATAGTCGTTCCCGCCGCGGCCGGGTTTGTCCGGCTGCGAGCGGATGTTGGTGAAGCTGCCGACGTGCGAGAGCACCTTGCCGAACGCCTGGGGGCGCTCCCAGGCGGCGGTGAACGCGCAGATGCCGCCCGAGCTGATCCCGCAGATCGCGCGGCGCTTCGGATCGGGCGAGAGCTTGACGGTCTTCTCGACCTCCGGCAGCAGCTCCTCGAGGAGGAAGCGCGCGTAGACGTCCGACAGGGTGTCGTACTCGATCGAGCGGTTGTTCTTGTCGCCCCAGCCGGGCTTGGGCATCGCGTCGCCCTTGTGGCCGGGATTGACGAAAACGCCGATGGTGACCGGCATCTCCTTCTTTTGGATCAGGTTGTCGAAGACGACGGGCACGCGGAACTGGCCCTTTTCGTCGACGTAGGCGTGGCCGTCCTGGAAGACCATGAGGGCGGCGGGCGTCGCGCCGTCGTACTGGGCGGGCACGTAGGTCCAGCACTCGCGGAGCGTGCCGGGGTAGACCTTCTCGCTCTTCCACTCGAAGCGCGTCACCTTGCCCTGGGGAACGCCGTCCTGGCGCTGGGAGTCGGGGCCAAACGTGAAGAGCTTCTTCTCGTCGGGCTCGGGCGTCTTGGGGGGCGCGGGCTCCTTCGGCGCGTCCTCGGGCCGCCAGAGCCAGCGGAGGGAGTCGGGCAGGATCGCCCCGCCGTGGACGCCCGAGTGCTTGCCCTCGCCGAAGACGAACTTGTAGTCGTAGCCCTTCAGCGCGAGCGCCGAAGCCATCTGCCTGTTGGCGAGCGGCCAGTTGCCGGCGATGTTGTCCAGGTCGTTCGAGCCGTCCTGCAGGAACACGCGGATCGGCTTGTTCGGCGTCTTGCGGATGAGGGCTTCGCAGGCGTGGCCGCCGCGGATGTTGGTGAAGCTGCCCACGTGCGAGAGCACCTTGCGGAAGGCGTCGGGCTTCTCCCACGCGACGGTCCAGGCGCAGATGCCGCCCGAGCTCGCGCCGCCGATGGCCCGCTCGGCCGGGTTCTGGGTGAGGTTGTGGGTCTTCGCGACCTCCGGCAGGATCTCCTCGACCAGCATCCGCGCGTAGGCGTCGCTCAGGGTGTCGTACTCCGCCGACCGGTTCGAAGGCGGCTTCTCGCCTTCTTTCTTGGGGGGAAACAGCCCCGGGTTGATGAAGATCCCGATCATCGCCGGGACTTCCTTCTTGTGGATCAGGTTGTCGAGGACCACCGGCACGCGGTAGGTCCCCGTCTCGTTCACGTAACCGCCGCCGTCCTGGAACACCATCACCGGATGCGGCCGGGCCTTGTCGTACTGCGCGGGGACGTAGATCCACCAGTCCCGCGACGTCCCCTCGAAGACCTTGCTCTTCCAGGGCTCCTGCTTGGTCACCGTCCCCTTGGGCACGCCCTCCTGGCGCTGGGAGTCGGGGCCGAGCGGGTAGAGCTTTTTCTCGTCGACGTCCTGCGCCAGCGCCAACGCGATCATCCAAAGCATCGTGATTCCCTCGGCCATGCTTTCCAGTACGTCGTAGTAGACCAGAAAAATGGAGGAATCATGCTGATCGCCGCGCTGCTCGCGATGCCGTGGGAAGTCGACTTCCAGGACGACGCCAAGACGCTCGAACGCAGGATCGGGGAGCTGGAGAAGAAACGGAAAGACTTGGACCGCCAGATCGAGGAGGCGCTCGAGAAGGGCAAGGGCGACGAGGCGGTCGAGCGCCGGAACGAGCAGAAGAAGATCGACCAGGAGCTGGGCGAGACCCACAAGAAGCTCGCGGAGCTGCGCAAGAAGGACGCGTCTCCGCCGGGGTTCGGCTGGGGGGTCCAGGCGATCCTCACGCACTGGGACAACGACCTGGACCTGTCCGACCGGGTGGGCTGGAGCGCGTACGTCAGCTTCATTCCGGCGCTGACGTTCGAGTATTCGCGCTGGGAGACGGAGGACGAGGACGGCGACGACGACGCGCTGGTCCAGGTCTACCGTCTCGGCTTCGGCGCCACCGGCAGCCCGCTCACCGACCTGACGCTGGGCGTGGTCGGACTGGTCGGGCTCGTCCGCTTCAACAGCGACGCCCCCGGCACGGACGGCGACACCGGCCCCATCTTCTCGCTGCACCCCGGCGCCGTGTGGAAGATGGGCGAGCACCTGAGCTTTTCCGCGGGGTTTCTGATCGACATCCTTCGCACCGACTTCAACCAGGAGCACACCCATACGAACCACAACGTCTCGCTGACGGTGGGCCTGCACGTGCGCTGGTAGTTTCGGTAGAATCCGCTTTCTCCGTCCAATAACGGCGCGCAGCCGGAAGGAGAAGGCGGATGGACCGCCACGCGGAGTTCCTGAAGCTCTTCGTCGCCCACCAGGGGGACCTCAAGGCCTTCCTCGCCTCGGTGGTGCGCGACCGCTCGGTGCTCCAGGACCTCTTCCAGGAAACGAGCCTCGTCCTCTGGCAGAAGTACGGCGAGTACGACTCGGGCCGGTCCTTCGGCGCCTGGGCCCGCGGAATCGCCGCGAACAAGATCCTCCAGGAGCGGTCCCGCCGGATCCCCCTCGCCTTCTCGCCGGCCGCGATCCGCGGCATCCTCGAAGCCTACGACCGGAGCGAGCCCCTTCGCGAGGATCCGGGCCCGCTGCGCGACTGCGTGAGCCGACTCCCGGAACGCTCCCGCCGGCTGCTCGCCCTCCGGTATGAGAGCGCTCTCAAGCTCGGCGAGATCGCCCGGCGGGTCGGCACCACGCTCGACGCCGTCCACAAGACCCTCTCGCGCATCCGCGAGATCCTCGAAGACTGCCTGCGGCGGAAGGCGGCCGCCGAATGAGCCTGATCGACCGCTATCTCGACGGCATCGCCACGCCCGAGGAGATCGCCGAGCTCGACCGCCGCCTCGCCGCCGATCCCGCCTTCGCCGACCGGTTCGCGAGGGCCTCCCGCCGCGACCAGGCCCTCGCCGTCCAGTTCCAGGTCGACGCCGGCGCCGCGCGGTTCCGGGCTTTCGCGCCCCGCCGCCGCGTCTGGATCGCGGCCGCGGCCGCCGCGGCCGTGCTGGCGGCCTTCCTTCTTCGCGGCGAGCGCGTCCTCCGGGGCCCTCACGTTCAGCGCTGGGAGGACGGCACGACGATCACGCTGCTCGACGGCGCGGAGATGGTGGTCGTCGACGACGACCCCAAGATTCTCGAGCTGCGCGCGGGCGAGCTCGAGGCGGACGTCGCGCCGCAAAAAAACCCCATGGTCCTGCGCACGCCGGAGGCGGAGGCCGTCGTGATCGGCACGAAGTTCCGCCTCTCCACGACGCGTCTGGAGGTCCGCGAGGGCCGCGTGCGCTTCGCGGGCCGGGACGTCGCTGCCGGCCAGGTGGCCTACGTGGACAGAATCGTGGCGGTGGAGGTCGACCGCTTCCTTGATCTCTACCGGAAGATCCACGATCCGAAAAACGGGTACTTCAGCCGCGACGGCGTGCCCTATCACGCGGTCGAGACGCTGATCGTGGACGCGCCGGACCACGGGCACCTGACGACGAGCGAAACTTTCAGCTACTGGCTCTGGCTCGAGGCCGCCTACGGGCGGATCACGGGCGACTGGGCGCCCTACCGGAAGGCCTGGGCGAAGATGGAGGAGGTCGCGATCCCGACGGCCGCCGACCAGCCCTCGCTCGGCTTCTACAACCCTGAGAAGCCGATGACGCCGATGCGCGACGCGGCGCGGATCGAAGACTATCCCGTCGGCGAGGATGGCTCGAAAGCCGAGGCCGATCCACTCCGCGCGCGCGAGCTGTACGTCATGCACTGGCTGATCGACGCGGACAACGTCTACGGCTTCGGACGTCGGGGCGATTGCGCCGCGCGCAACGGCTTCGTGAACACGTTCCAGCGCGGGCCGGACGAGTCGGTCTGGGAGACGATCCCGCATCCGTCGTGGGACCCGGGGCCGAGCCACGTGGGGCTCTTCGTGAAGTCGGACGCGCCGCAATGGCGCTACGTCTGCGCGCCGGACGCCGAGGCGCGGGCCATCCAGGCGGCGTACTGGGCGCGGGTCTGGGCGAAGCCGGGGACGCCGCTGCCGGACGAGAAGCGGATGGGAGACTCTCTCCGCTACGCGCTCCACGACAAGCGCTTCCGGGGCGAGCACGGCCTGATCGGCTGGGCGTTCGGATGGGGCGGCTCGATCGGCGCGAAAGACGGCTGGGCCTGGCGCAGCGGCGCGAGCCAGGCGCACTTCGGCTACCAGAACCCGATGGCCGCCTGGGCGCTCAAGGACTCGCCCGCCTGGGCGAGGAGCCTCGAGAAGCAGCTCGCGATGTACGCCGACCTCCAGTCGCCGGAGGGCGCCATCGCGGGCGGCTACGACATCGACGGCGCCGCGCTGACGTTCAACCCGCACCCCGTCTTCCAGGACCCGCCCTCCAACGAATGGTTCGGCTGGCAGGCCTGGTCGATGGACCGCCTCGCGCAGTACCTGCTGGTCTCGAAGGATCCGCGCGCGAAGCCGGTCGTCGAGCGCTGGGCGGCCTGGATCAAGACCGTCGTCCGCGCGACGCCCGGCGGCTACGCGATTCCCGCGACGCTGGCCTGGAACGGGAAGAGCGTCCGGGTGACGGCGGAGACGCAGGACGTCGGGGTGGCCGGGGCGACGGCCCGGGCTCTCGCGTTCTGGGCGGCGGCGGCGGGGGACGTCGAAGCCCGCGCCCTGGCGAAGGCGCTGCTGGACGGGATCTGGGCGCACCGGGACGCCCTGGGGGTCTCGAATCCGGAGGAGCGGGCCGACTACGCCCGCTTCGACCAGACGGTCCCCCACCCGAAGGGCGAGACGACGTTCCTGAAGCTCCGGCCGTGGTACGCGCGGCCGGGCGCCCGGACCTTCCGGTATCACCGCTTCTGGGCGCAGGTGGAGGTGGCCGTCGCGAACGCCGAGTTCGCCCGGCTCCAATAGTGGAGGTCGAATGCTTACACTTACGCTTTTCGTTTCACAGGCAGGGTGGTGGCACACGGACGGGAACCTGATCAAGGATGCGGCGGGGACCGTGGTGAGGTTCTCGGGGGTGAACTGGCACGGGATGGACAGCGAGAACCGGATCCCGCACGGGCTCTGGGGCGGGACGAACCGCTCGATCGAGGACCACCTCGACCAGATGAAGGCGGCCGGCTTCAACCTGATCCGCCTGCCCTTCTCCACCGACATCTTCGGGGGAGCGAAGCCGCGGCCGGAGGCGATCGACCCCGTCAAGAACGGCGACCTCATCGGGCCCACCTGCCTGGAGATCGTGGACCGGATCGTGGCCTCCGCCGGAGCGCGCGGGATCCGGATCATCCTCGACTACCACCGCCTCGCGGGCGGCGGGGCCAGCGAGAGCGGGCACTGGTACGACGCGACCCACAGCGAGGCCCAGTGGATCGCCAACTGGAAGGCCCTCGTGGGCCGCTACACGACGAATCCGACCGTGGTGGGCGTCGACCTCTTCAACGAGGTCCACAACGGCGTGACCTGGGAGGCGGACAACGTCAACGTCGCGCACAACTGGCGTTGGGCGGCCAAGCGCTGCGCGAACGAGATCCTCTCGGTGAACCCGAACCTGCTCATCTGCGTCCAGGGCATGGACCAGTACAACGGGACCGCGGGCTGGTGGGGCGCCGTGCTGCTCGGCGTGAAGGACCACCCGCTGACCCTCAGCGTGCCCCACCGCCTCGTCTACACGATCCACGACTACGGCCCGATCGTCTTCGACCAGACCTTCCACCAGACGGCCAACGGCTTCCCGGGCAACCTGCCCACGCACTGGGACACGCAGTGGGGCTTCGTGCACAACGAGGGTATCGCGCCCATCTGGATCGGCGAATGGGGCAGCTTCCTCGACCCGTCCAAGCCCAAGGCCGACCGCGAGCTGCAGTGGGCCAACGCCCTCCGGTCCTATATCCAGGCCAAGGGGCTTTCGTGGACCTGGTGGTGCTGGACGCCCGAGTCCCAGGACACGGGCGGGATCCTCCTCGACGGCTACACGGGCACCAACACGGCCAAGACGTCCTTCCTCGCCCCCGTCCAGTACGCGGGCACGACGACGCCGCCGCCCCCGTCGACTTCCCACGCCGTCCCCGGCACGATCGAAGCCGAGGACTTCGACGCCTACCACGACAGCGACCCCGCCAACCAGGGCGGGCAGTACCGGACGTCGGAGGGCGTCGATATCGAAGCCACCGCGGGCGGCTACAACGTCGGCTGGACGGCGGCCGGCGAATGGCTGGAGTTCGCCGTCGACGTCGCGGCCGGCACGTACGCGATCGACGTCCGGGTCGCCACGCCGATGGACGGCGCGAGCTTTCACCTGGAGCTCGACGGCGCCGCGCTGGGGACGTCGACCCCCGTCCCGAACACGGGCGGCTGGCAGACCTGGACGACGGTCACGCGGTCGAACCTGACGCTTCCGGCCGGCGCCCACGTGCTGCGCTTCACGGTCGACGCGGGGCCGTTCAACGTCGACCGGATGACGCTCACGGCGACGCCCACCGCGCCGCCTCCTCCGGCACCGGCTCCCGCGGTCTCCAGCGGAGGCGGGGACGATTCGGACGACTCGGGCTGCGGCTGCGGCACCGCGACCTTCGCCTCCCCCTGGACGGCTCTCCTCGCGCTGCTGCTGGTGAACGTTTACGCGACGCGTAAACGTTAACTCCTGGCGTCGAAAGCCTGTTATGCGGAGGGCCCCTCCGCATTGTACAGGTGATGAAACCGGCCGCCGTCTTCGAGCCGCGCCCGCTGACGCGGGATGAAGCGGAACGCCTGTTGGAGGCGTGCGGCCCCGGGCTACGCGCCATGGCCCAGTCCTGGCTGGGCATCAGCGCGGACGCGGAGGACGTCGTCCAGGAAACTTTCCTCAAGGCCCTCGCGAACCTCGGGACGTACCGGCCCGTCGCTCCGTTCGAGCACTGGGTCTTCACGATCGCCGCGAACGTGATCCGCGCCCAGGGCCGGCGCGACCGACGTCCCCTCCCGGCGCCGGAGGTCGAGGCCCCTCCCTCGCCCGACGACGCCCTGGATCGCGCGGAAGACCTCGTCCGGATCGCCCGGGCGGTCGAGTCGCTCGACCCGCTCTACCGCGCCCCGTTCCTCCTGCGCCTGCGCCACGGCTTCGAGCCGGCGAAGATCGCCGAGCTCCTGGGCCTGCCGGTGGAGCACGTCCGCGTCCGCCTGCACCGGGCCATCCGGAAGATCCGCGACCTCGTAAGGAGCCGCCCATGACCTGCCAGGATCTCTGCGACGTCGCCTACGGGCTGACGGCCCCCGACGATCATCTCGAGCGCTGCGGCGCCTGCCGCGCCGGGCTGGAGCGGCTGCGGCGCGAGCGCGACCTTTTCGAGGCGGCGGTCCGCGTGCCGGCGGCGCCGTTCGCCCTACGTCCCGCGCGCTGGCCGCACGCGGGCTTCGCGGCGCTGCTCCTGCTGGGCCTGTTCGCTCTCCTATTCCGGAATCCGGAGGACGTCGGGGTTCCGGCGGCGCGTCAGGACGACCCCGTAGCCCTGGTCCGGCGGCTGGGGGAGGAGGACGTCGAGGCGCGAACCCGCGCGGCCGACGCGCTCCTGAAGCTCGGTCCGAAGGCGGAAGCTGCCCTGCGAGAGGGGCTCGACGCCGAGGAGCCGGAAGTCCGGGCCCGGGCCTTCGAGCTCCTGGAACGGCTGCGGACGCTGAATGCCCGCGGCAAGCTCTGGGCGAAGCGCGCGGCGCCGGAGCCGGCCGTGAAGGCCGCGCTGAAGTGGCTGGAGCGGCACCAGTCGCCCGACGGCTCGTGGGCGGTGCGCGACGTCCGCTGCGACTGCGCGGGCAAGAAAGGCGAGGAGGCTCAGGACGTCGGGGTCACCGCGCTGGCGCTGCTGGCTTTCACGGGGGCGGGCCGCGGCCCCGACGACCCCGTCGTCGAGAAAGGGCTGAAATGGCTCCTGGGCAAGCAGGAGCGCGCGGGCGGCGTGGGCGACCGGACCACGGTCAAGCACATGTACGGCCACGTGCTCGCGGCGCTGGCGCTGGCGGACGCGTACGGCCTGGGGAAGCCCGACTTCCTCCGCGACCCGGCGCTGCGCGCGGCCGAGTTCACGCTGGCCGCCCAGAATCCCGGCGCGGGCTGGCGCTACACGCCCCTGGCCGGCGACAACGACACGTCGGTCACGATGTGGGCGGCCCTGTCGCTGCGCGTGGCGTGGCACGCGGGGGTCGACGTCCCCGCGGTCAACTTCGACGGGGGGAAGGCCTGGATCGAGTCCGTGACGGATCCGGCGTTTTTCCGGGCGGGCTACAACGCGCCCGGCACGGGAAAGGTGTTCATCCCCGGCATGAACGAGGCCTTCGACCACCACGAGACGCTGACGGCGGGCGCGGTGCTGATCCGGCTGCTTCTGGGAGAGCCGGCCTCGAGCGACGCCTGCCGCGCCGGAAGCGATCTGCTCCTCAAGGATCTTCCCGTCTGGGACGCCCACCGGATCGACTACTACTACTGGCACTTCGGAACCCTGGCGCTGTTTCAGCGGGAGGGGCCCCAGGGCCCCGGATGGAAGCGCTGGAACGAGAAGGTCCGGACCGCGCTCGTCGAGAACCAGCGGCGCGAAGGCTGCGCGGCCGGCTCCTGGGCGCCCGTCGACCGCTGGAGCGGCGTGGGCGGCACCGTCTACGCGACGGCCCTGAACGCCCTCACGCTCCTGACCCCGACCCGCTTCGCGCGCTAAATCGCGGGATGGCTCCAGGGCTCGACCTGCGTTGTATCCTAATCGAGCCATGAAACATCTCCCGCTGATCCTGGCGGCGGTCCTGATCCCCGGCGGCGCTCCCGATCCCCAGCAGACCTATTCCGTGAAGGGAACGGTCCGGATCAAGGGGGAGATCCCCAAGCCGCGGAAGATCCGGATGAACGACGTCGAGAATCACTGCGGGAAGCTCAACAAGGGCGAGGTGGACGGCGACGACATCTCGGCCGACCCCAAGGGCTTCGTGAAGTGGGCGTTCGTGTACGTGAAGAAGGGGCTGGAGGGGCAGAAGTTCGACGTCCCCAAGACGCCCACGACGATCCAGCAGCAGGGCTGCCGCTACTCGCCCCACGTGGCGGGGGTGATGGTGGGCCAGGACTTCATCATGAAGTCCGGCGATCCGATCCTGCACCTGCCGCACGTGGCGCCGAAGAACAACAAGGAGTGGGCCTTCTCGCAGGGCAAGGTCGGCGACACGAAGACCAAGACCTTCGCGGCGTCGGAGGTCATGGTGCGGCTCATCTGCGACGTCCATCCCTGGATGGAGGCCTGGATCGGCGTGGTCGACCACCCGTTCCACGCGACGACCGAGCAGGGCGGCAAGTTCGAGATCAAGGGCCTTGCCCCCGGGACCTACACCCTCGAGGTCTGGCACGAGCACTACGCGCCCGTGACCCAGGAGATCGAGGTGGGCGCCGCGACGAAGCCGGTCGCGTTCGAGCTCAGCGAACGGCAGAGCCGGCTCCGCTAGACGAACTCCCAAATCCCAACTCCCAAGGCCGGAGGGCTCCACAAAGACTCGAGGTTGCAAACCAGCTTTGTAGAGTCTGACGTCCTTGGGAGTTGGGGTTTGGGAGTTGGGAGTTACGCGCGGGAGCGGACCAGCTCCAGGAAGGACGTCATCGTCCGGTTCAGGCGCTTCCGCCGGAGCCAGATCATGTAGAGCTTCCGGCGGATGGGGAAGCCGGGGACGTCGAGGATCCGGAAATCCCGCTCGCCGCCGGGCGTCGTCACGGCGAACTTCGACAGCACGCCCACGCCGAGGCCGGCGGCCACCGACCGCTTGAGCGTCTCCGGGCAGCCGAGCTCCATGACGGCGGGGCGGACGCGGTGCTTGGCGAACCAGCCGTCGCTGAGCCGGCGGGTGGCCGAATCCGACTCGCGCATGAGGAAGCGGTGGCGGGCGACGTCCGCCGGAGACACGGCGCCGCGGGCGCGGGCGAGCGGATGGTCGGCCGCGGCGAAGAGCACGATCTCGTCGTCCCCGAGGGGCTCGGTCACGAAGTCGGACGTCGTCGGCCGGATGCCGACGGCCCCCAGGTCGACCTCGTTCCGCAGGAGGCGGCTGAGGACGTGGGCGCTGTTGCTGACGACGAGGCGGGTGCGGACGCCCGGATGGGCCTTCTCGAAGCGGCCCAGGAGGACGGGCAGGATGTAGTTCCCGGGGGTGGTGCTGGCGCCGACGCCCAGGGTCCCGCCGATCTCGTTCTCCGAGCGGGAGGCCGACTCCCGGAGGCGGCGGACGCCGTCGAGGACTTCCCGCGCCTCGTGGGCGGCGGCCTCGCCGGAGGGGGTCAGGCGGACCTTGCCGCCGATCTTCTCGAGGAGGGGGGCGCCGAGGCTCTTTTCGAGCTCCTTGACGTGGGTGGAGACGGCGGGCTGGCTCATGTGGAGCCCGCGGGCGGCCTTGCTGTACCCGCCCGACTCCGCGACGGCCAGGAAGGAGCGGAGCCATTCCAGGCGGACCCCGTTTTCGCGCGCCATCCCAGGATCCTACCGGGAATCGAAGTCGATCGTGCTTTTCTTTTTATATCAATTCATGATAAAATACGGACGTTTTATAAGCAGGTCTGCCGGTGGTCGGGAGACCCCTGGTTGGAACGGAGGACACGATGAAGACCGCGACGCTTTTCGCGGGCATGCTCGCGGCGATGGCCGCGAACGTCGCCGCCGCCGAAGAGCCCGGTTTCACGGTGACGGTCACCGCGAGCGGGCTGAACTGAAAGGTCAACTGAACGAAGGCCGTCATCGACGGCCTCAAGCGCCTGTCAGGCGCTAAGGAAGTGACCCAGGAGGACTTCAACGCGGGCGTGGCGACGTTCCAGGTGAAGTTCGACGCTCCTCCCGCCGTGAAGATGGCGGACATCAAGAAGGAAGTCGGCAAGTACAAGCTCGACAAGGTCGGCCTGAAGCTGACCGGCAAGGCCGCCCAGAAGGGCGAGGCCTGGTCGATGGGCAACGTGGCCCTCACCGGCGAGATGACGTCGAAGCTCGCCGAGCTCAAGGGCAAGACCCTCATCGTCGTCGGCGCCATGACCGAGGACGACAAGGGCAAGCAGAGCCTCGCGCTGACGGGCGTCGAGGAAATGAAGAAGAAGTAGGCTCTTCGGAACTCCGGAAACCCCCGGCCTGAAAAGGTCCGGGGGTTTCTTTTTTCCTAGGAGATGAAGCCGCGGCGCCGGAGGAGGTCGACGATCCGGTCGACGCAGGGCTCGACGCCCAGCGTGTGCGTGGGCAGCTCGAGGTCGGGCGCCTCGGGGACGTCGTAGCGGCGGCTCACCCCCGGGAAGCGGCGGAGGAGGCCGACGTCCGCCTGCTTGTAGAGGCCGGCGGCGTCGCGCTGGCGGCAGACCTCGATCGGCGCCGACAGGTAGATCTCCACGAAGCGGTCCCGGCCCACGATCTCGCGCATCATCGCGCGGTCCTCGATCCGGCGCGCGACCAGCGGGGCGATCACGATCTGCCCGGCGTCGTTGGAGATCGCGGCGATCTCGGCGCACTTCTTCAGGGCGTCGGAGAGCTCGGGGCCGAAGTCGACGTCCTCCGCCGCCCCCAGCTTGGCCGACTGGCCGTCGAGCACATAAGCGGAGCGGCCGAGGTCGAAGAGGCGCCGCTCGAGGGCGTAGGCGAGGGTGCTCTTGCCGGAGCCCACCAGGCCGGTGAGCAGGACCGTCGCGGGCCGCTGGCCCAGCTTCTTGGCGCGCTCCTCCGGCGTGATCTGGCTCACGTGGCGGCGGCCGTACTCGTTGAGGGCCTCGACGGCCAGCCCGATCACGCCGATCTCGCGGGCGGCCTGCTCGCGCTCGAGGATCATGCCCGCGCCGACCGTGTTGTTCGTCACGCGGTCCACGACGACGAAGGCGCCGGTCTGGCGGTTCTTGCGGTAGGCATCGAAGGCCACCGCCTGCGAGAGGTCGACCGTGACGTGGGCGATCTCGTTCAGCTGCAGCCGGTTCGCGTGCTCTTTCTCCAGCGTGTTCACGTTGAGGCGGCAGCGGAGGTCCGTCACCATCCCGCCCGCCAGCTTCGAGGCCAGCTTGAAGAAGTAGGGCTTGGCGAGGGACATCGGCTCGTCCGACATCCAGACGAGCATCGCCTCGAAGCGCGTGTCCACGTGCGGGAGGTTCGAGGGGCTCGCCAGCAGGTCGCCGCGGGAGATGTCGACTTCCTTCGCGAACGTCAGCGTGACCGCCTGGCCCGCGAAGGCCTCCTCGAGCTCGCCCTCGTACGAGAGGATCGACTTCACCGTGTTCGTCTTGTGCGAGGGCAGGATCATGAGCTCCTCGCCCTTGCGCACGACGCCCGACGCCACCGTCCCGGCGTAGCCGCGGAAGTCGACGCTCCGGCGGTTGACGAACTGCACGGGGAAGCGGAAGTCGGTGAGGTTGCGGTCGGAGGCGACGGGCACGCTCTCGAGGTGGGACATCAGCGTCGGGCCCTTGTACCAGGGCATCGACGCGCTCGCGTGGACGACGTTGTCGCCTTTCAGCGCCGAGAGCGGGATGAACGTGATGTCGGGGATGTCGACTTTCTTCGCGAAGCCCAGGTAGTCCTTCTTGATCGCCTCGAACTTCTCCTCGCTCCAGCCGACGAGGTCCATCTTGTTGATGGCGACGATCACGTGCTTGATGCCGAGGAGCGAGACGATGAAGGTGTGGCGGCGGGTCTGGGTCTGCACGCCGTTGCGGCCGTCGATGAGGATGATCGCGAGGTCGCAGGTCGACGCCCCGGTGGCCATGTTGCGGGTGTACTGCTCGTGGCCGGGGGTGTCGGCGATGATGAACTTCCGCTTCTCGGTCGAGAAGTAGCGGTAGGCGACGTCGATGGTGATGCCCTGCTCGCGCTCGGCCTGGAGGCCGTCGACGAGCAGCGCGAGGTCCATCTCCTCGCCGCCGGTGGTATTGAACTTCTTGCTGTCGGCCTTGATCGCCGCGAGCTGGTCCTCGTAGATCATCTTCGAATCGTGGAGGAGCCGGCCGATGAGCGTGCTCTTGCCGTCGTCGACGTTGCCGCATGTGAGGAAGCGGAGGAGATCCTTGCGCTGCTGGCGCTCGAGGTAGGCCTTGATGTCCTTGGCGATGAGCTCGTCCTGGTGGCTCATACGTTCACCACCGAGACACCGAGGACACTGAGACGCCCTTGGAATGAATCCCCCCCTGCCCCCCCGAGGGGGGGGACGAGGCGGAGACGACCCGGGCTCTTCACTAGAAGTAGCCCTCGATCTTCTTCTTTTCCATGGAGCCGGCCTGGTCGTGGTCGATGACGCGGCCCTGGCGCTCGGAGTTCTTGTTGACGAGCATCTCCTGGATGATGTCCTCGAGCGTGGCGGCGGTCGACTCGACGGCCCCGGACAGCGGGTAGCAGCCCAGGGTGCGGAAGCGGACGGTCTTCATCATGGGCTTCTCACCCGGCTTGAGCGGGAGGCGGTCGTCGTCGACGAGGATCAGCGCGCCGTCGCGCTCGACGACCGGCCGCGGCTTGGCGAAGTAGAGGGGGACGACGGGGATCTTCTCGAGCCAGATGTACATCCAGACGTCCAGCTCGGTCCAGTTGGAGAGCGGGAAGACGCGGATGGACTCGCCTTTGTGCACGCGGCTGTTGTAGAGGTTCCACAGCTCGGGGCGCTGGTTCTTGGGATCCCAGCGGTGGTTCTTGTCGCGGAAGGAGTAGACGCGCTCCTTGGCGCGGGACTTCTCCTCGTCGCGGCGGGCGCCGCCGAACGCGGCGTCGAACTGGTACTTGGTGAGGGCCTGGAGCAGGCCCTGGGTCTTCATGACGTCGGTGTGGACCTTGGAGCCGTGGGTGATGGGCGAGATGCCCTGCTTGAGGCCTTCCTCGTTGACGTGGACGAGCAGCTCCCAGCCCAGCTGCTTGCGGATGAGGTTCTCGCGGAACGCGATCATCTCCCGGAACTTCCAGGTGGTGTCGACGTGCATGAGGGGGAACGGGGGCTTTTCCGGGTAGAAGGCCTTCTCGGCGAGGCGGACCATGACGGAGGAGTCCTTGCCGATCGAATAGAGCATGACCGGCTTCTCGAACTCCGCCGCGACCTCGCGGATGATGTGGATGCTCTCCGCCTCGAGCTGGCGGAGATGCGTCAGCGTCCGGGTTTCCATATCGGGGGAGCCATAATAGCAGGTCCGGGAGACAGGTCCAGGTCCAGGAATGTTTCCTCTGTCGGGGGGGGTTACGCGGAGCCGCGGAGGAAACGGCGCACCTCGTCGATCTGGGCCGGCGTGTAGTACCCCATCTGGGGGACCTCGAACGAGAAGGCGTGGGCGACGGCGGCTTCCTCGACGGCCAGATCGCACATCCGCTTCCCGCCGATCTCCCGGCACTCGTTGTCCGTCGCCACGTGGGCGCCCTGCACCATCCTCTTCTCGTCGTCGAGCAGCGGCAGGAGGTGCTTCAGCAGCCACGGGCCCCGCACGTACTCGAACAGCGCGTGCGACGGCTTGCGCCCGAACTCGGCCCGCGCCTCCTCGTCGCCCAGGCGCGCGAGGGCGGCCACGACATCCCCTCGCGACGCGCTGTCGTCCAGGCGCTCGCGGAGGTGCTTCGCGGGACCTTCCAGCTTCCCGTACAGCAGCGCGATGCCGCCGCGGATCCGGGGTTCGGCCTGGAGGTCGAAGGCCTTGAGCAGCGTCTGCGGCCACACGAGGTCCTTCAGCGCCTCGAGCGCGTCGAGGGCCCGCCACGCGACCTGGATGTCTTCGTCCTGAAGGGCGTCCATGAGAGGCGCGACCGCGTCCTGACCGCCCGCGACGCCGATCAGCCGCGCGATGAGGTCCCGGTCGGGCTCCCCGGGATTCTTCAGCCGCCGGATGAGCTCCGGCAGCGCCCCGGGACGTCGGGCTTCGTCGTCGGTCATCATGGGTAGTGCTTCTCCTGGTACGCCCGGGCGGCGCGGAGGAGGTCGCGGCCGGCCCCGTACGCGCGCGCGAAGCGCATGCGGTCGGTCTTCGAGAGGAGCTGGCGGGCGCCTTTCATGAGGACGGCGACGTCCCGCACGCGGCCCGCGCCCGGCATGAGGCGGTAGCGCCAGATGCCGGCGAAGGGGACGTCGATCACGAAGAGCGCGTAGCCGTCGCCTTCCCGCGCGAGGAGCAGGTTCTTGAAGCGCAGGGTGTGGATGAAGAACTTCGCGTCGTGGGCGCGGCGCAGCGTCGTCGCGAACTCGACGATGAGGCGGCGGCGTTCGCGCGGGCCGGGCAGCGGGAACGGCGCGCTCTTCGGGTCGTCGATCAGCTTCCGCAGCTCGATCGCGTTCTCGACGGCCCGGGTCAGCAGGAAGCTTTCGCTGACGAAGCCGAGGGTGCGGGCCTGGCCCCAGGCGACGGGCTCGGGCACGCGGAAGCCGAGCTCGCGGAGGCGCTTGAGGTTGCGGAACTCGCGGCCCGCCCGCGCCTCGATGAACAAGGTGCGCAGGCGCCACAGGCCGGCGTAGGCGTAGATCTTGAGGAAGTACTTCCCCTCGAGCGGCTTCACGGCGCTGCGCCGGTCGTTCAGGGGGACGTCGGCGAACCAGCGCTCGACGACCTCCCGGGGCGCGCGGAGGCCGTCGAACAGATCCTTTACGGAAGGTTCGACGACCATCTGGACGCCGTGGATGAGCATGTTCCCGCTGATTTTACAGACGTGGGCTAGAATAGTCGGAAGATTACTACGAGGATCCGCATGAACGTTCAACCCCGCCTCTTTCTGCTCCTGCTCCTGGCCGGATGCGCCGGCGGCGCGCCTCCCTCGCTTCCCAGCTCCGTGTCGACGCTCCAGGATCTGCCCGTCGAGGCGCTGGCCGCGGACCTGGGCGCGGCCCTGGCCGACGGCGACGCCCCGCGCCTGCCCGCGCTGGCGGTCCAGGCGAAGAGCTACCGCCCCTTCCACCTGGAATTCCGGACGGCCGACGCCTGCGCGGGCTTCGCGGTGCCCGAGACGCACGTGCTGGGGCGCTTCGAGAAATGGGCCGACGTCCTGGTGCCCACGACGGGCCCGGCCTTCAACCAGATGGCCCGCTTCCCCGGCCTCCTCTGGGTGGAGGGAGGCTACGCGGCCATCGTTCCGCCGCAGCCCCCGATCGCGCCGGAGGCGACGCGCGGCACGCAGGAGGTCACGGCCCGCGGCGGCCTCCAGGGCTTGAAAGGCAAGGGCGTGGTCGTCGCGATCGTCGATTCCGGCCTCGACTTCAGACATCCGGATTTCATCACGATGGGCGCCGACGGCAAGCCCGTGTCCCGCCTCCTCGCCTTCTGGGACACGACCGGCGACCTCTTCGCGAAGAAGAAGATCGGAGGCGCCGCGCCGGTCACCTGGCCCGACGGGACGTCGTTCGGCACGGTCTTCACGCGCGAGCAGCTCACGGCCGAGCTGCGCGCGTCCGCGCGCACGATCGGCAGCCTCGACGCGAACGGGCACGGGACGGCCTGCGGCTCGATCGCGGCGGGCAACGGCCGGGGCCATTCGGATCCGACCTTCGCCGGCGTGGCGCCCGAGGCGGAGCTCATCGCGGTCCGCGTCGGCGGCTCGTCGGGCCGGGGCCTGGAGAACTCCTTCCTGCTCGGGCCCATCGCCGGCTGGATCGAAGCGACGTCCGGCGGCCGGCCCTTCGTCATGTCGTGCAGCCTCGGCGGGCAGTCGGGCGGGCGCGACGGCCAGCGCGTCCTCGAGCGGCAGCTCAGCGGGCGCTTCGCCTCGACGGCCAAGGGCCGCGCGCTCTGCATCGCCGCGGGCAACGAAGGCGACCGCGGGCTGCACGCCGGCGCCGTCCTGGGCCCGGCGGACAAGCCCGCGCGGATCGAGTGGGAGGTGCATCCCGGCACCGTCGGCCAGGTGACCCTCTACTTCGGCTCGAAGATCGGCGCGGATCTCTTTTTCAAAACGGTCGGGACGACCCCGGCGAACGTGACCCAGTTCACCGCCACCCTCAACCCCTTCACGCAGGACATCTCCGTGCAGCTGGCCGTGACATCCGCCGGGTCTTACGCGCTGGACCTCTGGTCGGCCTCCGGCACCGCGGTGCCGGTCGACGCCTACATGGCCTGGAACGCCGTCGGGGGCGCGGCCGGGACGATCATCAAGCCGGTGCGCTTCACGGGCGCGACGGCCGTCGCGGGCAAGCAGATCGCCACGCCGGGGGCGGCGGCGCAGGCCGTCACGGTCGGCAGCTACGACTTCAACGGGGCCATGGAGACCAAGAAAGGCAAGGGGACCTGGGGCGTGAACGGCAAGCCGCTCACGATCGGCGCGCTGTCCTCCTACTCGAACCCCGGGCCGGCCCGCGTCGGCGAGGCCGTGAAACCCGAGCTGGTCGCGCCCGGCCAGTTCCATCTCTGCGCCCTCGCGGAGGGAACGACGCCGCCGTACCCGATCGAGACCACCGGGCGCTACTGGTACATGAACGGGACGAGCGCGGCCACTCCCTACGCCGCCGGCGTGATCGCGCTGATGCTCCAGAAGAACCCGGATCTCACCGTGGGGGAGATCCGGGAGCTGCTCGTCGCGAACCTGAGCCGGGACGCCTTCACGGGGACGCTGCCCAATCCCGGCTGGGGCCGCGGCAAGCTCGACCTCAAGGCCGTGCGCGCCGTGCTCGCGGCCGTCAAGGCCAAATGACGTTCTGGGCGCTGCTGGTCCTGGCCTCCCAGGCGGAGATCGTCGAGGCGGTCGACCGCTTCATCCTTCCCTTCCAGCAGGGAAAGATCGAGGCCGCGATGGGCGCCTGGTCGGACACGGCGCCCCAGCGAAAGGCTTTCCTCGCCTCCGCCGAGGAGGCGGCGGCCTACGCCTCCGACCCCCCGCGATCCGGCTGGAAGCTCGAAGTCATCTCGCTGAAGGAAGACGTCGCGCGCCTGTTCCTCGCCTTCAACGGACGCTGGACGAAGGCGGACGAGGATTTCCCGGACGAGGCCTTCCAGATCTGGAGCCTCGAGCTTCGCCGCGAAAAGGGCGTCTGGAAATGGTGGGCGCGGGAACCGGCCGCCCTGGAGCTGGCGCGCGAGCTCCTGGCCTCCCCCGAGGCGGCCGCGCGGCGCGAGCTCCTCAAGAAAAAAGACGGCCTGATCGGCATGCGGCTCATCAAGACGATGACCGAGGAGGGCGTCGAGCTCACCATCACCGGACGGCCCGACGACGGCTTCCGGCGCCTGGAGCTCGCGGTCGAGGCGGCCGACCTCTCGGGCAAGCCGCTGCTCCGCGCCATGGCCTGCACCTCCTGGGGCCAGATGAAGGCCGTCCTGGGCCGGCCGGGGGAGGCCGTCGAACGCCTCGAGACCGCGCGCGATCTCTGGGACGGGCTCGAGGGCGGCGAGGTCGGCGCGGCCTGGACGCGCGTGTCCCTGGGCTTCGCCTACGCGGACGCCGGACGGGCCGACCGCAGCCTCGAGGAGCTGCGGCGGGCGGCGGCGGTCGCGGAGAAGGACAACGTCGACGACCTTCGCTTCGAAGCCGCCGCTTACACCCTCTTCGCGCTCCAGCGGACCGGCCGCGCGGAAGAGGCGGCGCGGCAGGGCGAGCGCCTGCTCACGCTGGCCCTCGCGCTGAAGACGCCGTCGGCGGAGGCCCGCGCGCGCGACCAGGTCGCGCTGTCCTGCTACGAGCGCGGGGACTTCGGCGGCGCGCTCGACCACGTCAAGGCCGGCCTCGCCCGCCTGAGGGAGGAGGACGACCCGATGATCCGCGGGCGGCTCCTGGGCACGGAAGGCCTCGTGTACCTGGCCGCGAACGAGCTCGAGAAGGCCGCGCGCCGCCTCGAGGACACGCTCGCCCTGTGGGAAAAGCTTCGCCTGTCCCGCCTGGCGGCGATCGCGCGCCTGAACCTCGGCGAGGCCCAGCGGCGCCTCGGACGTCCCAAGGAGGCGGAAGCGTCCCTCGTCGCCGCCGCCGAGGCCCTGCGGGCGCTGGGCGAGCTGCCGATGGCCGCCCTCGCCCGGAGCAACCTGGGCATCACCGTCCGCCTGCAGGGGCGCTTCGACGAGGCGGAGGCGCACTACCGCGCGGGCCTGGAGCTCGCGCGGGATCCCAGCGCCGCGCGGGCCCGCTTCTACCTGCGCTCGAACCAGAGCGAGCTCGCCCTCGCGCGCGGCGACACCGACCGCGCCCTCCTCCTCCTGGCTGAAGTGGCCCGCGACGCGGACGCGTCCGGCTCGCCGGAGCGGCGCTACATGGCGCACGTCGGGATCGGCCGCACCCGCGCCGCCCGGGGCGATTTCGCGAAGGCCGTCGACGCCTACCAGCGCGCGCTTCCCTTCCTGGAGGACATCCGCCGCGGCTTCCGCGATCCGGCTCTCCGCCAGGGCCTGCTCGCGGACCACGCGCCCGCGTACGTCCTTCTCGCCGACGCCCTGCGCCGCCTGGACCGCGCGGCGGACGCCTTCGAGGCGGCGGAAAAGGCCAAGGCGCGCACGCTCATCGAGCTCCTCGAGGGCACCCCGGCGCGCTTCCTCTCCCCGGACGAGCGCGGGGCCGAAGCGGCGCGGCAGGACGCCAGCTCCGCCGCCATGACGGCCGTCGAAAGCGCCCGCACCGCCGACGAGCGCGAGGCCGCCGAGACCCGCCTGGCCCGCGCCCGCGAGGACCTCGACGAATACCGCCGCGAGCTGTATGCCCGACATCCCGAGCTGCCCGCCGTCCGCGGGCACTTCGCGCCGGCCACGCTCGAGGAGCTCCAGCGGGCGCTGGGCCCCCGCCGCGCGTTCCTCTCCTATCTGGTCGGACCGGAGCGGATCCTGCTGTTCGCGCTGAAGCCCGGAGCGCCGCTGCTGTGCGTCGAGGTGAAGCGCGACGGCCTCCGCGAGCGCGTCGAGGCTTTCTGGGCCGCCTGCTCGAACGCCTCCTCCGACCCGGGCCCGGGCGCGGCGGCCCTCTACGCGGCTCTGCTCAAGCCCGTCGAGGCCGCGCTGGAGGGCGTCGACCACGTCGTGATCAGCCCCGACGGCTTCCTGCACGGGATGCCCTTCCAGGCCCTGAGGGGCCCGGACGGAAAGGCCTGGATCGAGCGCGTGAGCCTGAGCTACGCGCCCTCCGCGACGGCGTTCTTGAGGACGTCGGCACGGAAACCCGCGGCGGAGGGGCCCTGGCTGATCGTCGGGGACCCGGAGATGCCCGGCGGCTTCACGCCGCTGGAAGCGGCGCGGCGGGAGGCGGAGACGCTGGCGGAGCGGGCCGGCGTGAAGGCGCTCACGGGGGCGGCGGCGAGCGAGACCCGGGTCCGCGAGTCGCTGGGGCGCGCCCGGCGGATCCATCTGGCCACGCACGGACGGGTCGACGAGGCCGTCCCCCTGAGCTCCTTCGTGGTGCTCGCGTCGGGCGGCGGCCATGACGGCTACCTCCAGGCGCGGGAGCTCGCGGAGCTGGAGCTCAAGGCCGAGCTGCTCGTGCTCTCGGCCTGCGAGACGGCGCGAGGACGCGAGGTCTCGGGCGAAGGCGTGCTGGGCCTGAGCTGGTCGGCCTTCGTCGCGGGCGTGCCCACGCTGGTCATGTCGCAGTGGGCCGTCGCCGACGACAGCACCGCCGCCCTGATGCGCGCGTTCTACGACGCGCTCGACGCGTCAGGCCCCGCCCCCGCCCTGCGCGCGGCCCAGCGCGCGCTCCTGAAGGACCCCAAGACGTCCCACCCCTACTACTGGGCGCCCTTCGTCCTCTCGGGACGTCCTTAGCCGAGACAAATCTTCCCGGGATGTTTGTCCCGGTCGGGACAAACATCCCGGGAAGATTTGTCCTTTCCTAGTCGTCCGTCGCGCGCTCGAGGAGATTGAGCCAGAAGGTCCGCGCGGCGAGATGGGGGCGCAGCACCTCCGCCTTTTCGGGCTCGGGCAGGTCGACCCGCTTCATGCGCTCGTCGACCCAGTCGAGGAAGAAGCGGACGGCGGCGCGCGAGATCCGCGGACCGCCCACCCAGCGCGGCGCGGTGGAGGCGAAGCGGAAGGTGTGGGGGACGTCGGCGATGGCCCGCACCAGGAACCAGCCGCGCTCGATCTTCACGGCGCCGAAGTCGAACTCCGGACCGGGCGCCGTTCGCTCGACCTTGCCGTTGACGATCAGCTCGACGGCCTTCACCGGATCGCGCGAGTCGACGCGGCCGCGCAGGCGGTCGTCGACCCGCAGCAGCGGCCCGTTCGTCACGAACGAGCGGCCGGCGCGCAGCCCTTCCCACCAGGCGTCCCAGTCGAGCGGGCCGTCGAGCTTCACGTAGACGCGGTTGTAGCCGACCGGGTTCGGCAGGACGCCCGACGCGCTGCCCGCCGAGGGCGGCACGCGCAGGCCGGCGTTGAGGATCTGATAGTAGATCTCCTGGGTCCACAGCCCGTTGCCGTGCGGCGCGGGAAGTCGCGCGGCGTCCCGCGGCTTGCCCCAGGCCTCCCGGTCCATCACCGTCGAGCGGCACATGTGGTTGTTCGCGATGCCGATCGTGTGCGTCTTCCCCGTCGCCAGCCAGACCGGGACGTCCCACCAGAACGGCTTCTCGATGTCGACGTGCGCGCCGGCCGCCTTTTCGAGGAACGCGACCGGCGACGGCCATTCGCGCTTCGCGCCCTGGATCGCGAGCGGCGCCTTCAGGTTGAAGTAGAGCAGCGCGCCGCCCTCCCGCTCGTCCTCGCCTTCGATCGCGCGCGTGAGCCGGCCGTCGAAGCTCCGCAACGGCCCGCCCTCGAGCGTCCGCGCGTTCCACCAGGTGATCACGGGCCCGACCCGCAGGTCTTCCGCTTTCATGAGCAGCTCGACGTCCCCCGGCGGCCGGTGGATGTGGAGGTCGCCGGACCACCAGCCCTCCGACGCCAGGTCGGCGACGCGCTTCAGCCCGGCCTTGAGCGGGCCGGGGACGTCGAACGTTCCCGCGGCGGACGTCCACTCCGGCCCGCGCTCGACCTCATACGCGTAGCGGCCCGGCGGCAGGTCGAGCTCGACGCGGCCCGGGACGACGAAGTGATCCTTCCAGAACGGGAAGCCGGGCGGCTTCACGGGCTTGCCGGCCGGGTCCGTCAGGTGGATCCGGCAGGGGCCGTCGACCTCGACCGGCGTGAGCTGGAGCGCGAGCAGAAGCAGCATCGAGTCACCTCTGAAGTTCGAAAGCGCCGGCGTCCACCCGGGGGCCCGCGACCCGCGGCGCGCCGCTGAAGTCCAGCTCGCCGGGAGCGGCCTTGAACGCGGGATCGCCGGCGTTCACGGCGGCCGACTCCCGGCGGGGCCGCAGATCGCCGGTCGGGAGGTCGGCGAAGTGAGGCTCCCCGACGCGGCCGTCGCGCTCCTGTCCCGCCTGCCGGAAGGCCGCGAAGCTCTCGACCTCCTTCTCGCGCCAGACGAAGGAAGGCGACTTCACGCCGTAGACGTTCCAGTTCGCGCTGTTGCCGGGGGAGTCGAACGGGTTCGTGATCGCGAGCCCCTTGGCGCCCGGCACGATCAGGTTGTGGCGGAGGACGTTGTCGCGCGACTTCTGGATCACGATCTCGCCGCTGCCCGAGTCCGTCGTGTCGTTGCTCCAGAGGGTGTTGTGCGCGAAGAGGCAGCGCTCGACGCTGCCGCGCTTCTCGTCGTAGCCCCCGAAGATGAGGCCGGCCACGGAGTTCCGGTAGAGGACGTTGGAGCGGACGACGACGTCCGTCGCGGTCCCGGGGTTTTCGCAGCCGACCTCGATGCCGTAGTCGCACTGGCGCACGAGGTTGCGCTCGATGAGGATGTCGCGCCCCCCGTCCACGTAGATCCCGGCGGCGGAGCGCTCGTCGCCGTAGGAGGGATTGCCGAAGGAGCTGATGTGGAAGACCTTGTTGCCGACGATCTTGCCGCGGCGGGCCTGGTCGTTCGCGGGCGCGGTCTTCTCGTGGCCGATGGCGACGATGCCGATGTTGTCGCAGTCGCGGACCGTGTTGTCCGCGACGAGGAAGACGTCGACGTTGCCGTTCAGCGCGAGCGCTTCGCTGCTGCCGAGCCGGCAGTCGAAGATCTCGCAGCCTTCGACGGCGACGCGGCTCCAGGGGACCTTGCCGTCCGTGCCGTACACGGCGATCCCGTGCGCGTCGCCGTCTTTTTTCGAGAGCTGGCGGATCCGGGAGACCTTGAGCTTGCGGAGGGCGACGTCCTCCCCCGCCCCCTTGAGCCAGACGCCGCAGGGCACGACCTCGGGGTTGTCCGTCTCCGCGTTCAGCAGCTCCAGCCCCTCGATCACCAGATGACTCCGGTTCTCGATGAGGATCAGGGGGTCGTCCGCCGGCCGCTGGGCGCCGTCGATCCGCGCGGGGCCGTCGCCGGCGGCCTTGAACGTGATCGGCTTGCCTTCCGAGCCGGAGACTTCGATCGCGACGTTCTCGGCGTAGGTGCCCGCGTGGATGAGGACGACGTCGCCGGGCCGGGCCTCGCGGGCCGCCTTCTGGATCGTGCGCCAGGGGGCGTCCGACGTCCCCGCGTTCGCGTCGGCGCCGGACGTCGAGACATGACGTTCCTGGACGAGGAGCGCGAGGATTAGGAGCACGCAGTAATACTATGCTTCTCGGCGGGGCACCGTAGACCGTAGACGGTAGACCGAAAGGACGGCGGAATCAGCGCGGGGCGCCGTGGGTGTAGAGGAATAGACTGCCGGGAACAGCCAGCTCGAAGGCGGTCTCCTCGACCGTGACACGCAGCAGGCCCCACGTCCGCGTGTCCGAGGGCTGCCGCCAGAGGTTGAAGCTGTCCGATCGCCGAAACGGATCTTCTCCTTTCTCGACCGACTTCAGCGTGGAGAACAACACGCGTTTGCCCGGAATGCCGATCGCGAGGGTGGTCCTCGGATTGTTGAGCGTCCAGGGAGCGTTCAGGTCTTCCTTGTATAGCGACAGTCGGCCCGCGCCGTCGAAGGGATTCGACATCCGAAGGTCCACATTGCGCTTGTCGCGGGTCCACTCCCAAACGTCTTTCAACTCTTTGGGCATGTCGCTTCGGATCTTCCATGCCGCGTCCGTCCAGCCGAGATCGACGTCGACGGCCGACCACGCGACGACCTGATCCTTTTCTCCGCGGCCTTCCGGCGCGCGCGGCGGACCCTCGGCGCCTCGGACCGCGGAGAGTGGTTTCAACGGATCGGAGCCGAAGCCGTAGGGAATCAGGAACCAGACGGTCCGCTCGGCGATTTTGATGCGGACCCAGTAGTCCTCGAGATCGTCGGGAAGGAAATCGAACTCGATGAGCATGTCGCCCGACGACCCCAGGCCTCCGCCGACCCATCCCGTGATCGCCGGCACGTTCAACGACGCGCGCACGACCTTTCCCCGGCTGAGGATGTCCGCGACCACGGCTCCCTTGGGCGGAACGGGGTGCTTCTTCCACGCTTCCTCGTCGACCGTTCCAGGTCCCTGAAAGACCAGGTCGAAGCGGAGGCAGCGGCGCTCGGGATAGGGGGCTTTCATCTCCAGGGTGGAGAGGGACACGGACGGCGACCCCCAGGGCGTTTCGATCCTGGGAAAGTCGACCCGTTCCCAGGTCCGCCGGGCCGCTTTGACCGAGGCATCGTCGGGCGGTTCGCTCTTCCTCGACCACTGCGCGGCGGGCCACCAGGCGCCCCACGAGTTGTCGGGAGGCTCTTCCTGCGCGAGAGCGAGAGCCAGGATCGCGGCGATCATCCTAAGGATAGGACGTCGCGGATCAGCTCTTCGCGGGTTTGAACTTGGAGCGGTTTTCCTTCCACCAGCTCTCCCAGTCCTTGCCGTCCTCGCAGGTCACGCCGGCCATCGAGGCCAGCAGGCCCTTGATGAGGGGCTGGATTTCGCGGGCCCGCTCGCGGGCTTCGCGGGGGTTGTTCGGGCCGTCCATGCGGCCGAAGCCGCCGCCGAAGCCGCCGCCCTGCGTCCGGTCGCGCGGCTTGAGCGCCTCGTCGCAGGCCTTGAGCTCCTTGATGAGGGGGTCGAACGAGGACGCGCTCTTGATCTCCGACGCCGCCTGGATCGCGGCCTTGGCGACGTCCAGCTCGGCCCCGTAGTGCTTGTTGACCTCGACCATGCCGGCCTCGTCGCCGAGCTTGCCGAGGGCGGCGAGGATGGCCGCGAGCACCAGCGGGTTCTTGGCGTTGGGGGTCGCGGCGCTGATCAGATAGGGGACCGCCGTCTTCTTCTGCTCGGTCTGCAGGGCGAGCGCGCCGGCGGCGGCGACGCGGACTTCGGGGATGTCGCCGACCAGGAACGAGTTGATCTTGGCGGTGATCTTCGGCGACTGGGTCTTGGCCAGCTCGGCGAGCGCGGCCCCGCGGCCGGCGGCGTCCTTGCCCTTGAGGTCGGCCTTGAACTTGTCCAGGGCGGCGTCGACGTCCTGCGCGAGCGCGACCGACAGAATGGCGATCAGCATAGATCCCTCCCCTACCCTGGTTAGAGGAGCGCGACCGCCGATATTCCCGTTTTCCTACAGGCAGCGCAGGAAACGGACCAGGTCTTTCTTCTCGTCGGCCGTGAGCTTGGTCTCGAGGATGAGATTGAAGAACTCGACCGTGTCCTCCAGCGTCAGCAGCCGGCCGTCGTGGAGGTAGGGCGGCGACTCCTTGATGCCGCGCAAGGGGAAGGTCTTGATGGGGCCGTCCACGGCCGCCATGCGCCCGTTGATGAGGCGCGGCGTGAAGAAGCGCTCCGTGCGCAGATTGTGCATGAGGTTGTCGGTGTAGAACGGCGGGGCGTGACACTCGGCGCAGCGGGCCTTGCCGTGGAAGAGCGCCTCGCCTCGGAGCTCGCCCTCGTCGGCCAGCCGCGGATCCAGACGGCCGGTGACGCCGAGCTTGGGGGCCGGCGGGAAGTCGAGCAGCGCCTGGAACTCGGCCATGAAGTGGACCTGGGTGCCGCGCTCCAGCGGGTTGACGCCCTTCTTCGAGGCGATCACGTGGTCGCCGTCGAAGTAGGCCGCCCGCTGCTCGAACTCGGTGAAGTCCTCGACGGTCTTGAGCGCGCGCTGCGAGCCGAAGAGCCGCTGGATGTTCACGCCGCGCAGCGCGGGGGTGTCGATCCTCCGCCGGAACGCCTGGGGGCGGAGGTCGCCCACCAGATGGGTGGCCGCGTTGGTGTGGCCGTTGACGTGGCAGTCGAGGCAGGCGACGCCCCGGTGCGGCTTCTCGGAGCGGCGGTCGGTGGTCTGGTTGAACTGCTGCTGCGGGAACGGCGTGAGCAGGAGGCGAAGGCCTTCGAGCTGCTTGGGATTGAGCACGCCGTTGAAGAGGTCGAAGAAGTTCTCGAGCGTGACCAGCTTGCCCTGGGACGCGTCGCCGAGGTCGAGCCGGGAGATGAGGAACATGGCCGGCGGGAACTCGGGGAGGAGGTGGTCGGGTAGGTCGTAGTCGAGGTCGAAGCGGGCGAGGTCGCGCCCTTCCTGGCGCTTGGTCTCCTCGATCTGGAAGGCCGGGAAGAGCATGCCGCCTTCCCCGTGGTTCGGATGCGGGAGGGGCAGGAAGCCCAGCGGAAACAGGTTCCTCTCGCGCATCTCCTCGGCGGTCATCGCGGCCAGGCGGTCCCAACTCATGCCGGCGGGCAGGCGGACGCGCACGCCTTCCTGGACCGGCTTGCCGCGGAAGTGGCGGGCTTCCTTCGACGGCCGGTCGCTCAGGTCGTAGCGCTCGTCCAGCAGCGTGCGGTGGCGCCGCAGGATCTCCGGCTTGGCGGCCTTCATGCGCTCGATGAGCGCCGCCATCGGCTCCTCGACGTGGACGGGCGCGTAGCTCGACGTCCCCCGCGGACCCGCGACCGGCGGATCGTCCGTCCTGGGCGCGTTCTGGCTCACGAGCAGCGCGGCGAGGAGCGCGAGGGAGCAGGTGAAGCGTGTCATGGAAACCGGATCCGCGGGCACGTCCGATGTTACGCGTAACGCGCGGAGGAGCCGGGCCCTCAGCCCTGGTGATGAACATCCTGACGGCGCCCTGGTTCTGGGTCGGCCTCGCGGTCGTGGTCGCCGCGTTCACGCTCGCCTGGGTCGCCGGCCACGCCAAGCCCCCTCCGACCGCCTCCGCCCGCCTGGGCGCCCGCCCGGAAACGAAACACGACCACGGAGAGTTCGTCGACGACTAACGTGCGAAAGTCACCTGGTAGCTTTCGCACGCTGCCCTGTTTACAAAATAGGCAGCCGGTCGTGCGAAAGCTACCAGGTGACTTTCGCACGCGCCGGGCTACCGGAGGGCGATGGGGCGGAGCGTGAAGCCGGCCGTCGAACCCTTGATCTTGTTCGTCAGGGCCACGTAGCAGAACTCCCAGGCGCGGTCGCGGGCCAGCTCCTCCAGGTTGTGGAACTCGCCGATGTGCACGCCCTGCTGGATCAGCAGGTAGTTGTGCACCGGCATGAACGAGCCGTACTTCGCCCGGAAGGCCGCGTTGTCCTCGGGTTTCGGGCCGTATTCGAGGCCGCTCGTGTCGCTCCCGATGAAGATCGCCCCCTTCTCCTCCACCAGCCACTTCGCCGTCTCCAGCGTGAGGCCGGCGGAGTCATGACGTCCGATGGTCGCGTGATCGCCGCCCGCCTCGCCCCAGTGGCGCAGGGTGCCCGTGCGGATGAACACCGCGTCGCCGAAGCGGAGCTCGACGCCCTGCTTCTTCAGGGCGGCCTCGACGTCCTCCTTTGAGATGGGGGTGTTCGAGGGGAGGGCGTCGACGCCCTTCAGGCCCGCGACGTCCACCAGCACGCCGCGGCAGACGATGGGCGGGATCGTGGAGGCGTCGCACTTGCGCGGCCCCCAGTTGCCGCCCCAGTCCTTCTCCTTGAAGCCGTTGTACCAGTGGTCGTCGTCGCCTTCCGTGGCGTGGCCCAGGCCGTCGATCTGCGTCGCCACGTTGTCGTTCATGAACAGGGCGCAGGAATGCCAGGCGGTCTTGGTGGGGTTCTCCTGGATGACGCCCGGGAGGTCGCCCTGCCGCTTGACGCCCTCGGGGGTGCGGAACGACATGATCTCGCCGGGGGAGTGCCCGGGCCACTTGTAGGAGGTCCGGTCGTAGAGCACGCCCAGGTCGTAGACCTTGCCGGACGTCGCGAGCTTGAGCGCGGCGAGGCGGGAGGCGTCGGTCTGCTCGTTGAGGGCGCCGACTTCGTCGTTCGGGCCCCAGACCCAGCCCCAGCCCTTGCCCTTCTGCCACTTCAGCGGGACGGCCTGAGCGGCGACGAGCGCGCACAGGGCGACGAGAGCGGTCCTCATGGCTTCCTCCCTTTCATCGGAAAAGATCATAACGCGGGACGTCGATTAGGGCTCGACACTTGCGCTCCGCCGTCGTATATTTTAATTAGAATAAGTGAACTAGACTTATGCCGGGACGCATCGAACCGACCAACGCCATGTCCATCCTGGGCATCCTCGCCGAGGAGCCCCGGAGCGGCTACGACCTGCTCCGGACCCTCCAGGAGCGGGGGGCCGGGCTGCTCGACGTCCCCGCGGGCACGCTCTACTACGCGCTCAAGACCTTCGAGAAGCGCCGCTGGGTGGCGGGCGTCTCGGAGCGCCGCGGGAAGCGCCCGGAGCGCCGCGTGTACCGCCTCACGGCGGCGGGCCGGAAGGCCTTCGCGGAGCTGCTCGAGGAGACGGCCTTCGCGCCCGACCGCCTGGTCTCGCCGTTCGACATCGCGCTCTTCTTCGCCCCGCACCTGGCGGCGGAGACGCTGCTGCGGGCCATCGACAAGCGCGAGGCCCACGTGGCCGCCTCGCTCGAGAACATCCACCGGATCGAGGAGCATTTCCCCGACCGCTGGCCGTTCCACCTCTACTACCTGAAAGAGAAGACCAAGGAAGTCGCCGGGATCCAGGCCCGCTGGTGCGAGCGCCTGCGCCGCAAGGTCCGGGACAAGACGGTCGCCAGGGTATGACGCGTGAGCGAACTCCCAAATCCCAAACCCCAACTCCCAAGGACGTCGCGGCATCGTGTCCTGTCCGGTGAAACCGGGAACTAGGAGAGGCGAACGATGGATTTCTCGCTGAACGAAGAGCAGCGGATGATGCGGGACATGGCCCGCGACTTCGCCAAGACCGAGATCCGGCCGCTGGCGGACCTGCACTACCGCCGGGGCGAGAAGATCCCCAAGGAGAAGCTCGACGAGCTCCTTATCAAGGCCAACGGCCTGCGCCTCATCGACTACTACTTCCCCGCCGACTACGGCGGGCTCGGGATCCACGACGTCCTCATCACCTGCCTCATCGCCGAGGAGCTCTCCTGGGGCGACGCCGGCGCGGCCGTGCACATCTCCGCGTCGGGCCTCACCGCCAAGGCCATCGAATCCATGGGCACGCCCGAGCAGCGCAAGCGCTGGCTGACGCCCTTCTGCAACCCGTCGAACGAGCCCAAGATGCCCCACATCGGCGCCTTCGGCCTCACCGAGCCCGGCGCCGGGTCGAACGTGTCGGGGCTCTCGACCTCCGCCAAGCGCGACGGCTCGGACTGGATCCTCAACGGCACTAAACAGTTCATCACCAACGGCGGCATCGCCGACACCTACGTCATCGTCGCCCAGACCAACCCCGGCGCCCAGTCCGGCACCGAGCGCGCCGCCGGCCTCGCCGGCTTCATCGTCCAGAAGGGCGCCAAGGGCCTCAAGCCCGGGAGCGACTACCTCAAGTGGGGCGTCCTCGCCTCCAACACCACCGAGGTCGTGCTGGAGGACGTCCGCGTCCCCGCCGAGAACAAGCTCGGCGGCGACGGCATCGGCGGCATCGCCGGCGTGGTGGCCACCCTCGAGGGCTCCCGCGTCATGGTCGGCGCCGGCGCGCTGGGCATCGCCCGCGCCGCGTTCGAGACCGCCCTCGCCTACGCGAAGACCCGCGTGCAGAAGAAGCCGATCATCGAGTTCCAGGCCGTCGGCCACAAGCTCGCCGACATGGAGACCCAGCTCCAGGCCGCCCGCGCGCTGACGTGGAAGGCGGCGTGGATGGCCACCGCCGGCGAGCCCTTCAACCGCGGCGAGGGCAGCCAGGCCAAGTACATGTGCGGCGAGGTGGCCGTCCAGAACTGCCTCGACTCCCTCCAGATCCACGGCGGCTACGGCTTCATGAAGGAATACGACATCGGCCGCTGGCTCCTGGACGCGGTCATCTACCGCATCTGGGAAGGCACGGCCGAGATCCAGAAGAACACCATCCTGCGGTACCTGCAGCAGGGGGACGGCCATGACTGAGGCCTTGATTCTCGACGCCCTCCGCACGCCCCTCGGGCGGATGAACGGCGGGCTCTCGCACCGCCGCTCCGACGACCTGGCGGGCGACGTCCTCGCGGCGCTCGCCAAGCGGAACGGCCTGAAGGAGATCGACGACGTCGTTCTCGGCTGCGTGACGGCGACCGGCGAGCAGGGCTTCAACGTGGCGCGCAACGCGGCGCTCTGCGCGGGCTTCCCGGCGACCGTGCCCGGCACGAGCGTGAACCGGCTCTGCGCCTCCGGGCTGCAGGCGATCGCGTTCGCCGGCCAGGCGGTGGCGTCCGGCCAGATGGACCTGATCCTCGCGGGCGGCACGGAGAGCATGTCGCGCGTCCCGATGGGCAGCGACGGCGGGCCGTTCTCGCCGCGCATCCTCGAGCGCTTCGAGCTCATTCCGCAGGGCCTCTCGGCGGAGTTCATCGCCGAGAAGTGGGGCTTCTCCCGCCCGCAGATCGACGAGTTCAGCTTCCAGAGCCACCAGAAGGCGCTGGCGGCGGACATGTCGAAGGAGATCCTGCCGGTCGACGGCGTGAGCAAGGACGAAGGCCCCCGCAAGGACACCAGCCTGGAGAAGCTGGCCACGCTCAAGTCGGTCTTCAAGGAAGGCGGCCTGCTCACCGCGGGCAACTCCAGCCAGATCTCCGACGGCGCGGCGGCGGTCGTCGTCGCCTCCCCCGCGAAAGCCCGGGCGCTCGGCGCGAAGCCGCGCGCGAAGATCGTCGCGGTGGCGGCGACGGGCGTCGATCCCACGATCATGCTGACCGGCCCGATCAGCGCCACGCAGAACGTCCTGAAGCGGGCCGGGATGAAGATGTCGGACGTCGACCTCTTCGAGTGCAACGAGGCCTTCGCGCCGGTCGTGCTCGCCTGGCTCAAGGAAACGGGCGCGGATCCCGCGCGCGTGAACGTGAACGGCGGCGCGGTGGCGCTCGGCCACCCGCTGGGCTGCTCGGGCGCGCGCCTCGTCGTGACGCTGCTGCACGAGCTCGAGAAGCGCGAGCTCAAGACGGGGCTGGTCACGCTCTGCATCGGCATGGGCCAGGGACTCGCCGTGCTCCTTCAGAGGACTTAAGCCATGCTCCTCCAAGACAAAGTCGCGATCGTCACGGGCGCCGGCGGCGGCCTCGGGCGCTGCCACGCGCTGGCCCTCGCCGCGGAGGGCGCGAAGGTCGTCGTCAACGACCCGGGCGTCAACCGCGACGGCACCTCGGGCGCCGGGCGGCCGGCGGACGCGGTCGTCGAGGAGATCAAGAAGGCCGGCGGGCAGGCCGTCGCCTGCTACGACTCCGTCGCCGACGGGGCGGAGAAGATCGTGGCGAAGGCCGTCGAGGCCTTCGGGGGCGTCGACGTCCTGGTGAACAACGCCGGGATCCTGCGCGACAAGACGATCCACAACATGACCGACGAGATGTGGGACTCGGTGCTCGCGGTGCACCTGCGCGGCACGTTCGCGTGCACGCGGGCGGCGGCGCGGGTCATGAAGGAGAAAGGGCGGGGCGGGCGGATCGTGAACACGACGTCCGTCGCCGGGCTGAAAGGCAACTTCGGGCAGGCGAACTACAGCGCGGCGAAGGCGGGGATCTACGGCTTCACGCTGACGGCCGCGATGGAGCTCGGCAAGGACGGGATCACGGTCAACGCGATCGCGCCGATCGCGAAGACGCGGATGACCAGCGACATCGAGAGCGTGCCCCGCGAGTACCGGCCGGAGGACGTGTCGCCCGTCGTGGTCTTCCTCGCGAGCGAGGCGGCGAAGGACGTCACGGGCCGGATCCTCGGCGTGCACGGCCGGCATCTCTTCGAGTACCGGATGGAGCTCACGGCCGGCAAGGAGAAAAAGGAGGCCTGGACGCCCGCCGAAGTGGGCGAGTTCGTGCATGCGCCCCCCTCCGCGGCGCCCGCGGCGCCAGCTACGGGGGGTTCGAACAAGATCGCCGCGATCATCCGGGCGCTGCCCGGGGCCTTCGACGCGGCGAAGTCGGCCGGGTGGGAGTCGACGATGCACTTCGCGATCGCCGGCGCGGGCGACTTCACGGTCGAGGTGAAGAACCAGGCGGTGAAGGTCGCGGAAGGCGCGCCGGCCGCGCCGACCTGCGTGATCAGCACGGACGCGGACACGCTGGCGGGCATGGTCGAGGGCCGCGTGAAGGGCGACATGGCCTTCATGGCCGGCAAGCTCAAGGCGACGAAGGTGCCCGACCTCGGCAAGTTCGGGAAGGTCTTCGACTTCAAGAAGCTCAAGGCGGCCGTCGAGGCCGGCGCGACGGCGGCCGCCCCCAAGGCGGCCCCCGCGGCGGAAGTCGACCTCCCCTCGCTCCTCTCGCGGCTGCCGGCGCAGTTCCTGCCGGACAAGGCGGCGGGCTTCAACGGGACGATCCTGTTCAAGGTCGACGGCCAGGGGCGGACGCTCGAGATCAAGGACAAGGTCTGCTTCCTGAAGCCGCCGATCGCGGCGCCGACCTGCGTGCTGACGACCGACGCGGCCACGCTGGGCGGGCTGCTCGAGGGGTCGATCGACGGCCAGAAGGCGCTCGCGGACGGCAAGGTGAAGGTCACGCACCTGCCGAGCTGGCTGAAGTTCCGGCAGATGTTCCGCTTCGAGCCCGAGAAGGGCCTGAAGCGCGCGCTGGTGGGGCGCCTGTACACGGCCGCGCCGATCCTCCTCAAAGGGGAGCGGATGGCGGCCTATAACGAGGTGGTCGGGGACCCGGACTCGCCGATCTTCCCGGTGACGCTGATCAAGGAGCCGTTCACGAAGTTCTTTTCGGATCCGGACTTCACGGGCGACTTCACGCGGATGGTGCACGGGGAGCAGGTCTTCGTGTTCCACAAGCCGCTGAAGGCGCTCGACCTCCTGAGCGTGCGCGGCCGGGTGCTGTCGATCGAGGACAAGGGCTCGGGGCAGCTGCTGAACTTCGGGACGAAGGTCTACTGCGAAGGCGAGCTCCGGGTGGAGATGGAGTCGCGGCTCTTCTTCCGGGGCGACGCCAAGGCGGCGGCCGGCGAGAAGGCGGCTCCGCCGGCGCGGCCGGCGCCGGACAAGACCTTCGACACGATGACGTTCGCGGACCTGCCGAAGCGCTACGCGGCGGTGTCGGGCGACGACAACCCGATCCACCTGGACGAGGCGCTGGCGAAGTCGGTGGGCTTCAAGGGCGTGATCCTGCACGGGCTCTGCACGCTGGCGCGGGTGGCGAAGCAGCTGCCCCGGCCCCTGCACCGCCTCGAGGTCCGCTTCAACAAGCCGGTGTACCCGGGCGAGACGCTGCGGACGTCGCTCTGGTCCTCCGACGGCGGCCTGGCCTTCGAGACGGTGAACGGGCTGGGCGAGGTGGTCCTCGCGAACGGGCGCGCCCTGAGCTGAACCCAGGCACAGGTACAGGTACAGGTACAGGAACAGGAACAGGAACGTCGACAATTCACGTCAGCGCCGCCCGGCCGTGCTATAGAACCAACACGGCACACCGTTTGCTTCCCTTCCCTCCATGAAAACGTTCTGGTGGATCAGTGGGGGGATCGGCGCTCTGGGCCTCCTGGTCCTCTTGGACCCCTCTCACGCCTGCCGTCGACACCGCGCGTTCACGACGATCTCGCTGACCCGGTCGATGTGCCGATCGGGAAATGAGCGCAACGCGACCGCGAGCCTGAAAACCCTCGCCTCCGCGCAGGCGGACTATCGCGGCAACGACCGGGACGGGAACAAGCTCCAGGAGTACTGGCGCTCGGACATCTCCGGCTTTTACGGAGTGCTGCCCGCCGGATCCACGGAGATGATCAAGCTGATCGAGCTCAGCGTCGCCGGTGCCGACGGCGCGCCGGCCGGAAAAGCGGATATCGGTGATGCGGGGCCAGGGCAGGTCGCCCTCGATCGTTACACCGTCCCCGCGCCCAAAGCCGGCTACCTGTTCCGATCTCTGCGCCACGCCGACGAGGCGCCGGACGCGCTCGACCGCCACAACCGCTTCGCGGCGTGCGCCTACCCCGCCAACTACGAGGTTTCGGGCGTGATGACCTTCATCATCGACGAGAACAACACGATCTTCTTTCGCGACCTCGGACGTCCGGGGCCGCCCGACGTCTACCCGGACCCCGAGACGCTCAAGCGCGACTGGGAGAAGCTGGACTGATGAAGATTCTCGTGTGGAGTTGCGTGGCGGTCGGGCTCCTGAGCGGCCTGGGGTGGCTCCTGGCGCCCTTCATCGTCGGGCATCATCACTGCTCGAACGAGCGGAACGCGTCCGCGAGCCTCAAGACGGTCGCGTCGGCGCAGGCGGACTATCGCGGCAACGACCGCGACGAGAACAAGATCCAGGAGTTCTGGCGGGGGGACGTCGCCGGCCTCTACGGCGTCCTGCCGGCCGGTTCCACGGAGATGATCAAGCTCATCGAAATCAGCGTCGCCGGCGCGGACGATTCCCCCCTCGGAAAGGGAAGCATCGGCGACACGGGGCCGGGCCAGGTCGCCCGCGACAACTACGCGGTCTTCGCGCCCAAGGCCGGCTACTACTTCCGGGCCCTGCGGCACGCCGACGAGGATCCGAAGGCGCTCGAACCGAACCGCTTCGCCGCCTGCGCCTATCCGGCGGCCTACACCCAGGCCACCCGCTTCACCTACATCCTCGACGAGGGCAATACGGTCTTCCAGCGCGACCTCGGACGTCCCGGGCCGCCCGACGTCTTCCCCGACCCCGTGACGCTCAAGCGGGACTGGTCGAAGCTGGACTGAGCTCGCCCCCCCCGCGGGCGGGATGGACGGCATACTAGGAGCATGAAGAAAGCCCTCTGGATCGGCGGCGGCCTCCTGCTCCTCGCCGCCCTCGCCATCGCGATCCCCTCGATCCTCGCGGCCGGCCGCGTCTCGCCCGAGGGCCCCGCCTGGCTCGGCACCCTCCGGACGCTCCGTGCCGCGCAGATGGACTTCCGGGCCAACGACCGCGACGGCGACGGCAAGAACGAGTTCTGGCGGAAGGACGTCGCCGGCCTCTACACGCTCCAGGGCAAGGACGGGAAGCCGATCGCGCTGATCGAGGTCTCGACCTCCCAGGCCGAGAAGACCCCGAAGGCCGGCTACCTGTACCGCGCGATCCGCTTCGCCGACGAACCGCCGCTCGACGTCCAGCGCTTCGCGGCGTGCGCGTACCCCGCGACTCCCGACGCCGGCAAGAACATGGGCGTCATCAGCCACGAGGGCGCCATCTATGTCAAAGCCGCGGTCCCGGGGGGCGTCGACGTCTTCCCCGCCGACCCCCTGAAGGAAGGTTGGCGGAAGCTGGACTGAGTCGTTAGTTTGTCGTCATGACCCTGCTCTACATCCTCCTGGGCGTCGTCGGGACGCTCGTCCTGCTCGTGCTGCTGGTCGGCTTCACGTCGCCGCGCGTGGCGCGCATGAAGAGGTCGACCGAGATCGCCGCGCCCCCCGACAGGATCTTCCCGCGGCTCAACAGTCTCAAGCGCTTCGTGGACGAATGGTCGCCCTGGACCGGCCGGGATCCGGCCGCGAAGCACACCTACAACGAGAAGGCGGAGGGCGTCGGGGCCAAGTACGGCTGGGACGGCGACCCGAAAAAAGTCGGCACCGGCTCGATGGAGATCGTCGAGAGCGTCCCGAACCAGCGCGTGAAGATCAAGCTCTGGTTCAAGGGCCGCGGCGAGCCCTTCGCGGGCTGGCTCCTCGAGGACCTCGGCGGGGGCCGGTCGCGCGTGACCTGGGACTTCGAGTCCGACGCGGGGAACAACCCGATCGGCCGGATCTTCGGCCGGCTGATGGACAAGTTCCTCGGCCCGGACTACGAGAAGGGCCTGGCCAAGCTGAAAGAGATCTGCGAGAAAACCTAGGGGGATGCGGGGATAGGACGGATCATCGCGGCTCGAGAGGAGATCCGGAGATCCACCTCGTGTTCCGCGAAGAAAGAAACGCGGGATCCCTTCATCCGTCGTATCGCGCGATCTCCCGACTGGGCGTTCGGATCCCTCCGATCCCCTCATCCCCTAGGGAGTGGGGTGCAGGCCGCACTCCTTGCTGTCGGGGTTCTCCCACCACCAGCGGCCGGCGCGCTCGTCCTCGCCCGGCTTCACCGCCCGCGTGCAGGGCGCGCAGCCGATCGACGGATAGCCCAGGTCGTGCAGCTTGTTCTTGGGGACGTCGTTCGCCTTCATGTACTCGAAGACCTGGGCCGTCGACCAGTCGCAGAGCGGATTGACCTTGGCGATCTTGTCGTGCTGCGGATCGATCTCGACTTTCGACAGCCGGCCGCGGGTGATGGACTGCGACTTCCGGAGCCCGGTGATCCAGCCGTCCAGGCCCTGGAGCGCGCGGTTGAGCGGCTCGACCTTGCGGACGCCGCAGCAGAGCTTGCGGTGGTCGATCGACTGATAGAAGAGGTTCATCCCCTTCTCGCGGACCATGGCCTCGACGTCCGCCGTATCTGGGAACATGATGTCGACGGCGATCTTGTACTTCTCGCGGACGGCGTCGATCAGCTCGTAGGTCTCCGGATTCAGCCGGCCCGTGTCGAGCGTGAAGACCCGCGTGCGCTTCGGGTCGATCCGCCACATCATGTCGAGGACGGCGACGTCCTCCGCCCCGCTCCAGGCGAGCGCGACCGTCCCCGGAAAGGCGTCCATCGCCCAGCGCAGGACGTCTTGCGGCGCGCCGAGCTTCGCGTTGAGCCCGGCGACTTCCTCTTTCGTGAGCCGTTTCATACGTGTTGACGAAATGACCGCATCATTTTATCAACGCGTAGCTATGCAGTCGATTTCGACCGGAATTCCGCCCGGGAGCGCGGCGGCCTGGATCGTGGTGCGCACGGGCTGATCCTTCGTGAAGTAGGTCGCGTAGACCTCGTTCATGAGCGGGAACTCCTTGATGTCCCGCAGGTAGACGTTCACCTTCACGACCTTCTCGATCGACGAGCCGGCCGCCTCGAGGATGGCCTTCACGTTCTCGAGCGTCTGCCGGGTCGCCTTCTTCACGTCGTCCTTCTCGGTCTGGCCGGTGGCCGGATCGGTCGGCCCCTGCCCCGACACGAAGACGAAATCCCCGGCCACGATCCCCTGCGAGTACGGCGCGATCGGGGCCGGCGCCTTCGCCGTGCGCACGACCGACTTCCCCGGCGCGCAGCCCGCCAGGAACGCTAGCGACAGTAGTCCCGCACGAAGTCCCATATCCACCTCACACCGAATTTCACGCTGGCCACCCGGACCCGTTCGTTGTGGCCGTGCACCGTTCTCTCTTCGTCTTCGCCCGTCGGGCACGGCGCGATCCCGTACGACGGGACGCCCTTCGCCCGGAAGAAGCGCAGGTCCGTCGCGCCCGTCGCCATCTGCGGGACCGCGACAGCGTCCGGCGACATCCGCTTCGCCGTCCGCCCGAGCGCCGCGAACGCCTCCGTGTCGA
The DNA here is from genome assembly GCA_036383955.1 of Planctomycetota bacterium. Lineage (GTDB taxonomy): Bacteria > Planctomycetota > MHYJ01 > MHYJ01 > JACPRB01 > JACQFK01. Next base: position 28,858 of record DASVNH010000173.1, on the reverse strand, counting down.
GCGGCGACGCCGGCGCGTCCAGGCCGCGGTCGACCAGGAAGACGGCCACGTCGACGTCCTTGTTCGCCGCCTTCCACGCCGCGATCTTCGTCTCGTCCCCTTCCACGACCTCGTACTTCTCCACGCCCGCGTGGGCCATGAGGTCCTTGAGGAGGACGTCGATCTTGTCCCCCGGCAGCAGGCGGACGTTGAAGTTGATCTCGACGTCCTCCGCCAGCACGTTCTCGCGGATGCCGCCGCGGGCGATCGTCGGCACGAAGGTCGAGCGCAGCTGGGCGTTGAAGCGGGGCTCCTTCGCCAGCTCCTCGGCGGCCGCGAGGTCGCCGGACGCGGACTTCTTCATGAGCTCGCGCGAAGTCCCGTAGGCGGGCTGGTCGGCGAGGCCGGCGAGGTTGGCCGAGACGGTCGGGGTCAGCCGGATCGCCGGGCGGAAGCTCTCCATCTTCTGGACGATCCGGGCGGCCGCGTAGATGGCGTTCTTGGGCTGGGGGACCGAGCTGTGGCCGGCCTTCCCGCGCGTCCAGATCCGGAAGTCGTTGTAGATCTTCTCCGCCGTCATGAAGCCGTACTGCGCGACCTTGCCGCCGCGCAGGCCCGCGCTCCCCCCTTCCGAGATGACGGCTTCGCAATCGATCAGGGGCCAGCGGTTCTCGACCATCCACCGGGCGCCCCAGGTGCCGCTCGACTCCTCGTCGGCGTTGAGCATGAGGATCACGTCCCGCGAGAGCTTCTCGCCCGACCGCGCCAGGAGGCCCATCACGACCGCGAAGACGGCCGCGTCGTCCTTGTCGTCGAGCGCCCCGCGCCCCCAGAGGAAGCCGTCGCGGATCTCGCCCGACAGCGGATCGGCCGCCCACGAGGCCCGCTCCACGCCCACGACGTCGACGTGCGCCATGAGCAGCAGCGGCTTCTTCGCGCCCGTCCCGCGGATCCGGGCGACGAGGTTGCCGCGGCCCGGGGCCGACTCGATGATCTCGGATTCGACGCCCCACGCCGCCAGCGCGTCCTTCACCCGGCGGCAGAGGGCGGTCTCGTTCGCGTTGGCCTTTCCCGATCCGGGCGCGGGGGGGTTGATGGTGTCGATCCGGAGGAGGTCGCTCAGCAGCCGGACCGCGTCCTCGCCCGCGGCGTCGAGGTCCCCTCCCCCGAGCTCGCGCGGGGCCGGGGCGGCGCAGGACGTCAGCAGCCCCAGCAGCGCGAAGGCGGTTCTTTTCACGCGCGGATTGTATAGAATACGTCGCGCATGAGCCACGAACGGGTCGTGGAAGACCGGGTGTTCGGCCTGGAAAAGGCGATCCCGGCGCCTCCGCCGCTGTCGCACGTCTCGACCGCCTTCGACCTCTTCAGCTGCTCGGTGGAGGGGGCGGACGCCGCGTACGCGAACCAGGGGACGGTGAACCATCCGCCGCTGGTCTTCCTGCACGGCTGGGGGGCCTCGCACAAGTACTGGCTCCACGCGTTCAGCGGCTTCGCGCCGCGGTACCGCTGCGTGGCGCCCGACCTCCCCGGCTTCGGCCTCTCGGCGAAGCCGGCGCGCGACTACTCGCTGGAGGCGCTCGCGCGCTGGACGGGGGCGTTCCTCGACCGCCTGGGCTTTCCGAAGGTCACGCTGGTCGGGCATTCGATGGGCGGCGCGATCGCGCTGCTCTTCGCGCGGGCGAATCCGGGCCGGGTGGCGAAGCTCGCGCTGGTCAACCCGCTGATCCGCGGCGCCGACGGCCTCTCGTCGCGCTGCCGGACGCTGATGACGCCCGGGCTGCGGAACGTCCTGTTCGGCCTGCGGCACCTGGCGTCGGTGCGGCGCTGGATCGCGGGCGACTTCACGAACGCGGTGCCGATGCCGCAGCCGCTGGTGGACGACATCCTGGCGCCGACGTACGGCGCGATGGTCGGCACCTATCGCTCGCTCGCCGCGGCGGACCTCTCGGGGCCGGCGCCGGAGCTGCCGACGCTCGCGATCGGGACGGACCGCGACGAGATCCTGCACACGGGGCAGATCGACCTCCTGACGACCGGGCAGAAGTTCCTCATCCACGAGTGCGGCCACATCCCGATGATCGAGAAGCCCGCGGAGTTCAACCGGGCGCTCGACGGCTTCCTCCGCCAGTAGGCGGAATCCGGAATCCAGAATCCGGAAGCCAGGGGAGTCCCCCCCCCGCCCCCCGAGGGGGAATCTTCACTCCGCCGAAATCCGGTCTACGGTCTGCGGGCTTCGTCGCCGGCCAGGACGGCCCAGAGGGAGTGGGGGGCGTGGGAGGCGCAGTCGGCGAGATAGCGCCTGGAGGTTTCGGCGTCGCCGCTGCGGGCGGTGAGGACGCCGAGGGCGAGGAGCGCGCGGCCGTCGGCCGGATTGAAGCGGAGGGCGGCCTGCAGGTGGTCGATGGCCTGGGCGGTCTGGCCGGCGCCGTTGGCGAAGACGGCGAGGCGGAAGTGCTCCTCGTAGCCGGCCTCGGACTTGGCGGCGAGGGCGCGGCAGCAGCGGAGCTTCTCCTCGTCCTCGCGGGACCCGGAGCTCGCCCAGGACGGCGGGGCGAAGAGCGTGGCGGGGCCGGGGCCCAGGCGGTCGCGGAAGAACGCGAAGCGCTCGGGATCGAGGGCGGCCTTGGCGCCCCGGCAGACTTCGAGGACCCAGGCGCGGTAGTCGCGCGCGAACGCGGCGTGGAACTCGACGCCGCCGAAGGCCTTCTCGTACTCCATCTTGAGGCGCCCGTTGTCCTGGAGGGTGTCGAGCAGGATCCGGTAGCTCGCGAGGGCGCCGAGGACGGCGTGGTCGGGCGAGCGGACGGGCACGAGCGGGAGGAACAGGGTGTCGCGGTCCCACTCGTAGAAGCCGCTGCCCTGGTAGGGGGCGATGAGGACGGTGGAATCGAGGGGGAGCGCGGGGTCGGCTTCGCGCACGCGGGCGAAGACGCCGTCGAGCTCGGCCTTGGTGAGGCGGGGCTGCTCGGAGACGAGGACGGAGGCGGCGCGGGTGACACCGGAGTTGGTGACGCCGAGCCAGAGGACGTTCTTGACGAAGCGGGCCTCTTCGAGGACGAACTTCTCGCGCTCCTCGGGGGACAGGGTGCGGGCGGCGGCGACGGGGACGTCGACGCGGACGGAGGAGCGCTCGCGGGCGACCTGGCGGTCGAGGTCGCGGAGGGCGTCGAAGAGCGAGATGTCCTCGGGGGCGCGGGCGCGCTCGCGGGCGCGGACGAGGAGGCGGAGGCGGATGTCGGTGAGCTGGCGCCGCTGCTCCTCGAGGCGCTCGTCGGGGGCGGCGGCGAGCTTGCGGGTCATGGCGTCGAGGGTGGCGTCGACGCGGCCGGAGAGGAAGAGGTCGACGGCCTTCTGGTCGAAGCCGGGGAGGTTCTTGAAGAGGGGGGTGAGGCGGAGGTAGAGGCGGCCGCGGAGGTCGCGGATGATGACGGTGCTGGTGGGGACGTCGCCGCCGGGGGGGCTCATTTCGCCGTAGAGGAGGGACTGGCGGAAGCGGCGGGCGATCCATTCGGAGAAGTAGTGGACGTGGGGGCGGCCGGGGGCGGCGAGCTCGCGGAGGAGGGCGGGGCGATGGCGGTCGCCGCCGGGGAGGAGGCGCCAGTCGAGGAGGCCGAGGTCGAGGAGGAGGCGTTCGTCGGGGCTGAAGGCGACGCGGTCGGGGGTGTCGCGGGCGACGCGGGAGAGGAGGCGTTCGACGTCCCGCCACCAGAGGGCGTTGAGGTCGCCGGCGAGGCGGGCGAGGTCGGGGCTGGCGTCGCCCGGCGCGCGGGCGGCGAGGAACTCGGCCACCCGGAGATCGATTTCTGTGGTCACCACGGTGCGGCTAAGTATACCATCGGCCCGCCGGTCGGGCGGGTTCGCTAGGGTTGGAACGGTCGTGAATAATTCATGGGTTGCCATGAATATTTTAAGCTATAATTACCCCCGCCGATGAGGGCTAGAGCGGTCCAGATCATCCTGAAACGGTGCCTGGGCCACAAGGACGGGGAGTCCGTCCTGGTGGTCACGGATCCGGCGATGGAGGCGTTCGCCCGCGCGTTCCAGCGCCACGCCCAGGCGCTGGGGGTGGAGACCGACCTGCTGTCGACGGCCCCCCGCCGGGCCCACGGCGAGGAGCCGACGCGGGCGGTCGCCGACGCCCTCCGCCAGTCTCCCATCTCCGTGCTCATGACCACGAAGTCCCTCACCCACACCCGGGCGCGGCGCGAGGCCTGCGAGAAGCACGGCGCGCGGATCGCGTCGATGCCGGGCGTCGACGTCACCCGGGTCGAGGGGCTGGTGGACCTGGACTACGACGAGCTCCGCGCGCGCAGCGAGGAGCTCGCGAAGCTTCTCGAGGGGGGCACGAAGGTCCGCATCACGACGCCCGCGGGCACGGACGTGACGTTCGAGATCGGCCGGGGACGCCGCGTGTACCGCGACGTGGGCGACCTCACGGCGCCGGGGAGCTTCGGGAACCTGCCGCCGGGCGAGGTCTGCCTGGCGCCGATCGAAGGCACGGCGGAGGGGACGGTGGTCGTCGACGGCTCGATCGGCGGCCTGGGGCGGATGAAGGAGCCGGCGCGGCTGCGCTTCGAGAAGGGGCGGGCCGTCGAGGTCTCCGACGCGCGGCTGCGGGAGATGCTGGGGCCGCACGGGCCCGACGCGTTCCAGCTGGCCGAGTTCGGGATCGGGACCAATCCGCGGGCGGGGGTGGTGGGCAACGTGCTGGAGGACGAGAAGGCGGTCGGGACCGCCCACATCGCGCTGGGCTCGAACCACGTGATGGGCGGGGCGATCCAGGTGTCGACGCACGTGGACGCGATCCTGAAGGGCGCGAAGGTGGAGGTCGACGGCCGGCCGATCCCGGAGCGCTTCCTGACGCCGCTGGAGCAGGCGGGGCCGACGGATCCGGGGGCGGCGGCGGTGCCGACGCTCGAGACCTACCAGATCCTCTTCGAGAACTCCAACGACCCGCAGTACGTGCTCGACCTCGACACCCAGCAGATGCTCGAGGTGAACCCGAGCTTCGAGCGCCTCACCGGCTACGCGCGCGAGGAGCTGCTTTCCGGGGCGGTCTCCGTGTCGAAGCTGGTGGCGCGGGAGAGCCTCTCGGTCTACCAGCAGAAGCGCGAGACGCGGCGGATGACGCCGGCCGAGCGCTACGACATCAAGCTCCTGGCGAAGTCGGGCGAGAAGCGGCCGGTCGAGCTCTCGGTGCGGCGCATCACGCTGTTCGGGCGGGACGTCGTCGTCGGCGCCGTCCGCGACCTCTCCCAGCGCAAGAAGCTCGAACAGGAGATGTGGGAGAAGATCGAGGAGCTCGGCTACGCGAACTCGCGCATCTACGCGCTGACCGAGAAGATCCGCCGCGTCCCGGAGCTGACGCCCCAGCTGCTCCACATCACCGACGAGGAGGAGCTGCTCGAGAAGGCCGCCCAGTTCCTCTGCGCCCGCGAGGGCCTCGGCTACGCCGACGTGAACTTCTACCTGCTGCGCGACGACGGCCTGGAGCTGGTCCACTCCACCATCAAGACGCGCCGCCGCAAGGTCCAGCTCTCCAGCGACCACCGCCTGGTGCGGGTCGTCAACGGCGAGGCCGCCGGCGGCATGACCAACGCCGACGCCGTCCTGCCCCTCAAGGGCCGCGACCGCAACATCGGCGTCATGGAGGTCTTCTTCCACCCCAAGGAGATCGAGGTCCTCCAGGACAACGAGCGCGCCCTCAAGGGCTACCGCGACCTGCTCGAAACGCTGTCCAACGTCGTCGGCCTGCTCGTCGACAACCTCCACCTCTACGAGAAGGTCCGGAGGCAGTCGATCGTCGACCACCTCACCGGCGTCTTCAACCGCCGCTATTTCGACGCCAAGCTCGCCGACGAGATCAACCGCGCCATCCGTTACGGCCGCGACCTCTCGCTGGTGCTGATCGACATCGACCACTTCAAGGAGATCAACGACCGGATGAGCTACAAGCAGGGCGACCAGGTCCTGGTCGAGGCCGCCCGCCTGTTCCGCTCGCACACCCGGGAAGTCGACTTCGTCTGCCGCTACGGCGGCGACGAGTTCGCCGTGCTCATGCCGGAAACGAGCTACGAGAACGGCCTGGCCAAGGCCGAGGCCCTGCGGCAGGTGGTCCGCAACACGCCGTTCAGCAACGCCCACGACCCCTCGAAGCCGCTGCGCCTGACCCTCTCCGTCGGCGTGACCGGCCACCACGCCGGCGTCCGCACCAGCGACGAGCTGCTGCGGGCCGTCGACGAGGCCGTCCACACCGCCAAGCGGTCCGGCCGCGACGCCGTCTGCGGCAAGTACACGCCGCCGGCGAACGAGCCCAACAAGACCTAGCGGACCCCGGACCCCGGACCCGGAACCGGACCCGGAACCGGGGGCGCGGCGGGGAATAATGCGGCGCCTCGGCGGGTCCAACGCTCCGCCGGCTCCCGTTTCGGATCCGGTTCCGGTTTCGGATTCACGGGCCTCCGCCGCCCCCGTATATAGAGGGGTATACTGCAGGCACCCATGAGACGATCGTTCGCGACGCCCGCGGCTCTTCTCGCCGCCCTCCTCGCGGGGGGCTGCGGGGCTTCCGCGCCTCCCGGCGCCAAGGTCGAGACCAAGCGCACCAAGGTCGAGCGCGGCGACATCGTCCTGAACGTCTCCGCCACCGGCGACATCAAACCCGTGAAGGAAGTGGAGCTCAAGTCCAAGGCCTCCGGACAGGTCGTTCGCTTCCAGAAGCTGCCGGGGGAGCCCGTCGAGGCCGGCGAGCTGATCGCCGAGCTCGACAAGAAGGTCGAGCAGCGGAACCTCAGCCTGCAGGAATCCAACCTGCTCTCGGCCGAGGCCAACCTGGCCCGCACCCGCCTGCAGGTCGAGGCCGACCTCAAGCGCACCGAGAGCGAGTTCGCGGCCGCCCGGGAAGAGGAGGCCCAGAAGAAGTCCGAGCTCTCCCGCGCCGAGAAGACCTCCGACCTCGTCACCGTCAGCGAGCTCTCCGGCTACCGCCTCGCCGCGCGCCTCGCGGAGGAGCGGACCAAGCAGACCGAAGCCGCCCTCGGCCTCATCAAGGGCCGCCGCGAGGGCGACATCAAGCTCGCCGAGGCCGAGGTCCTCAAGGCCCGCGTCTCCGTCGACGACGCCCGCGAGCGCCTCCGCGACACCGAGCTCCTCAGCCCCATCAAGGGCATCCTCCTCAAGAAGCTCGTCGAGGAGGGCCAGATCGTCGCCAGCGGCATCTCCGCCACCGCCGGCGGCACCGCCATCGCGATCGTGGCCGACGTCTCCAAGCTCTACGTCGAGGCCAACATCGACGAGACCGACATCGCCAAGGTGCGCAAGGGCCAGAAGGCCGAGGTCTCCCTGCTCTCCGGGGGCAGCGAGAAGTTCAAGGGCCGCGTCGACCTCATCCTCCCCAAGGGCGAGATCGACTCCAACGTCATCGTCTTCAAGGTCCGCGTCGGCATCGAAGGCGAGGTCTTCGGCAAGGCCTATCCCGGCATGACGGCCTCCGTGAACGTCCGCGTGGCCGAGAAGAAGGACGCCCTCCTCATCGCCAGCGAGGCCGTCAAGATGGAAAAGGGCAAGACCGTCGTCTACGTCCCCGACGGCGACAAGTCCAAGCCCCTCCCCGTGAAGATCGGCCTCGACAACGGCGTCAAGGCCGAGATCCTCGAGGGGCTCGACGCCGACGCCGAGGTCTTCGTCACCCACACCAGCATCCCCGACCCGAAGGACGCGAAGGGCGGCCGCGGAGGCCGGCTGCGCTTCTGATGTCCGTCATCCGCGCCGAAAGCATCGTCAAGACCTACCGCCTCGGCGACGTGGACGTCGAGGTCCTCAAGGGCGTCGACCTCGAGGTCCGCGCCGGCGAGTACGTCGCTCTCATGGGCCCGTCCGGCTCGGGAAAGTCCACGCTCATGAACATCCTGGGCTGCCTCGACGTCCCCAGCGGCGGCAAGTACTTCATCGAGGACCGCGAGGTCTCGACGCTGAGCGAGGACCAGCTGGCCGACGTCCGGGGCCAGCGCATCGGCTTCGTCTTCCAGACCTTCAACCTGCTCTCCCGCACCTCCGCGCTCGAGAACGTCGAGCTGCCCCTGCACTACCAGGGCCGCCCCGCGCGCCAGGCCGCGCTCGCCGCGCTGGACTCCGTCGGCCTCGCCCAGCGGAGCCACCACCGGCCCAACCAGCTCTCGGGCGGCGAGCGCCAGCGCGTCGCCATCGCCCGGGCCGTCGTCACCAATCCCGCCCTCATCCTCGCCGACGAGCCCACGGGCAACCTGGACTCGAAGACGGGCGTCGAGATCCTGGACATCTTCGACGGCCTCCACCGCAACGGGGCGACCCTCCTGCTCGTCACGCACGACCACGGCGTCGCGCGGCGGGCCCAGCGGGTGATCCACATGCGCGACGGCCGCGTGGAGCGCCTGGAGGAGGTCGGGAAAGCGTGAGCTTCCTCCGCGCGATCAAGGTGGCGCTGACCGCCCTGGCGGCGAACAAGCTGCGCTCGGTGCTGGCGGTGCTGGGCATCGTGATCGGCGTGATGGCCGTGATCATGGTGGTGGCGCTGGGCAAGGGGGCGCAGGCGCGCGTCGAGGACTCGATCTCGAAGCTCGGCGTGAACCTGATCTTCGTCTGGCCGGGGACGCGCTCGATGGGCTCCAGCGCGGCGAAGACCTCCTCGGCGGAGACGCTCACGCTCGAGGACTGCGACGCGCTGGCGACGCTGGAGAACGTGGCGGTGACGGCCCCGGAGGTCCGGCGCTCCTTCCAGGTGAAGTTCATGAGCCGGAACCTCAGCGCGAGCGTGAACGGGACCTCGCCGTCCATCCTGCGGGCCCGCGACTTCACGGTCGAGAAGGGCGAGTTCTTCGACAAGGCGGCCGTCCTCGGGCGGACGCGCGTGGCCGTGCTGGGCGGCAAGATCGCCTTCGAGCTCTTCGAGAACATCGACCCGATCGGCCGCATGATCCAGATCGACCGGAAGAACTTCCAGGTCATCGGCGTGCTGGCCATGAAGGGCGGCGACAACTGGGCGCGCCTCGACGACTGCATCTACGTCCCGGCGACCACCGCGCTCTATCGCCTGTTCAACCGCCGCTACCTCAGCCAGATCACCGTGTCCGTGGACGAGGCCAAGAACATCCCCGCCGTCCTCGAGGACATCGAGGAGGAGCTGCGCCGGCGCCACCGCATCACCGCGAACATGGACCCGGACTTCCAGCTCGGCTCCATGAAGGAGATGCAGGACGGCATGCAGGCCGCCACCGGCGCCTTCTCGCTCCTGCTCGTCTGCATCGCCATGGTCTCCCTCCTCGTCGGCGGCATCGGCATCATGAACATCATGCTCGTCTCCGTCACCGAACGCACCCGCGAGATCGGCATCCGCAAGGCCATCGGCGCCCGCCGGAGCGCCATCCTCCTCCAGTTCCTCATCGAGTCCATGACCATCAGCCTCATGGGAGGCCTGATCGGCATCGGCGCCGGCGTCGCCGGCAGCGAGTTCCTGCCCCGGCTCCCCTTCCTCAAGGCCATGTCCGGCGGCAATCCCTGGACGTCCGTCATCTCCCCCGAGTCGATCGTCGTCGCCTTCGTCTTCTCCGTGGTCGTCGGCGTCTTCTTCGGCCTCTACCCCGCCTACAAGGCCTCGCGCCTGAATCCGGTCGACGCCCTCCGTTACGAGTAAGAATCCGGAATCCAGAATCCGGAAGCCAGAAGGGAGTCCCCCCTGCCCCCCCGGGGGGGAACGGGGGGAACCCTCTTCCGGCTTCCGGATTCTGGATTCCGGATTCCGGTTTATGGAACCCTCCCCCTCCCCGCTCCGTCCAAGCCGCGGATAGACTATCGCCTGAGGAGAACCCCCCATGAAGATCGCCGCCGCCGCTCTCGTTCTGGCCCTCCCGTTGATGGCCCAGGACGTCGGAAAGAAAGACTCCCAGCTCGCCGTGAAGAAGATCGTCGTCTACAAGCACGGCGTCGGCTACTTCGAGCGCGAAGGCAAGGTGAAGGACAACCAGAAGGTGGTCCTCGCCTTCAAGTCGGCGCAGATGAAGGACCTCCTCAAGTCGCTGTACGCGGTCGACCTCGACGGCGGCCGCGTCGCCGCCATCTCCTACGACACGAAGGACCCGCTGTCCAAGCAGCTCGAGGACATCCTCATCCGCGTCCCCGAGCAGAACGCCCTCACCCAGTTCCTCATGCAGCTCAAGGGCGCGCGGGTCGAGGTCACGATCGGCGGCGAGACGATCGTGGGCAGCGTGGTCGGCATCGAGCCCGTCGTCCGGCAGACGCCGAGCGGCAACACGACCTCCTACAAGCTCGTCCTCTTCCGCGACGACGGCAAGATCCAGCCCGTCGACCTCCTCGAGATGAGCGGGCTCCGGCTGCTCGACGAGGGCCTGCAAAAAGACCTCAAGCGGCTCCTCGACATCACGCTGAAGTCCAAGTACTCCGACCGCAAGAGCGTGGTGCTCGACACCCAGGGCAACGGCGAGCGGACCGTCCGGGTCGGCTACATCATCGAGACGCCGATCTGGAAGACCTCGTACCGCCTCCTCTTCCAGGACGGCCAGAAGCCGCTCCTGCAGGGCTGGGCGATCCTGGAGAACACCACGGACGAGGACTGGGACAACGTCGACGTCTCGTTCGTGGCCGGCAGCCCGATGAGCTTCGTCATGGACCTCTACACGGCCTACTACCCGGAGCGGCACGAGATCCCCGTCGGCGTGACCGCCGCGCCGAAGCCGATGGACGCCCTCGCGCGGGCGCCCCAGGCCCCCGCCCCGGGGGGCGCGGCCAACCGCATGCGCGGGATGGAGAAGAAGGACAAGGCCGCCGATGAGGAGCGCGAATTCGCGGCCGCGCCGGCCCGCAAGGCCGCCACGCTCGCCGAGGCGCTCGAGAACGCCGTCGTGCCGGCGGCGGAGGGCGTCGAAGTCGGCGACCTCTTCGCCTACCAGTCCAAGGAGAAGGTCAGCGTGAAGCGCGGCCAGGCGGCGCTGGTGCCGATCCTGTCCGAGCGGCTCGAGACCGCCGACCGGGTCCTGTACTGGAGGCCGGGGGCCGGCGACCGGCCGCTCAACAGCGCGTATCTCAAGAACGCCACGGCGCTCACGCTCGAGGCGGGGCCGGTGACGGTCTTCGACGGCTCGACCTGCGTCGGCGAAGGGCTGCTCCGCCGGGTCCTGAAGAAGGACATGAAGGAGATGATCTCGTTCGCCGTCGAGGCGGGCGTCACGGTCGAGACGAAGGTCAACCACCGGAACGACCCGGTGACGCGCGGCCGGATCGCCAACGGCGTGCTCACGCTGACCCACACGCAGAACCTCGAGACCGTCTACGCGCTCAAGAACCAGCTGGCGAAGGACGTCGTGCTCCACCTCGACCACGCCCGCCACGGCGGCTTCACGCTGGCCGAGCCGGCGAAGCCCGACGAGGAGCCGCTCGGTCAGTACCGTTTCCGGATCGAGCTCAAGACGGGCGGCGCCCTGGAGCACCGGATCCGGGAGACGCAGCCGGTGTCGACGACGGTGGCCCTGATCCAGACGCCGGCGGAGACGATCCGCTACTACGCGACGCAGCGCTACCTGTCGGACGTCGCGAAGAAGTTCCTGGCCGACCTCGCCCAGACGCAGGGGGAGATCAACCGCCTGCGGCAGGAGGAGGCGGAGCTGAACCAGGAGCGCGCGCGGCTGGGCGAAGACGACGCGCGGATCCGCCAGAATCTCGGGGTGCTGCGGGCCGACGCGGCCGAGCTGGAGATGCGCCGCAAGTATCTCACGCGGCTGCAGGACTCCGACACCCGCCAGGAGCAGATCAAGGGCCTGCTCAAGGAGAAGGGCCAGCAGCGGGCCGCCCTGGAGCGCGAGCTGGCGAAGAAAGTCCAGGAGTTCCGCGAGGACTAGTTGTAGCGGATCGACCGGATCTCAGGCCGGTCCTCTGGATTCTGGATTCCGGATTCTACCCTTCGGCCAGGTCCTTGAAGGCCGGGTCGTTCCAGTAGTCGCGGAAGGCCGGGTCGTTGAGGGCCTCGTCCTTGAACTCGCCGTCGTTCTTGATGGCGAGCCCGAGGGTCTCGAGCATCTTCTCCTTCTTGCGCTGGCGGGCGTAGGTCGCCGCCAGGTTGTAGTAGGAGGAGGGGTCGTCGCGGTCCAGCTCGATGGCCTTCTGGTAGGACTCGATGGCCTCGTCGTAGCGCATGAGCTCGCGATAGGCGTTGCCCATGCGCTCCCAGGCGACCTGGTGGTCCGGCTTCACGACGAGCAGCTTCTTGTAGATCTTGAGGGCTTCCTCCGGACGTCCCCGGCTGTGCAGGAAGTTGGCCTGCAGGAAGAGGGTGTGCGCCTCGACCTCCCGCATGAAGCGCTCGTGCTGGGCGCTGAAGTCCTTGTCCTGCTTCTCCCGCTGGGCGACGCTGAGGCGCCGGACTTCCTGCTCGATCTGCTGCTTGAGCTGCCCGAGCGTCTCCTCGAGCTCCTTCTCGGCCTTCTGGCGGAGCTCCATGACCTCCTCGCGCATCTTGTGCTCGGTGTTCTGGTGGAGGAGGTCGTTGTAGCGCTCGATCTCCGCTTCCTTCTCGTCCTTGATCTTCTTGATGAACTCGAGGATGTCCGACTTCTTCGCCTCGAGCTCCTCCAGGATGCGGTCCGTCCGCCGCGTGATCTGGTTCGACTCCTCGATGTAGGCCCCCGCCTGCCGCACCAGCTCCTTCCACTCCTTGAGCTTCGACGACATGTGCCCCACGAAGTAGATCATCACCAGCACGAACGCGAAGGCGATGATCGCCACCGTGATGGACAGCAGGCGGACTTCGCTCTTGGCCTTGTCGGTCTTGTCCTCGACGTCCCGCCGCGCCGACTGGATGAGCAGCAGCAGCTTCTCGTCGGAGACGGACGTCGACGGCTCCAGCTTCGAGCCCGTCTGATCCCACCATTCCTTCCACTTGGCGGCGTCGGCGCCCCGGCCCTTGACGCCCGTCAGGCGCTCCAGGGCCTCGACGGCCGCGCCCTTCACGGAGTCGTCCGTCTCCCGCGAGAGGAGGTCGATCAGCGGCAGCGTCGCGCCCCGCAGGCTCTTCTCCGCGATGATGCCGCAGGTGGCACGGCGGACCGTGGGATTGATGTCGCGCAGGTTCTGGATCAACTCCGCGTCCTGCGCCGACAGAACCAGCGCCAGAAGGAGCGGCATAAGCCGCAATTATATCGAAGGATTTCCGGCGATGGAAGCGCGACAAACCGAACGGAACGAAACAGACGGTCTGGTTCGTTCCAATGTTACTGGGGGGTAACAAGGTAACGGGGGGGTGCGCACGGGGGGGCGTCGCCCCGGATTGCCGCGGACGATTGCCCCCTTACCCCTTCGAGGGTAGTATGTTACGGAGGGGGTCGGACGGGGGGTCTGGCACCCGGCTTGCCTAAGACACGGCGTCCTGGCGTCTGGGCGGAGTCGGGCGGTTATTCAAAGGAGGGGTCTGTGCGGTATCTCGGGAAGAGAAAAGGCGCGGTCCTGATCGTCGTCCTGGGGGTGCTGGCGGTGCTGGCGCTGCTGGGGGTGACGTTCGCGACGCTCCAGGCCACGGAGCGTCAGGTGGCGCGCAACTACGTCGATACCGTGCGGGCGAAGTTCGCCGCGCAGTCCGGCGTGCAGGCCGCCGAGGCCCAGCTGCGGGAGTACTTCCCGAACCGCTACTTCGAAGGCCTGGGCATGGCCACGCCGCTGCCGAAGCCCTGGAAGTACTGGGGCAACGATCCCACCGGCCGGGAAGACACCGAGCCCCTGCCCGACTTCAAGATCGAGGACTCCACCAACCCCTCGTTCGCCGTCGAGGACGAAGCCAAGCAGGATCCGCTCGACCCCAACAAGAAGCCCAAGCTCATCACCATCAACAACAAGCCCCTCGGCTACTCCGGCACCCACGGCGGCGGCTTCTACGGCCGCGGCAGCGAGCACTACGTCCTGAAGATCAACGACATCTCCGGCCGCATCTACGTGAACGACGGCGTCGACATCGACCCCTCCGCCGGCGCCAACACCAGCGTCAGCCAGAACCTCCGCCGCATCCTCAACCACCTGGGCGAGCAGATCGCCGTCCCCCAGCTGGGCAACAAGATCATCGACAACCGCCCGCCCGGCGGCTACCGGCACATGAACGACCTCCTCAAGGCTGTCGCCTACGACGAGACCCTCTTCGCCCGCTTCCGCGACTTCGTGACCGTCCACGCCTGGGTCGACACCAACGTCGTCAACCCCGTCCCCCTCTCCGCCCGCTACGCGCAGGACTACGAAGGCCGCACCGGCGTCAAGTTCTACCGCGGCAACCCGCCCCTGTACCGCCACGGCAGCGACACCCAGGGCGTCGACGCCAACGGCGACAAGATCCAGGTCCCCGGCGGCCTCTCGACCTGCCCCTCGTACTGCGGCTCACCGCACGACAGCGACAACATCAAGATCTACGGCCTCGACGTCCTGAACCCCCAGTGGGTGGAGGTCGTCGCGCGCGCCCCGGTCAACATCAACGCCGCGCCCAAGCCGATCCTGGTGGCGCTGATGGCGGATCTCCAGGGCTTCTTCGTCGCCTACCGGCGCCGCAACAACCCGCGCTGGAAGGGCGACCTCTATCTCTCCTTCAAGCAGCAGAACGCGCTCCGGCCGCGCGGCCAGATGGTGCCGTCGACGGGCGACGAGCACGGCTACCTGATGGAGACGGTGCCCATCGTGGCCAAGTCCGGCACGGTCTCCGACGACGAGATCTCGGCCTACGACATCGCCGAGCACATCATCGCCTGCCGCGAGCGCCGCAACATCCCCGGCTTCAACTACTCGAACCCGAGCTATTGGTGGACCGGGACCTTCCGCTCCTGGCACCAGTTCAACGCCTTCATCGACAACCTCGCCAAGCCGCAGGGCGGCCCCGACGGCGGCGCCGGCGTCCTGATCGACAAGCGCCTCGGCATCCACCTCGACTTCGAGGAGGAGGTCGACGACCCCAGCGGCCACGGCAAGCTGGTCCCCTCGATCCCCCAGAACGAGCACGCCTCGAAGGCGCTGGCCGACGTCCTCAAGGCCAACTTCAACCCCAACACCCACCTGAACGAGACCAACCCGGACGAGAACATCTTCCTGCGGGTGGACAAGACGGACCTCTTCGTGAACTCGACCGAGTTCTGCTTCATGCCCACGGGCTACTTCGAGGTCGAGTCGCTGGGCCGCGTGGTGCGCCCGATCCAGGACGTGTCGGACGTCACGCTCAGCCCCAACACGCTCGTGGCGCAGGCCAAGGTGAAGGCGATCTACAAGCTCTACGACATCCTGCGCGAGACGAGCCAGAAGCACTTCTACGCGGGCACGCTGTCGCCGCGCGGCGCGTCCTGGGACACGAACAACAACATGTCGCTCGAGGTCGGGCCCGAGCCCGACAACGGCGTGTTCCTCGGCAACCTGGGCCAGCCGGGCGAGCCGGACAACGAGTGGGACGGCTACATCGCGCTGCCCACGGTGGGCGGCCTGGGCGTGACCCACGCGAAGAACCAGCTCTCGACCACGAAGAGCACGGGGCTGCGGGCGTCGCTGCCCGGCGGCCTGCTCATGTACGTGCCCTTCTCGCTGGACCATGACGCCGGGTTCCACGTCTTCAACGGCCTGGAGATCGCCGGCGAGAAAGCCGGCGCGGACGACACGGTGGACAACTATCCGGACATCGTCGGCGGCGTCCCCTGGTCGAAGGGCGGCCCCTACGATCCGGCCGACGGCACGGTGGCGCAGCCGATCCGCATCGCGCGCAGCTTCCGCCAGACCAAGCAGGCGTCGGGCACGACGACCACGCCCCCGCTGGCGCCCTTCCCGCCCTCGGACCTGCGCATCGACGGCACGTACGTGGAGCGCCACGCCGCGCCCGCCTACTTCGTGCACGGCGGCGGCGACCTCTGGCGGTTCAACACGGACCACGCGGAAGGCCAGGTCGGCTTCTGGTGGAAGCCGTCGTACTACCCGGACCTCAGCGGCAAGGTCCGCACGATGTGGGACATGAGCCGCTACCACGACTCCTGCGGCCAGAACGTGAACGTCTGGCCCTGGGCGTTCTACTACTTCCCCTCGAACTACGACATCAAGCAGTCGGAGACGCAGGGCCCGAAGTACTGGCACAACAACTGCGGCCAGTTCGAGCCCTCCTCGCTCTGCATGGGCTCCAAGCAGTGGCACTCATCCTCGAGCGGCAGCCTCCCCCGGGCGCACGAGTTCGGGCACCTCACGTCCTGCCTGAACCACCTGGGCCACGACGCCTGCCGCGGCCGCGCGGACAAGCCCAGCCCGCTGCGGGGCCACCGCTGGATCCACACGGCCTTCGCGTGGAACCTGACGCCCAGCGACCAGGCCGGCAACTCCTCGCGCCTCTGGGTCAACGGCACGATGAACTTCTCCAAGTGGACGTACATCTCGATGACCGGCGGCTGGAGCATGGGCGCCGACCGGATGAACTTCTTCGACAAGCACGACGGCGGCGAGTTCAACCAGATGCGCTTCGGCGCCACCTCCTACATCGGCGCCCGCGCCAAGGCGAACTTCGGCTACAAGGGCAACCACACCGGCGACCAGACGATCGACGAAGCCTACGTGTGGAAGACCCAGGACGAGCAGGGGCAGCTCGCCCTCTGGGCCCGCGGCCGCTACTACAAGCCCGACGGCGGCAACTACGGCGAAGGCGTCTTCACCTCCGCCTCCCTCGAGCTCGACCGCGTCTCGGTGACCCGCGTCCTGCCCACCCCGGGCAGCGCGATGCCGCCCGGCGGCGCGCCCCCCACCGGCTCCCTGCAGCCGGTCGAACGGCGGATCCGCATCATCGGCCTCGCCTGGACTTGGTACGGCGAGAACCGCGACTCCGGCGATCCGGAGCCCGCCGAGCCCGGCCGCCAGGTCCTCTACGCGTACGACACGCGCGGCATGGCCATCAAGGACGTCAACCCCCGGATCGGCCTGTCCATCATCGACGGCACCAACCCGCCCGCCGGGCCGTACTACGACGACGGCTATTCCCCCGTCTACGAGCCCAGCGGCGCCGGCGGACAGTCCACGGGAGCCTCGCTCAGCGTCCAGGATCCCAAGAACGTCAAGTACCGGGCCAACTTCGACATCCCCGCGCAGTTCGCCGACATCCTCCTGGCCACCCCGGTGCTCGACGACGTGACGATCTTCTACGACGACAACCAGAGCCACCTGCTGTCCTACGTGTTCGACAACCGGAGCTTCTAAGCGCTACACTGGAGCCGGGCGGCGAAGGCCGCCCGGCTCCTTCTTTATTGGGGGTGGGTCCATGACGCGCTTCCTCGCCGTCGCGCTCCTCTTCTCCGGCGCCCTGACCGCCCAGGACAACAAGGTCGAGATGATCCTGGCCGCCAAGGTGCCCAATCCGAAGGCCAAGCGCCCGCTCCTCCAGTGCGACGGCGCCGTCCCCCTGCCCGACATGGCCATCCTCTTCGTCTCCGTCGGCCGCAGCTACGAGACCTGGGTCAACGGCAAGCTCGAGCCCATGCTCTCCGGCGCCGGCGGCCTCATGGCCCAGGTCAAGGAGCGCAAGTTCAGCCTCGGCAATCCGATCGACGGCCCCGGCCTCTTCGCCGTCCGCGTCGACCTCCGCGAGGAGCTCCAGAACCCCAAGGTCCTCGAGCACCTCAAGAAGACCCCCGTCCAGCCCCGCAGCTGGAACTTCCTCTTCTCCGCCTGGAACGAGGATCTCGTCCAGGCCCTCGTCTCCAACCTGCAGGAGCTCGACCAGCTCGCCGCCGACGCGCTCGAGATGGTCAAGCGCTACGAGCTGGCCTGCGCCAAGGAGGAGGTCTGGAAGGCCCAGGCCAAGGACCTGACCGCCGAAAACGGCAAGCTGCTGAAGCGCTGCGAGCAGAGCTCCCTCAAGGCCCTCTACCCCGCCGCCCTCACCCAGATCCACTACACCGTCCGCAATCTCCAGGGCAATTCGCCCTACTTCACCTTCGAGGCCGGCAAGTTCGTGGGCGCCACCTCCTACCACGCGGACAACCAGAAGCTGAAGACCTTCCGCGAGGAGGACTTCACGTTCGAGAACTTCAAGCGCTACTGCCTCGAGTCCGTCTCCGTCGCGGGCCGCGAGTTCTGCCTCTGGATCCTGAAGGACTTCCGCCGCGCCGGCAACGTGCTCCATCCCGACGCCTCCGAGGCCGTCACCCAGATGAAGACCCACGCGGGCGTCGCCGAATTCGTCGAGCGCCTCAAGGCCCTCAAGGCCGAGGAGCTCGAACAGGCCGAGAAGGAAGTCCGCGCCGCGAAGGTCGTCCCGGGCGCCGAAAAGAAGGACGAGAAGGGCAAGCCGATGGAGAAGCCCCAGGACAAGCCCAAGACCCCCGGGAAGTGATTACCTCAGGCTGACCCGCGGCGCCAGGTTCTCCCGGATCAGGATCCCCTGCTGCTCCAGCAGCACGCCCGAGACCTGCCCCAGCCGGTACCGGGACAGGTGATAGTCGATCAGCGCCTTCAGCTCGTTCGTCCGCGCCTGCACCAGGTCCTCCTGGACGTCGATCACCCGAAAGGTCGTCGACAGCCCCTGCTGGTTCCGCGTCAGCTCGCCCTCGAGCTGCTCCTCGGCCAGGACGCGGGCGCGCCGCGTCGCCTCGATGCGCTTCTCGTTGGTCTTGATGGCCCGCACCGCCTCGCGGATCTCCACGAGCACCTGGTTCTCCAGGTTGCGCTCCTGGAGGACCAGCCGCCGGCGCTGCAGCTCCGCGCGCTGCGACGCCCCCCGCGCCGCCCGGTTCTCGAACGCCCATTCGAAGATGATGCCGCCCGTGACGTCGTAGGTGTCCAGCCCGTCCGCCTCCCGGAAGGCCTCGCTGAACGTGCCCTCCGTCCCGTTGATCGTCCCCGAGCCGGTGAAGTCCAGCCGCGGGAGCCGGTCGTTGGCCGCGCGCGCGATCTCCACGTCCTGGCTCGACATCTGCCGGCGGAGCTGCCGGAACTCCGGCCGGGACCCCCGGGCCTGCTCGAGCGCCTTTTCCGTCGCCGCCCGCTCGTCGAGGTCGCCCAGGCGCGTGCCCGGCCGCTCCACCGGGACGATTTCCAGCTCCGACGCCAGCAGCGAGGGGTCGACCAGGCGCTTGAGGCGGTCGCTCGCGTTGAGCACGGCGGCCTCGGCGGTCAGCAGCCCCTCCTGCTGGGCGGCCACGCCCGCGTCGGCCTGGGTGACGTCGAGCCGCGACGCCAGCCCGCGGTCGAACTTGCGGCGGTTGTCTTCCAGCAGCCGCGAGGCGACGTCGACGGACTGCTCCTTGACCTTCTTCTCCTCGATGGCGAAGGCGAGGTCGGCGTAGGCCTGGATCACGGCGAAGACGCTGTCGGACACGGTCTTCTCGAACACGTCCACCGAGATGTCCCGCTCGTTCCGGGCGATCACCAGCGTGGCCGTGTTGGCCGCCGTGGAGCCGCCCCGCAGCAGCGGGAGGGTGATCGCCACGCCCGCCGAGTCGGTGTAGAGCGGGTTCTCCAGCAGGAAGGAGTTGTTGGAGCGGATGTAGTTGCCTCCCGCGAAGACGTCGTACGAGCCGCCGAAGGGCAGGAGCTTGCGGACGCCGAATTCGACGTCCTTCCCGTCGCTCTCCAGCTTGGAGGCGCCCGAGAGCGAGCTCGTGCCGGGCTGGACCGCGCGCGAGCGGACCGCGGATCCGTAGAGGACGTGGTCCCACTGGCCCAGGGTCACCAGCACGTTCTGCTCCTCGATCCAGGGCTGGTAGCGCGCGATCTCGATGTCCAGGTTGTGGTTGAGGGAGAGCGCCACTGCTTCGCGGACCGAGAGGGGGATCGACTTCCGGACGGGCTTCCGGGCCTCGTCGTCCCCCCCGGGGAGGGCGGTCAGCAGGAGCAGCGCGAGAAACGCCATGACGTCCTCCGGATTTCGGGATCTTTCAGCTTGGCGATCGTGTCGTATATTATAGGTACGGAGAGGGGGAGTCCACCGGACCTGCCGGTAACTTCTCTCGGGTGCTCGCATGAGACTGGCTTGGGCGGGGCTCGCGGCCCTGCTGCTCTCGACGGCGACGGCCGTCGCTCAGGACGACGACAAGATCCACGTCAAAGTCGCGCGCAAGGTCGTTCCGGCGGTCGTCTACGTGGAAGGCGCCGGTCAGCGCGGATCCGGCGTGATCATCGACCCGTCGGGGCTCGTCCTCACGTCGGTCACGGCCTGCGGGGCCAATTCCTCGGTGGTCACGGTCGTGTCCAAGGGCAACCGCCAGTACAAGGGCCGGGTCCTGGGGCGCGACACCGCCAAGGAGCTCGTCCTGGTGAAGATCGACGCCCCCGAGCCGCTGGCGTTCGTGCCCCTGGGCGACTCCGACACGGTCCGGATCGGCCACGTCTCCTACGTGTTCGGCGACAGCTTCGAGAGCCTCGTGAACGACGACCAGCCCGCGATGTCGCTGGGCGCCGTCTCCGGCCTCTACGCGGTCGAGGAGAAGCGCGGGGGCTCGATGTACGCGGGGCCGGTCATCGAGACGTCCGCCGCGGTCAATCCCAACCAGGACGGCGGCCCGCTCGTCGACCGCGAAGGGCGGCTCCTGGGGATCGTCACGCTCAACTACGACGACGCCAAGTTCACCGGGCTGGCCATTCCCATCAACGCCCTCAAGCCGTCCATCGAGAAGATCCGCAAGGCCCACGCCGACGGGGAAAAAGGCGTGGCCGACGTCACCGAGCGCGTCCGCAAGGGGGACGCCTGGGTGGGGGTCGAGACCCGCGCCTCGGACGGCGGGCTCGAGGTGACCCGCGTGTCGAAGAACGGCCCGGCCGACAAGGCCGGCGTGCGGAAAGGCGACCTGCTCAAGCGGGCCGACGGAACGCCGCTGGCGACCGTCGCGTCGCTGGAGGAGGCCGTCGCCGGCAAGTCGGCCGGCGAGACCCTGACGCTGACGCTCGTGCGGGACGGCGAGCGCTCGGAGATCCAGATCACGGTCGGACGGAGGCCCCTGTTCTAGGGGACCGGCGATGATGATGACGCTGGCGCTCGCGCTCCTGGCGGGCCAGGAGATCAAGGACGCCGATCCGATCGCGGCGATCGAGTCCGCGACGGTCCGGGCGGTGGAGAAGGCCGCGCCGGCGGTCGTCGCCATCAAGGTGGAACGCGAGCCGGAGGCGCCGAAGCCGGCGGCGGAAGCGCCGCGGCGGAACCCGTTCCGGGGCATGCCGTTCAACCCGATGCAGGACGTCTTCGCCAACCGCCCGAAGGACGCGTGGTGCTCGGGGGTGGTGATCGAGGCGGACGGGACGATCCTGACGACGCACTTCAACGTGGCGGGCAAGGTGCGCTCGATCAAGGTGCTGCTGCCGGACGGCCGGGAGCTCGAGGCGAAGATCCTCGGCTTCAACGGAACGTACGACCTGGCGGCGCTGAAGGTCGAGGCCGCGGGGCTGGCGACGCTGCAGCGGGCGCCGGTGGAGGCGATCAAGACGGGGCACGCGCTGCTGGCGCTGGGCCGGGCCCCGGACGGCAAGGGCCTGACGGCCAATCCGGGCATCGTGAGCGCGGCGTCGCGCCTCGGCGGCCGCGGGATCCAGCTCGACGCGAAGCTCAACTACGGCAACGTGGGCGGCCCGGTGGTGGACCTCGAGGGGCGCCTGGTGGGCGTGAGCTGCAAGGTGGACACGAAGTTCTCCTCCACGCGCGGCCAGAACTCGGGCGTGGGCTACGCGATCACGCACGACCGCCTGCCGGAGATCCTCAAGGAGCTGAAGGAAGGCCGGAGCGTCGCGGAGAGCCGCCGCCCGCTCCTGGGCATCGTCTTCAACCAGAAGAGCGTGAAGAAGGGCGTCGAGCTCGAAAGCGTGCAGCCCGGCGGGGCCGCCGAGAAGGCGGGCATCAAGGCGGGCGACGTGATCGTCGAGTTCGACGGCACCGCGATCACCTACTTCGACGAGCTCCGCGCGACCATCATGCGCAAGGCCCCCGGCGAGCGCGTCAAGGTGAAGGTGCTCCGGGGCGAAGAAGCGCTCGAATTCGACTGCGAGCTGGGCTGGGACGATCGGGGAGAATAGCGTGACGACCGCCGCCGCCCTGGCCCTCGCCCTCTGCGCGCAGGCCCTCCCCCCGGAGCTGCAGAAGCGCGTCGAGGACTGCTCGAAGAAGATCAGCGAGCGCTTCGTGTTCTTCGGCGGCGGCTCGGGGGTGCTCATCTCGGCGGACGGCTACGCGCTGACCAACCACCACGTGGCCGGGACGCTCAAGACCACCCGCGTCACCCTCTACAACGGCAAGCAGCACGACGCCACGCTCGTCTGCACCGACGAGCTGGGCGACATCGCGCTCTTCAAGGTCCACGGCCCGGCCGAGGAGAAGTTCCCCTTCGCCGAGCTGGGCGACTCCGACCGCCTCGAAGTGGGCCAGTACGTGATCGCCTGCGGCAATCCCTTCGGCATCACCCTGCCCGCCGAGGACCTGAAGTGGTACCCCACCATCACGCTCGGCATCGTCTCCGCCCTGCATCGGAACCAGCAGACCTACTTCGACTGCGTCCAGACCGACGCGGCGGTGAACCCGGGCAACTCGGGCGGGCCGCTCGTGACGATCGACGGCCGCGTGGTGGGCATCAACGGCCGCATCGCGACGCGCTACATGAACCGCGTCAACTCGGGCGTCGGCTACGCCATCCCGGCGAACCAGATCCGCAACTTCCTGCCCGAGATGATCAAGGGCGGCAAGGGCGGCAAGATCTACCACGCCATGGTGGCCGGCCTCCAGGTCGCCGACCAGAACACGCAGGGCAAGGGCGCGCGCGTGCAGGCCGTCAAGGCCGGCTCCACCGCCGACCGCTCCGGCCTCAAGCGCGGCGACATGATCGTCCGGGTCAACCAGTACGGGATCTTCAACAAGGAGCGATACCAGGGCGCGATCGGCAACTACCCCGAAGGCGCCGAAGTCACGCTCAAGATCGAGCGCGAAGGAGAAGCGGAGGAGCTCAAGGTCGTGCTCGACCGCTATTCCCCGTTCGAGGCGCTCGGCCTGCCGTCGACGGAGAAGCCCGCCCCCACCCGCCCCAAGGGCAGCGCCTACCTCGGCGTCTACGTCGAGGAGACGAAGGAGGGGCTGAAGGTCGACGACGTGCGCCCCGACTCCCCCGCCGACCAGGCCGGAATCCTGAAGGGGGACTACCTCCTCAAGGTCAACAACCGCGGCCTCTCCGACCGCAACGAGCTCAACTCCCGCGTCTGGCAGCGCCGCCCCGGCGACCGGGTGACCTTCACCGTCAAGCGCGGCGAGGAAGAGCTCAAGATCGAAGTCCCCCTCGGCAAGCACCCCGACGACTAGACCCGGAACCCGGAACCCGACGACCGGAACCCGCGGACGCCGACCGAACGACCGGGATCCGAACCCGCGGGCGACGTCCGAACGACCGGGATCCGAACCCGCGGACGACGACCGACGGCCGAACGACCGGAGACGGACGACCGAAGCCGCTAGTTTCCTTGGGGCGGCGCGACCTTGGGGGTCATGAGCCGATAGAGCATCGCGCACACGCGGTCGAGCTTTTCGAATAGTCCTCCCGCGTTCGAAAGGTAGCCCAGGTCCCGAGCGATGATCAGGCAGCAGCGCAGCTCTTCAGCGGAGCCCCGGCTGAAGGTGTAGAAGCGGCGACGCTCCCGGGACGTCGGCTTCGCGGATCCTTCCGCGATGTTCGCCTCGATCGACACCGCGGCCCGCCTCATCTGGAGGGACAGGCAGAAGCGCTCATCTTCCGGAAAGCCCCGGACCGCCCGATACAGCTCCAGGGTCGCTTCGTGCGCCACTTTCCACACGTCCAGGTTGGTGAAGCTCGTCATGCTCATCTTTCACCTCACCCCTCGTGTCGAAAGGGCCCGATTTCTCGTCGCGAAAAAGGGCCCCCGGCGGAAAAAAGCCAAAATCGCCGGTCCCCGGTCGTCGGATTCCGTTCGTCGGTCGTCGGGTATCGGTCGTCGGTCGCCGGGTTTCGGGTTTCGGGTTCCGGTCGCCGGGTTCCGGGTTCCGGAAAAAGAGATGCCGCTCGGGCGACGGGCGTCGCCCCAGCGGCATCGAGAGAGGGAGGAAAAGGACAGTTAAGATTGGGGGGGCGCGGGCCTCCCAGTGGCCTGTCGCGGTTGTCGTCTAGGTGCGGATCACGCTGCGGTCCCGCCCGCGGCCCCTTAATTTCTCCTATACTTTCACGTCCACGCTCACCGGCTCGTACAGGTCGATGCGGCCCGCCACGGCGTACACGGCGTCCACGTCGTCCTGGGTCAGGAATTCCAGCGGATACTCCTTGTTGAGGGGCTGGAGCACGATGTTCTCGCCCTGCTCCAGCATCACCTGGCGGACGAGCGCCTGGCTCTTCTGCCGGGTCTTGAACACGATGAAGACCAGCGAGCCGCTGACGATCTTCTCCGCGCGGCGCAGGAGGAGGACGTCGCCCCGCGAGAACGACGGCCCGGCCTGCTGCTCCATGGAGTCGTCGACGACCGTCGCGGCGAAGTCGGGCGTCGCGCGGCCCTTCGGCAGGAGCAGGGTGGCCTGGACGGCGGGACGGGGGCGGCGGTCGGGGGCGAGCTCGGCGGCGTAGCCGGATTCGACGGTGTTGAGGAGGGGGACGGAGACCAGCTCGGCGGCGCCGCTCGCGCTTTCGGCTTCGGCGAGGGCGACCAGGCGGCGGGCCTCGTCGCGGATGAGGGCGGGCGCCTTGTCGGCCCAGGCCATGCGGACCAGGGTCCGCTCGTTCTGGGTGAAGAGCTTCGCGAACTTGCGGATGATCTTCACGGAAGGCGGATTGACCTTGCCGTTCTCGATGCCCGAGACGTAACCCTTGTGCGAGCCGATCTTCTTGGCCACCGCTTCCAGGGTCAGGGCCTTCTCTTTTCTCAGCTTCTTGACCAGGTCGCCGAAATTCGACACGTCGATCCCTCCTAAGGTGTCTCGCTCGCTATCCGACCATCGCCTCGATACGCTGCTGAAGCTCCGCGATCCGCAAGGGCTTGGGCAGGAACGCGTCCGCGCCGCTGCGCCGGACCTCGAGCGGATCGATCTCGTTGCCGTAGGCGGACATCGTCAGGATCGGAACCCGGCGCGCCCGCTTGTAGTCCTGGAAATGGCGGCAGACCTCGAGGCCCGAGCAATCCGGCAGGCGGATGTCCAGGAGCACGAGGTCGGGCTGGAAGACGGGAAGACGGGACGCGGCCTCGAGGGCGCTGCCGGCGACTTCGACGTCGTAGCGGTCGCGGAGGGCGTCCTTGAGAAGCTCCTGGAGGTCCACGTCGTCGTCGACGATCAGGATGCGGCGACGGACGACGGCGGCGTAGTCCGGGATCTTGTGGGCGCGGAGGAAGTCGCGCAGCGCGTCGGCCGCCACGCGGCGGTGGGTGGACCCGGGGATGCGGTAGCCCTTGAGCTTGCCCGAATCGATCCACTGGATGACGGTGCGCTTCGTGACGTGGCAGATGCGGGCGACGTCGCCCGTCGTATAGGAGGCCTGGCGCTTCATCTCAGCCATATATAACCTACCCAAAGTATATAGAGTATACCTTGAAAGTCAAGCGGAAATCGAACGAAAGTTCTGTTCTCTTGCGTCGCCCGCGGCTCAGGAGCCGACGGGGATCTCGAGGAGGAAGACCGAGCCCCGCCCCGGACGGCTCTTCACCCGGATCTGGCCGCCGTGGTTCTGCAGGATCACCGCGCTGATCGACAGCCCCAGCCCCAGCCCCTTCCCCACCGGCTTCGTCGTGAAGAACGGCTCGAAGAGCTTCGCGCGGATCTCCTCCGACATCCCCCGCCCCGTGTCCGCCACTTCCACGATCACCCGCCCCGCCCGGTGCCGCGTCCGCAGCGTCACCGTGCCCCGCTTGTCGACGGCCTCCGCGGCGTTCTTGAGCAGGTTCAGGAAGACCTGGCTCATCTGGCCGCGGAAGCAGCGCACCGGCGGGATCCGCCCCAGCCGCTTGACCACCTTGATCCGCCGCCGGAAGCCGGGCTTCATGAGCGCGACGGCCTCCTCCAGGCACTGGTTCAGGTCGACCGGCTCGGCCATGCGGGCGTCGCGGGCGTAGCCGCGGAAGTCGTCCATGATCCGCCGCGCGTGCTCGCCGGCCTTGAGGGCGTCACGGATCATGTTCCGCGCGCGGGGCGCGAGCGACCCGGCGGCCTCCTGGAGGAGCTGGAGGTTGCCGTACATGACGTTGAGCGGATTGTTGATCTCGTGGGCGACGCCGGAGACGAGGATGCCGATGGAGGCGAGCTTTTCGGAGCGGATGAGCTGGGCCTGCGCCTGCTTGAGGTCGTCGTAGGCCTTCCGGGTCTCCTCGGCGGCGCGGCGGAGCTCCTGCTCGGTGCGCTTCCGTCCCGTGACGTCGCGGAAGTACCAGATCCGCCCGTAGCCGACGCCCACCTTGCTGCGGATCGGCGCGCTGTAGCGCTCGAAGACGCGCCCGTCCTTCAGGTGGAGCTCGTCGTGGCTTTCCTCCTCCGGATGCTCGTAGAGGTAGCGGACCCGCGTCTGGAAGCCCTCCGGATCCTTCAGCTTCCCGAGCACCGACCGCTGGGCGGCGGAATCGTCGCGGGTCTCGACGATCTCCTGGGGGATGTCCCACATCTCCACGAAGCGCCGGTTGAACGAGATCATCCGGCCGGCCACGGTCACGACGAGGATGCCGTCGATCGCGGCCTCCGACTGCGACTCCAGGAGCGCCTTCTGGAAGCGCAGCTCCTCGTCGGCCTGGCGCCGCTCGGTCACGTCGCGGGCCACGCCGACGACCCCCGCGATCTTCCCCTCCTCGTAGTAGGCGCGCTCGTTCACCTCGATCAGCACCGGACGTCCGTCCTTGTGCCGCACCTCCACCAGGTAGGGCGGGCTCTGCCGCCCCGTCCGCAGCGTCTCTTCGGTGAACTCGACGACCTTCTTGTTGATCGGGTTCTCGGTCATGAATTCCGAGTAGTGCTTCCGCCATTCCTCCTGGCTCCAGCCCGTGATCTGCTCCACGGCCGGCGAGACGAACGTGAAGACGCCGCGGACGTCGTGGCGGTAGAGGAAGTCGCGCATGTGCGTCAGCACGAGGCTCTGTTCTTCCGCCAGCGAGGCCAGCCGCCGCTCCGTCTCCTTGCGCTCGCTGATGTCGGTCGTCATCAGCGTCGCGCTCACGACCTTCCCGCGGACCACGATCGGGCTGACCCGCGAATCCCACCAGCGGCCGACCGCCTGGATCTCGTAGACGGTCGGCAGCCCCTCCTTGAAGGCGCGGTCCAGGGCGTCCCCCACGACCTTCCAGCCCTCCGGCGGGACCCAGTCGTGGACGTGCGTCCCGATCACCTTCTCCACCGTCAGGCCCGGCACGGTCCGGTTGATCGTGACGATCCGCCACTCCTCGTTGATCGTCATGATGATGCTCGGGACGCCGGCGACCAGCGACCGCCAGCGCTCCTCGCTCTCGCGGAGCGCCGCCTCGGCGCCGCGCCGCTCGAACTCCGCGCCCGCCCGCCCGGCGAAGAGGCGCAGGAGGGAGGTCTTGAACTCCGCGTCCTCGAGCTCCGCGTCGTGGATGACGGACAGGTGGCCCACGACCGCCCCGCCGGGATCCAGGATCGGCACGCCGATGTAGCTCTCGGCCTTCAGCGCCGCCAGGTCCTCGTCGGACGGGAAGCGGCGCGCCACCTCCCGCGGGTGGACCACCACCCCGCCGGCGATCACCGCCTCGCAGGGCGTGCCGGCGAGGGCGTACTCCAGGTCCGGCACGAAGTCGTTCCCGATCCAGGCCGCCAGCGTCCGGACCCGCCGCGGCGGCTGGTCCAGGACCCGCGAGACGAACGCCGAGCGCGTCCCCAGCGCGGCGCAGAGCGTGCGGACCAGCGCGCGGAAAAACTCGTCGCCGGTGACGGCCGCGGTGCCTTCGAGGACCGCGCGCAGCGACGCCTCCCGCCGCTTGCGCGCCGTGATGTCGCGCAGGAGGACGCCGTAGACGAGGGGCTCGCCGGCGGCGTTCCGGACCGCGAAGGCGGTGAGGAGGGCGTCGACGGCCCGGCCGGCGGCGTCGCGGCCGCGGGTCTCCTCCTCGAAGAAGCCGTCCGTCCGGATCGCCTCCGTCAGGCGCGCGAAGCGCTCGGGAGGGAGGAAGGCGGGGCAGCTCCCGCGGAGCTCTTCGTCCGTCCCGCCGAAGAGGGCCCGGTGCGCCTCGTTCCGATCGAGGGCGCGCCCTTCGCGGTCGACGACGACGATGGCCTCGCGGGCGTGCCGGAAGAACTCCCGGTAGAGCTTGAGGTTCTCCTCGGCGCGGCGGCGCTGGGCGATCTCCTCCGAAAGCAGGGTCGTGCGCTCCTCGACTCTCCGCTCGAGGGCGTCGTGCGCGTCCCGGAGCGCCTCCTCCGCCCGCTTCATGTCCGTGATGTCCTGGATGCCGCAGACGAACTGGATCGGCCGGCCCTCGACGTCCCGCAGGAGGGAGATTTCCAGGACGCCGTGGACGATGCTCCCGTCCTTGCGGCGGTAGCGCTTCTCCAGGCGCAGGTGCGACGCCTCCCCCGACAGCAGGCGCCCCTCCGCCTGGGCCGTGTCCGCGGCGTCGTCCGGATGGGTGACGTCGGCGCAGCCCATGCCCAGCAGCTCGTCCTCGCCGTAGCCGAGCATGTCGCAGAGCGCGCGATTGACCTTGAGGAAGCGGTAGTCGGGAGAGATGAGGCACGCCGCGACCCCCATGTGGTCGAAGGCGTTCCGGAAGCGCGCCTCGCTGAAGCGGAGCGCCTCCTCCACCGCCTTGAGGGCGCTGAGGTCCTGGAAGCAGCCGAAGACGACGGGCTCCCCGCCGTACTCGCCGATCCGGAGGGAGGTGAGGCCCCAGCCGAGCGTGCCGTCGCCGCGGCGGAGGCGGAACTCCCAGTTCGTCACGCCGCGGTCGC
>DASVNH010000172.1:0-23180 GCA_036383955.1 Planctomycetota bacterium | reverse complement strand
CTTCGACTTCTCCCTCGCCGCCTTCGCCAAGGTCCCCTTCGGCCGCGACCACGCCTACGGCCAGGAAGAGCCCCCCGACATCGCCCTCGCCGGGCTCGCCCGGGTCCCCGTCGGCTCGAGCTCCTTCCACCTCCACCTGGGCGCCACCCTCCCCTTCTTCGACGAGCCCGCCGTCCCCCTCGCCTCCTTCGCCTTCGCCGGCGCCGGGTTCACCTGGGACGTCGCCGACGGCGTCTCCCTGGGCGTCCAGGTCGAGGCCAACACCTGCGCGTTCCGGGACGTCGACCTCCTCCAGCGCCACCCCGCCAGCGCCGTCTTCGGCCTCCGCGCCGTCCGCGGCCCCCGCGTCTTCGAGGCGGGCCTCGGCACCGGCTTCGATCGGATGTCGGGCTACCCCTGGATGGCCTGGTTCTCGCTCGCGCTCGAGTTCTAGGTCGCTCACCACAAAGACACAAAGGACCCGAAGACGGGAATCGCGGGAGGGGGGCATCCGAGTGAACCCCGCGATCCGGCCTTGGTGGTCTTTGTGCCTTCGTGGTGGCGCTTCCGTCTTGATTCTTGATTCTCGATTCTTGATTCGATGCCATAATCCAAGCCCATGCGGCTCGTCCTCGGCGTCGACGTCGGCTCCACCACGGTCAAGGCGGTGGCGGTCGACCCGGAGTCGCGCGAGATCCTCTGGTCCGACTACCAGCGCCACGAGACCCGCCAGGCCGAGAAGGTGCTCGAGCTCCTCGTCGCGATCGGCGCGCGCTTCGAGGACGTCCGGACCGAGGACATCCGCGTCTTCATCACCGGCTCCGGCTCGGGCCCGCTCAAGGAGCCGCTCGGCGCCCGCTTCGTGCAGGAAGTGAACGCGGTGACGATGGCCGTCGACCGCCTGCATCCCGACGTCCGCAGCGTGGTCGAGCTCGGCGGCCAGGACGCCAAGATCATCATCTACCGGGAGGACCAGAAGAGCGGCGAGAAGCGCGCGATCGCGTCGATGAACGACAAGTGCGCCTCCGGCACGGGCGCGACCATCGACAAGTGCATGCTGAAAGTCGGGATCCCGCAGGAGGAGGCCGGCCGGCTCGCCTGGGACCCGTCGAAGCTCCACCACGTCGCCGCGAAGTGCGGGGTCTTCGCCGAGACCGACATCGTCAACCTGGTCAAGTCGGGCATCCCCTCGACAGAGATCCTCTGCTCGCTCGCCGACGCCATCGTCTCCCAGAACCTCTCCGTGCTCGCGCGCGGCAACACGCTCAAGCCGAAGGTCCTGCTGCTCGGCGGGCCCAACACCTACCTGCCGTTCCTCCAGGCCTGCTGGCGCCAGCGCATCCCCGAGTCGTGGAAGGCCCGCGGCTTCGACTGCGACGGCCCGGTCGACGACCTGGTCGTCGTCCCGAAAGACGCGCAGTACTACGCCGCGTACGGCGCGGCGCTCTTCGGCCTCGCGGAGCCGGGCGACGCGGGCGCGTACCGGGGCCTCGACCCCCTCAAGGAGTTCATCTCCCACGGACGGGCCGCGCGGCTGGGCGCCAAGGCCGGCCCGCCCCTCGCCGAGGGGGACCTCGACGCCTTCCGCCGCGAGTTCGGCGTCCCCAGGTTCGAGGCGCGGAAGCTGTCGGGCGTCGTCCGCGCCGCGATCGGGCTCGATGGAGGGTCGACCTCCTCCAAGGCGGTGCTGGTGGATGAACAGGGCGAGCTGCTCTGCAAGCAGTACCTGCTGTCGAAGGGCAACCCGATCGCCGACACCAAGGCGCTGCTCGCGAAGATCAAGGCGTTCGTGCACGACCAGGGCGCGACGCTCGAGGTCATCGGCTTCGGCGCGACCGGCTACGCGGCCGACGTCCTGGAAGAGTCGCTGCGCGCGGACGTGAACGTCGTCGAGACCGTCGCCCACATGGCGGCGGCGGTGAAGTACTGCGGGGACCTCGACGTCATCTGCGACATCGGCGGCCAGGACATCAAGGTCCTCTTCATGGTCAACGGCGAGATCCGCAATTTCAGGCTGTCGAACCAATGCTCCGCCGGCAACGGCATGCTGCTGCAGGCGATGGCCGACCAGTTCGGCGTGCCCGTGACCGAATACGCCGACACGGCCTTCAAGGCGAAGCTCAGTCCGAAGTTCAGCTACGGCTGCGCGGTCTTCCTCGACGCCGACCGCGTGAACTTCCAGAAGGAGGGCTACGCGAAGGAGGAGCTGCTCGCCGGCCTCGCGATGGTCCTGCCCAAGAACGTCTGGCAGTACGTGGTGCAGATCCCGCGGCTCGCGCAGCTCGGCAACCGCTACGTGCTGCAGGGCGGCACGCAGTACAACCTCGCGGCCGTGAAGGCGCAGGTCGACTACATCAAGGCGCGCGTGCCCGGCGCGAGCGTGCGCGTCCATCCGCATCCCGGCGAGGCCGGCGCGATCGGCGCGGCCCTCGAGACGCTGCGCGTGGTGAAGCGCCGCGGCCACTCGACGTTCATCGGCCTCGACGCCGCGATCAACCTGGGATTCACGACGAAGAAGGACGAATCGACCACCTGCCACTTCTGCCCCAACAACTGCGGGCGCACGTTCATCGACACCCGCACGCCCGACGGCCGCACCAGCCGCTACATCTCCGGCTTCAGCTGCGAGAAGGGGACGGTGGAGTCGCTCGACGCCCTGAAAGCGCTGACCGCGAAGCGCACCGCGCTCAAGACCAAGTTCCCCAACCTCGCCGACTACGAAGCCAAGCTCGCCTTCCGGAGCTTCTACACGGCCGAGCCGCCGCCGCCCGCGGGGACGCTCATCGACGACGTGGAGAAGGGCTTCTTCGGCAAGAAGAAGGTCCGGCGTCCGATTGTTCGAAAGTCACCAGGTGACTTTCGAACGCGGAAGATCGGCATCCCGCGCGTGCTCAACCTCTACTCGACGGGTCCGCTCTGGCGCGCCTACTTCGAGGCGCTGGGCCACGAGGTCTTCTTCAGCGACGCGACGTCCGAAGAGATGTGGGCCGAGGGCGCGAAGTACGGCTCGATCGACCCCTGCTTCCCGTCGAAAGTCGCGCAGGCGCACGTCCACAACCTGCTCAACCACAAAGGCACATTCGACTTTCTCTTCTTCCCCTGCATCACGCACCTGCCGACGTTCGTCGTCGGCGCGATGGACTCGGTGAGCTGCCCGATCGTGGCGGGCGCGCCGAAGGTCATGCGGGCGTCGTTCACGAAGGAGGTCGACTTCTTCGCTCGAGCGGGCGTCGAGTACGTCGACGACGCCTTCACGCTCAACGAGCCCAACTTGTTCGCGCGCGCCATGTTCGAGTGCTGGGGACGTCGGCTCGGCGTCACCGAGGACGAGAGCGACCACGCCTGCCGCGAGGGCTTCAAGGCCCTGCGGCTCTTCGACGAGGAGATGCAGCGCCGCGGCCTGGAGATCCTGGAGCATCTCGAGGCCGAGAACAAGGTGGGCGTGCTGCTCCTGGGACGTCCCTACCACCTCGACCCCGGCCTCAACCACGGCATCCCCGACGAGTACCAGGCCCTCGGCTACCCGGTGCTCACGATCCGCTCGATCCCGAAAGACCCGGCCTGGCTCGCGCGCTGGTTCAAGGACGACCTGGCGAAGGGCTTCGTGAGCTCGCCGCTGTCGACCTCCGACGTCTGGCCCGAGAACTTCTCCGCCAACAGCGTGCAGAAGGTCTGGGCGGCCAAGTTCGCGGCGCGACATCCCAACGTCGTCGTGCTGGATCTCTCGAGCTTCAAGTGCGGCCACGACGCGCCGACCTACGGGCTGATCGACAACATCATCAACGCGAGCGCGACGCCCTACTCCGCCCTGCACGACATCGACGCGAACAAGCCGTCGGGCTCGATCAAGATCCGCGTGAAGACCTACGCGCACACGCTGAAGCGCTTCGAGGACGAGCTGGCCGACCAGGCCGCGCGCCGCACGGAGCTGGAGCGCCGCGTCGAGGCGAAGCGGATCGAGCTGCTCGGCCGCCACCAGGTGCGGACGGCGCGGCCGGCCTTCATGGATGTCGCCTACACCGCCTACCTCGCCGAAGAAGCCGGACATCCCGCGTTCGCGGAGATGGACGTCGCGCCGCCGCCTCCCGTGGAACAGGAGATCAAGTTCCGATGATCGACTACGCCGCGATCGAAGCCGAGCTCAAGGCCTTCGAGGCCGAGGAGCGCAAGAAGCTCGGGCTGGAGGAGAAGGACGTCGAGCACTGGCGCGACCCGAACCCGCAGACCTTCACCCAGGACCAGAAGGCCACGACCACCATCCTGCTCGGCGGGCTGACGCTGGCGCACGACGTCCTGGTGACCGGCGCGATGGCGGGCCTGGGCTACAAGATCCAGGCGCTGGACTGCCCCGACTACGACGCCCTCCGCGTCGGCAAGGAGTTCGGCAACCGCGGGCAGTGCAACCCCACGTACTTCACCGTCGGCAACCTCGTGAAGCACCTGATCCAGCTGCGCGACGGGGGGATGTCGAAGGAAGACATCATCCAGCGCTACGTCTTCCTGACGGCCGGCGCGTGCGGGCCCTGCCGCTTCGGGACCTACGTGACGGAGTACCGCAAGGCGCTGACGGACGCGGGCTTCGACGGCTTCCGCGTCATGCTCTTCCAGCAGCAGGGCGGGCTGCGGCAGGCGACCGGCGCGGCGTCGGCCCTCGAGTTCACGCCCGCGTTCTTCAAGGGGATCCTGAAGGCGGTGCTGGCGGGCGACATCCTGAACGCCGCGGGCTACCGGGTGCGGCCGTACGAAGTCGAGAAGGGCGCCACGGACGCGGCGATCACCGAGTGCCGCGACCTCCTCCGCGCCTGCCTCGAGAAGAACAAGAGCATCGTGGCCGCGCTGTGGAGATGCCGGAAGATCCTCAACCGCGTGAAGGTCGACCGCCTGCGGCCGAAGCCCAAGGTGTCGATCATCGGCGAGTTCTGGGCGATGACGACCGAGGGCGACGGCAACTACCGGCTGCAGCGCTTCCTCGAGTCCGAGGGCGCGGAGGTCGAGGTGCAGCTGGTGACGGCCTGGCTGCTCTACATGATCTGGGAGCACCAGCACGACACGCGCAAGCGGCTGCATTTGCGCGGCGATGACGCGGGCATCATGGGCCTGCAGGGCAAGGACGGCAAGAAGAAGCTGGCGCTGCTCTGGTGCGCCGAGAAGGCGCTGCGGGCCACGTTCACGCTCTACGCGCGCACGATGGGCCTGGGCAAGGTGCCGCTGCCCGACATGGACGAGATCGCGACGATCTCGCACGCCTACTACGACAACAACCTCCGCGGCGGCGAGGGCCACATGGAGGTGGGCAAGCTGATCCAGACGGTGGAGCACCGCAAGGCCCACCTCGTCGTCAGCGTGAAGCCCTTCGGCTGCATGCCCAGCTCGGGCGTCTCCGACGGCGTCCAGTCGCTCGTGACCGCGAAGCACCCCGAGGCGCTCTTCTGCGCGATCGAGACCACCGGCGACGGCGAGGTCAACGTGCAAAGCCGCGTGCAGATGGACCTGTTCAAGGCCCGCCAGCGCGCCGACAAGGAGTACCAGGAGGCCGTCGCGAAGAGCGGCCTCAGCGAAGACGAGCTGCGCCGCAAAGCCGCCAGGCGCCCCGCCCTGCACTACCCCAAGCACGAAGTCGCCGGCACCGCCGCCAACGCCGTCCTGGAACTGAGTTGAGGAAGCTATGACGCTCGTTGAAACCGCTCTCTTTGGGATCCTGCTCGGCGTGGCCCTGCTGGTGTGGCACCTTCAAGGGATGAACAAACGCATGGACCGCCTGGCCGACATCCTCGAAAAGAAGCCCTGATGCCCCGTCTCCGCGCCTCCGTGCTTCCGTCCCCCTGTGCCTCCGTGTCTTTGTGCTTCCGTGCCTCCGTGACCGGCGATGTTTAAGTTCAACTTCTGGTCCCTCGCCATCGGCACGGGCCTCGTGCTGGGCTACCTCCTCGCCCTGCGCCGCGCCAAGAAAGCGGGCATTCCCGAGCGCGAATTCGAGACGGGCATCTGGTGGGCGCTGATCGTCGGCTTCGTGGTCTCGCGGATGGTGGAAGTCATTTTCTACCGGCCCGACCTCCTCCAGACCGAAGGCTGGATCACGCTCTTCAAGGTCACGGAGGGGATCAGCTCGTACGGCGGCTTTCTCGGAGGCACGCTCGGCCTCGCCGGCTACTACCTCTACAAGCGCAAGCGCTGGTGGCGGGAGGCCGACATCCTGGTCGAGGCCTTCATGGTCGGCTGGGTCTTCGGCCGCCTGGGCTGCACCGTCGCCGGCGACCACCCCGGCCCGCGCTGCGCCGAAGCGTGGTGGGCGTTCCACTACCCCGACGGCCCGCGCCACAACCTCGGCTTCTACGAGATGCTCTTCACGCTGCTGCTCATCGTGCCGGTGAATGTCTGGCTGAATCGACGTCCCCAGCCCGAAGGCCGCGTCCTCGGCGTCACGTGCCTGATCTACGGCGTGTGCCGCTTCGGCCTCGACTTCCTCCGCGCGACGGACGTCGCGCACCCCGACCCCCGCTACGCCGGCCTCACCCTCGCCCACTACACGTCCGCGGCCGTCGCCCTCTTCGGCGCCTGTTTGCTGTTTCGCCGCTCCCGGGATACAGTTCAAACGTGACTCAACCGGTTTCGCTCTCCGACGAGCTGGTGATCGACGCCCGACTGACCGGCGAGGTCTTGAAGCGGTCGATCGCGGAGCAGATCGAGCTCTGGGCGTCCCTGGGGCGGTCGCTGGAGCCTCTCCTCCGGGGGGACCAGGCGCTGGCGCTCCAGCGGGCCGGGAGGGTCCGTCCCCTGTCGGAGTGTCTGCGGGGCGTGGACACGCCGGAAGGGCGCAAGCGGGTCGCGCTCTACCTGGAGCAGAAACGCTTCCCGCACTACGAGCCGGCGCCGGGCCGGCCGGGCCTGGTGACGCGCGTCGAACAGGGCGGGAAGCGCGTGACCGGCCGCTTCGTCAACCGCAAGTTTCAGAGAGCGGATTGAAGAATCTGGGGGATGTCGACAAGCGGCCGACGCTGGTCGCGATCGCGGGCCCCCACGGGGCCGGCAAGTCCACCTTCTACAAAGCCCATCTCGCCTCCTCGGGCCTTCGGATCGTGGATCCCGACGCGCTGGCGCGCGAGCTGCGGACGTCGCCGGAAGACGCGGAGAAGCTGGCCCAGGCCCTGCGCCGGACGCTCGTGGCGAAAAAGGAGAGCTTCATCTTCCAGACGGCCAACTGGGATCCGGTGCAGGAGACGCTCGGCGCCCTCAAGGAGGCCGCGGCGGCCGGCTACACGGTCGTCTTCTGCTTCATCGGCCTCGGGAGCCTGGAGCTTTCCGAGGAGCGCGTCGCCATGCGGGTGTCCCAGGGAGGCCACGACGTGTCCCCCGAGGAGCTGCAGGCCCGCTATGCCCGATCGCTCTCCTATCTGAAGGCCGCCGCGCGCGAGCTGCCGCGCGTGATCGTCTTCGACAACAGCGAACAGGCCCGCCCGTTCCGCGAAGTGGTGGTCATCGAAGGGGCCCGCTGCGTGGAGCGCGCGAAGGACCTGCCCGCCTGGGTCGCGGCGCACCTGTTCGCGAAAGCCAAGGTCGACCGCCCCGCCGGCGACGCGAGCGCTCATAAAGTCCCGGGGAGGCTCACGATGAACGTGACGCGACGTCCCGAGGGGAAGGCGATCCTGCGGGTCGAGGGCTCGATCGACCCCTCGACGTACAAGAAGTTCGAGGTGGGCTTCGCCTGGTGCGACAAGGAAGGCATCCGCTATCTGGCCGTGGACATGGCCTTGCTGACCTATATCTCGTCCGCCGCGCTCAGCCTCCTCATCAAGTACAAGTCCGAATACGTCAAGCAGAAGGGGGACATCATCCTGGTGCGGCCCCAGACGCCCATCATCAACGTGATGCGGATTCTGGGCTTGATCGATCTGTTCCGCATCGCCTCCTCCGTGGAGGAAGCCCTCCTTCCCCCCTCGTACTGAGCCCATGATGGCTCGCTTGACCCTCCTGATCGGCACGCTCGGCGCGATCGCGCTGCTGGTCGCGGCGGCGGTCCTGCTTCGCCAGACGCCCCGGCCTCTCCCGCCGTTGTCGCTGCCGCCGCCCGGCGTGAAGCCGCCCGCGCCTCCCGCCGCGACCCCGTCCGCGCCGGAGGTCGTCGTCGCGCCGGAGGAGGGCGTCGACAACTGGGACGTCCCGCTCGATTCGAAGCGGGCGGCACGGGAAGTCGAGGAAATGGCCCGCGCGTACGCCGAAGTGCGCGACCTCCTCAAACGGCTCCCCCCGGGCGAGGAGCTGTACACGCGCGAGATCGTCCTGGGGCGCGACGTCCGGCAATGGATCGCGAGCCTGGTCCACCGGAAGGCGTGGGGGTTTCGGGAGCTCTTCGCGCGGCTGCTGCGGGACGACGACTACTTCAAGCATGACGCGGCCTATTATCTGGCGGCGCTGCCGGACGGCGCGGGGATCGGCGCGCTGAAGGAGGCGCTGGAGGGGACGTCGCTCTACGCGCGCTCGGCGGCGGCCGACGGCCTGTACCCGTATCTCACGGATGATCCGGGTCCGCTGCTGCCGGCCTTCCGCAAGGCGCTGTCGGACGACCTGTCGATCAAGGACGAGAACGCCCTCTACGGATCGACGAATCACCGTTACCGCGAGCTCGCCGAGAAGCTGCGCGGGGTGGCGGTGGCCGTCGTGGCGCGCGCCGGGGATGTCGAATCCACCGCCGCGCTCGTGGACCTTCTGGTGGCGAAGGACGGGCTGGACTGGTGGGCGCCCCACGGCAGCACGGACGGGGACCGCCTCTACAAGCTCCTCGCGAAGGGGCTGGCGAAGGAGCCGCCGCCGCTGGCGCTGGAGCGGATGGAGGGCATGATCGACGCCCATCTCGCGGCCCAACTGTTGCCGCCGCCGGGAGACGCGTTCGGGGCGGCGCTGCTGCTCGACGGCCTGGGCCGTCCGGCCAAGCTGCGGGAAATGCGGGAGCACTATCATGCGCGCCTGCTGGAGAGCCGGAACCGGGTGGACTACGGCAGTTCCCTTCTCGCGCTGTGCGACACGCGGGGCCTGAACGCGCTGCTGGACGGCCTGACCGACCCCGAGTCGAACGTGCGGGGCCGGGCGTCGGAGCTCCTGGGCTCCCACACCGGGCAGAAGCTGACCGCGGACAAGGAGCTGAGCGGCTCAGGGACGGCGGAGGACGTCGCGCGCTGGTCCCAGGTCCGCCAGCGCTGGTCCGACTGGTGCGCCCAGAACCGCCGGGCCCTGGAAGTCAACCCCTACGCGCCCCGCTAGCTCTCCGGCGCGCGTATGAAGTCGTCGAGCCATCACGCCGCGCCACCTGGCGACTTCAGGCCGTTTCGATCGGCGTCGGGTGGGAGCGGGCCGGGGTGGGGAGCGCGGCGGGCGTAGGTTGAGGGGAGGGGCGGAGGCGGAGAGCGAGGGCCAGGAGGCCGGCGGCGAGCAGCGCGAACGACATGAGGCGCAGGCCGGCGGCGTGGGTGCCGGTCCAGACTTGCAGGGCGCCCATGAGGCGCGGGCCGGCATAGCCGCCCAGGTTGCCGATCGAGTTGATCAGGGCGATGCCGCCGGCGGCGGCGGTGCCGGACAGGAAGGTCGTGGGCAGGGCCCAGAACGGGGGGTTCGACGCCCACCGCCCGGAGACGCCCGCGGTCATGCAGACGACGGCCAGGGCGGGAGCCACGCCGAGGGAGGATGTCGCCAGCCCGACGGCCGCGATCCAGGCCGGAATCGCCACGTGCCAGCGGCGCTCGCCCCGGCGGTCGGAGTGGCGCGCCCAGAGGATCATGACGACGGCGGCGATCAGCGAGGGGATGGCCGTCAGGAAGCCCAGCTGGGTGTTGGAGACCGACGGGAAGGCGCCGCGCAGGACCTGGGGCAGGAACATCCCCAGGCCGTAGCCGCCCGTGCAGAGCAGGAAACAGAGCAGGCAGAGCACGAGGACGCGGGGATGTCGAAGGGCCTCGAAGAACCCCAGCTTGGGGACGTCCCGGCGCTCGGATTCGAGACGCGCGGAGAGCCAGTCCTTCTCGGCGGGAGTCAGCCACGAGACGCGGCCGGGGCCGTCGGGGAGCAGCGCGAGGACGGCCAGG
Source organism: Planctomycetota bacterium (assembly GCA_036383955.1). GTDB lineage: Bacteria > Planctomycetota > MHYJ01 > MHYJ01 > JACPRB01 > JACQFK01. The sequence goes on along the minus strand of DASVNH010000172.1, from coordinate 13,128 downwards.
CCCAGAACGACCGAGGGCAGGCCTTCCACGAGAAAGAGCCACTGCCAGCCTTTCACGCCGAAGCAGGGGTGGTCGAGCAGAAAGCCCGACAGCGGACCGCCGATGATCTCCGCCACGGCGGGGGCCGTCATGAAGAGGCCGATCGTCCGGGACCGGTAGGCGCTCGGGAACCAGTAGGTCAGGTACAGGATCATGCCGGGGAAATAGCCGGCCTCCGCGGCGCCGAGCAGGAAGCGCAGCGCGTAGAAGCTCCCCTTCCCCTGGATGAAGATCATCGACGTCGAGACCAGGCCCCAGACGATCATGATCCGCGCGATCCAGACCCGCGCGCCCACCTTGTGCAGGATCACGTTGCTCGGGACCTCGAAAAGGAAGTAGCCGATGAAGAAGATCCCGGCGCCCGCGCCGAAGACGTCCGCGTTGAAGCCCAGGTCCGTCTTGAAGGCCTCCGCGGCGAAGCTCACGTTCACGCGGTCGATGAACGCCGCGACGTAGCAGATCCAGATGAGCGGGAGGATCCGCCAGGAGATCTTCCGGACGACCTGGGCTTCCATCAGACCGAGGCCAGGCGCAGCTTGGCCGTCGCCTCCGGATGCAGGACGAGCGTGCCGGGGTCGAGGACGACGCCGTAGACGTCCCGGGCCCTCTCGAGGCTGATCTTGCCTTCGCGGACGTCGACGGCCACCCGCTCCGGGTCGCGCTCCAGAGGCGGGCCGTAGCCGCCGCCCCCCGCCTGCACCAGCGTGTAGACCTCGCCCTTCTTGAACAGCCGCATGAACTTGGCGGGCAGCGTCGGACGTCCATCCAGCAGGTTCCGCGTCCGGCTGCCGCTCTGCCCCCCGGCGAGCGCCCAGGGGCCGAACTTGACGCGGTCCGAGCGCACCTGCAGCGTCGCCTCCTCGCCCAGGATCTCGAATTCGCGCACGACGCCCATCCCGCCGCGGAACGCCCCCGCGCCTTCGCTGTCGGGCACGAAGCCGTAGCGCAGCACCCGCAGCGGATGCGCCGCCTCCAGCGCCTCGATCGGCGTGTTCGCCAGGTTCGCGATCGGCGCGTTCACGCCGTCCTCGCCGTCCTGGGCCGGACCGCCTCCGCGCGGGCCGTCGTTGTTGAACTCCACGAAGATGAACGGCTTTCCCCGCTCGTCCAGGCCCGAGAAGCTCAGCGCCGCCTCGCCGCCGCCCCAGGCCGCGGGGATCCGACCGGGCAGCGCCTGGGCCATCGCGCCGAGGATGACCTGCGTGACACGCAGACCTCCCAGGCCGCGCGCCGCGACCGGCGCCGGCGCCTTGGGATTCACGAAGCAGCCTTCCGGCGCGGTGACCCGGAAGGGCCGGAAGAACCCGCTGTTCACCTGCAACTCCGGATCCATCAGGCAACGCAGCGCGGCGTAGACGCAGGACTTCGTGAACGCGAAGTTGGGGTTGATCGAGCCTTTCGCGACCCCCGACGTCCCACTGAAGTCCACGTGGATCTCGTCCGTGACCCGGATCGTCGCCTTGATGTAGATCGGCTCGGGGCTGAAGCCGTCGTCGTCGATCGTGTCCGTGAACGACCACTCCCCTTTCGGCAGCGCCGCGATCTCCGCCCGCGTCGCCCGCTCCGTGTAGTCCTGGATCGCCTTCATGTAGGCGGCGAGCGTGGCGGCGCCGTGCTCCTCGACGGCCTTCTTCAGCTCCCTCTCCCCCGCCTCCAGGGCCTGCACCTGCGACTGCAGGTCGCCGAGCACCATCTCCGACACCCGCACGTTCTTCTCGATGATGCGCCACAGGGCGTCGACGCGCTTCCCTCTCTCGATGAGCCGCACCGGAGGAAGCCGAAGGCCTTCCTGGTAGATCTCCGTGTTGTCGCAGGCGTTGCCGCCGGGCACCCGGCCCCCGATGTCCGTCTGGTGGCCGATCGCCCCGGTCCACGCGAGGATCCGGTCGCCGTCGAAGAACGGCTTGAACAGGAAGACGTCCGGCAGATGGCTCGCGCCTTCGTAGGGATCGTTGTTGGCGAAGACGTCCCCCGGATGGATGTCGCCGCGGTAGCGCGCGAGGATCGCGCCCAGCGCCGGCTCCATCGCCCCCAGGTGCACCGGCAGCGTCGCGCCCTGCGCCACCTGCAGGCCGTCGCCGTCCATCAGCGCCGTCGAGAAGTCCATGTTCTCGCGGATCACCGACGAGCGGGCCGAGCGCACGATGATCTGCGCCATCGTGTCGACGACGCTCACCAGCGCGTTCTGGATGACCTTCAGCGTGATCGGATCGATCATGTCAGCGCTCCAGAAGGATGTTGTCGAGGGCGTCGAGCGAAGCGGACCAGCCGGGCGGGACAATAGTTGAGGAGTCGTACTCTTCGACGACCAACGGGCCCGGCCGCGGCGTCGCCGAGAGGTCGGCGCGGGGGAGGACGTCGACCTCCTCCCAGGCCCCGAAGTAGATCTTCCGCCGCGGCGAGATGGGCGTGTAACCGCGCGCCAAGGCGAAACGCTCGGGCAGCGGCACGGGACGTCGCGTCCCCCGACAGGCCGCGCGCAGGCTCACCAGCTGGATCGGCTCCTCCGTGGAGTAGCCGAACTCGCGCCGATGCGCCTCGTGGAAACGCGTCTCGGCCTCCGGCCCCACCGGGATCTCGAGCTCCTCCGTCTGCCCCGCGTAACGCAGGCCCAGCGTGAACTCGATCTGGCCGTCGGGCTGGCCGTGGCGTTCGAGGAGCTCGCGGCCGGCGCGGCCGAGGAGGTCGAGATCCTCCCGCAGATCCCCGGCTTCGCTCAGCGGACGGAAGCAGCTGCGCACGAGGTGATGCTCGATGTCCGCGAAGATGAGGCCCAGCGAGCTGAAGAGGCCGGGCGCGGGCGGGACGAGGACGCGTTTGATGTCGAGCAGCTCCGCCAGCCCGGCCGCGTGCACCGGCCCGTTGCCGCCGAAGGCGAGCAGCGCGAAGCGCCGCGGATCGCGGCCGCGCTCGCTCGAGACGGCCCGCAGCGCGCGGGCCATGTTCGAGTTCACCACCTGCCGGATGCCGTGGGCCGCGCGGATGACGTCGAGGCCCATCGGCTCCGCTACAGACCGGCGCACCGCCTCCTCCGCGCGGTCGCGGCGCAGCGGGAAACCGCCGCCGAGCAGCGCCTCCGGATGCAGGTAGCCGAGGAGGACGTCGGCGTCCGTCACCGTCGGATCCTCGCCGCCCAGGCCGTAGCAGGCCGGGCCGGGCCGCGAGCCGGCGCTGCGCGGGCCGATGCGCAGGCCGCCCGCCTTGTCGACCGAGGCGATGCTGCCGCCGCCCGCGCTCACCTCCGCGAGGTCGATCGCCGGCGTGAGGATGCGGTAGCCCCCGCCGCCGGCCAGCTTGCGGCCGACGTTGATCTCGCCGCCGACTTCGAGGCTCGACGTCATGAGCGCGCGGCCGTCCTCGATCAGCGAGGCTTTCGCGGTGGTGCCGCCCATGTCGAACGTGAGGATATCGCGGAGGCCCTTTCGACGTCCGATGTGCAGGCCGCCGACGACGCCCGCCGCCGGCCCGCTCTCGACGTAGAAGATCGGCTTCGCGTAGGCGGACTCGACGTGCGACAGCCCGCCGTTCGACTGCATGACGCTGAGCGGCGCCTTCAGCCCGCGCGAGCGCAGGCGGCCGTCGAGCTGGCTCAGGTAGCGCTCCACGCGCGGGCGGATGTAGGCGTTCACGGCGGCCGAGCTGGTGCGCTCGTACTCCTTCATGACCGGCAGCAGCTCGCTCGAAAGCGTGACGCAGACGTCCGGGAGGCGCTCGTGGATCCGACGTCCCACGGCGCGCTCGTGCTCCGGGTTGGCGTAGGCATGGAGAAAGCAGACCGCGACCGAGCGGACGTCGAGCCGCCGGATCTCCTCGAGCACGGCGTCGAGCTCCTCGAGCGAGAGGGGCTGGAGGACGCGGCCCCGGGGATCGAGCCGCTCCGTCACCTCGAAGCGCAGCGCGCGGTCGATCAGGCCCTTGGGCTTTTTGTAGAGCAGGTCGTAGAGGCGGCCCGCGCGCAGGCGGCCGAGCTCCAGGACGTCGCGGAACCCCCGGGTCGTGATGAGCGCGGCCCGCTCGCCGCGATGCTCCAGCAGCGTGTTCGTCGCGACCGTGTGGCCGTGGCGGACGTCGGCCGTCGCCAGGTCCTCGTCGACCGCCTCCAGCACCGCGCGGCTGTAGTCGTCGGGCGTGCTCGGCACTTTCTTCGCCGTCAGCGTGCCGTCCTCGCGGAGGCAGAGGATGTCGGTGAACGTCCCGCCGATGTCGATGCCGATCGTCGTGCCCATGTCAGCTCCTTCGGGCGTCGATGCGCCAGGTCCCGGCGACGCGGCCGCGCGCGACGACCTGCAGCGCGGGATACAGATTCACGGTGGGGTCGCAGTGCGGGACGCGCAAGTACACGCGCGCGCCGAGCGTGGGGCGGAGCAGGCCGAAGACGCGGCCGTGCTCGTCGCCGGCGAAGCGGTAACGGCCGGGGCCGTCGACCTCCGGCACGGGCCCGCGCGGGAACTGCTTGGTGCCGGCGTCGACGGTGGCGCTGCCGTCGGGCCGCACGCTTACGATGGTGCAGGCGACGCGCAGCGAGGCGCGGAACGGCGTGCCGCGGTTGCGCAGGTAGATCTGGTCCATGAAGACGTAGGAGCCGGCCTGGATCTCGGTGAAGACCCCCAGGGCGGCGTCGACGTCCGCCGATCCCGTCCCGCCGCCGGAGACGATCTCGCAGGGGCCGACGGCCTCCCGCACGTCGCGGATCCGGCGGGCGATGGTCCGCGCGAGGCGCTCGCGGGCCTGGGGCGTCGGGAGGTGCTGCACGCGGCCCGAGTAGGCCTGGAGGCCGCGGAACCGCGGGCCCGCCATCCGGGCGAGCGCGGCGGCCTCCGCGGGCGTCGATACGCCGCCGCGGCCCAGGCCGACGTCGAGGTCCACCAGGACGCCCACGTTCAGGCCGTCGAGGGCCCGGACATGCGCCGGGTGGTCCACGACCACGGTGGCGCGGCGGAGGCGGCGGAGCCGGGCGATCTTCTCGGCGCCGACCACGGGCGAGGTGAGGAGGACGTCGCCGATCCCGGCCATGGCCTCGGCTTCATCGAGGGTCGCGCAGGACAGCCCGACCGCCCCTTCGCGCATCTGGCGGCGGGCGATGGCGGTGCACTTGTGCGACTTCACGTGCGGCCGCAGCCGGGCGCGGCCGAGGACGCGGCGCATGGCCGCGAGGTTGCGCTCGAACGCGGCCTGGTCGAGCAGCAGGGCGGGCGTGTCCACGCCCTCTATGGTCCGATGGCGGGCTAGCCGCGCCCGTTTCGCGGAAGCCAGCGGTCGAGGCCGGCGACGGTGCCGGCGAGGGGCTGGTACTCGAGGCTCACCACCAGGTCCCGATCCTTCAGCGCGGCGAAGATGGGCTTCCAGTCGATCGTGCCGGTGCCCGGCTCGTGGCGGCCGGGGACGTCGGCGATCTGCACGTGCCCGACGAGCGGCGAGCGGAGGTCCTCGACGACCTTCTCCCCCATGATCGTCGCGTGATAGACGTCGTACTGGTAGCGCAGCGCGGGGCTGTCGACCTCCTCCACGATCGCGAAGCCGAGGGCCGAGCGGTCGACGAGGTAGCCGGGGTTGTCGATCGTGTTGAGGCCCTCGACCAGCAGCGTGACGCCCGCGTCTTCGGCGAGGGGGGCGGCGCGGCGGAGGTTGTCGACGGCCGTCGCGCGGGCCTCGGCGATCGACACCCCGGGCGGCACCTTGCCCGCGAGCGCGTTGAGGCGCTTCACGCCGAGCCGCTTCGCGAGGCGGAGGGCGTCGCGGACGCTCTCCAGGAACGGCCGGCCCGGGTGGCAGAGGAAGCCGCGCTCGCCGCCGGCGAAGTCGCCGGGATCGGTGTCGAAGAGGACCATCTCGAGGCCGCGGTCCTTGAGCTCGCGCTCGATGGCGTCGACGTCGTGCCACCACGGGAAAAGCAGCTCGACGCGCGTGAAGCCGGCGGCGGCGGCGGCGCGGAAGCGGTCGAGGACGTCGACCTCCTGAAACAGCATCGACAGGTTCGCGGCGAAGCGTGGACGTTCTGACGCGGTCATTTCGTCAACACGAAGTCGTCGGGCCAGCGGCTGTAGCGCTTCACGTCGCCGTCCATGTAGATCACGCCGCGCCATTTGTACTTGAGGATCTTCAGGCCGCGGGACTTGCAGTAGCGGCGGATCTCCAGGCGGTCGGCCAGGTTGACCAGGGGCACGCCGAAGAAGATGCCCAGGGGAACGGACCAGGCCGCGGCCATGATGAGCCGACGTCCCGGGTGCTTGCCGGGGAAGGCGAACCAGACGGCGACCCAGAGCACGGCGAGCAGCAGAAGCGCGTAGCGGCACATGTAGAAGCAGCCCCGCTTCGGCGGTCCGCCCAGGGGGTCGGGGACGGTCGGGCTTGATCGCTTCACGTTCCGAGGAGAGAACGGGCCTGGTCCTGGATCTTCTTCAGGTGCTCGGGGCCTTTGAAGCTCTCGGCGTAGAGCTTGCAGACGTCCTCCGTGCCGCTCGGGCGGACGGCGAACCAGCCGTTCTTCGCCGTGACTTTCAGGCCGCCGATCGACGCCCCGTTGCCGGGCGCCTTGGTCAGGATGGCGTCGATCGGATCGCCGGCCAGATCCTTCATCGTGACCTTGTCGGGCGTCAGCTTGCCCAGCGCCTGCTTCTGCTCGTAGGTCGCGGGGGCGTCGATGCGCTCGTAGATCGGCGCGCCGAACTCGCGGGTCAGCGCGGCGTAGTGCTCGCCCGGATCCTTGCCCGTGCGGGCCGTCATCTCGGCGGCGAGCAGGCCGAGGATCAGGCCGTCCTTGTCGGTGCTCCAGGGGCCGCCTTCCCGGCGCAGGAAGCTGGCGCCCGCGCTCTCTTCCCCGCCGAAGCCGATCGAGCCGTCCAGGAGGCCGTCGACGAACCACTTGAACCCCACGGGGACCTCGAGCAGCTTGCGCTTCAGACGTCCGGCGACGCGGTCGATCATCGAGCTCGACACCAGCGTCTTGCCGATCGCCGCGTCCTTGCGCCAGCCCGCCCGGTTCTGGAAGAGATAGTCGACGCAGACCGCGAGATAGTGGTTCGGGTTCAGCAGCCCCGCGCCGCGCGTCACGATCCCGTGCCGGTCGTTGTCCGTGTCGTTGCCCCACGCGACGTCGAAGCGCTCCCGCAGCGCGATCAGCTTCGCCATCGCGTGCGGCGACGAGCAGTCCATCCGGATCTTGCCGTCCCAGTCGCGCGTCATGAAGCGGAAGGTCGGATCGACGTCCCGATTCAGGACCTCGATCTTCAAGCCGTACGTCTCGTTGATCGGGTCCCAGTAGGCCACGCCCGCGCCGCCCAGGGGGTCGACGGCCAGCTTCAGCGAGCTTCCCCGGATCGCGTCCATGTCGACGACGTTGCCGAGGTCCTTCACGAAGGTCCCGACGAAGTCGTAGGGCTTCGCCATCTTCTTCGCGGCGTCGAACTGCGAGCGCTTCACGCCGCGGAGGCCGTCGGCCATCAGCTGGTTCGCGCGGTCTTCGACGCCCTTCGTGATCGTGGTGTCGGCCGGGCCGCCGTTGGGCGGGTTGTACTTGAAGCCGCCGTCCTCGGGCGGGTTGTGCGAGGGCGTGACGACGATGCCGTCGGCGAGGCCCGACGTCCTCCCCTTGTTCGCCGCGAGGATCGCGTGCGAGACGCAGGGCGTCGGGGTATAGCCGCCGGCGGCGTCGACGCGGACGTCGACCCCGTTCGCCACCAGCACCTCGAGCGCGCTCGCGAAGGCCGGCTCGGACAGCGCGTGGGTGTCGATGCCGACGAAGAGCGGCCCGGAGATCCCCAGCTTGGCGCGATGCTCGCAGATGGCCTGGGTGGTCGCGAGGATGTGGTTCTCGTTGAACGAGAGCTTGAACGAGGAGCCGCGGTGGCCGGAGGTCCCGAACGCCACCCGCTGCGTGGGCACGGCGGGATCGGGCTTGCCCGCGTAGTACATCGCGACCAGCCGCGGGACGTTGGCGAGCATGGAGGTCGGGGCGGGCTTGCCGGCTTCAAGATGCGGCATCAGGAATCCTCTTTTTCGCGACGGAGACACGAAGGACACGGAACCGAGGGTGAGGTAACTATACCCGTGGGTCCCCCGCCGCGAACAGGACCGGCCGATTCGCGGCACTTTTCCCCGGTAACGGCTGTACCATTTGTGGAACATATACCACAGGTGGAACATGAAGGATGAAGCCGTCGACTCGGGGCTGTTCTCGCCGGCGGTCGAGCGGGCCCTGCAGATCCTGGAGGCGCTCGGCGAAGGCGCGAGCACGCTGTCGGAGCTGAGCGCGGAGCTGGGGTTGCCGAAGAACGCGGTGTTCCGGATCACCAACACGCTGCGCGCCCGCGGCTTCCTGACCCGCGACGCGAAGACGCTGAAATTCACGCTGACGGACAAGCTGATCCGCGTCGGACGTCCGCGCGTCGAAAAGCGCGGCCTCGTCGAAACGGCGATGGAGCCCATGCGCAAGCTGCGCGACATCACGAAAGAGACCACGCAGATCGGCGTGCGCTCGGGCCTCGAGGGCGTCATCCTCGAGCAGGTCGAGGGCCTCCACCCGCTGCGCATCTCCGTCGACCCCGGCCTGCGCTTCCCGCTCTACAACAACGCGCCCGGCAAGCTGCTCCTCGCCCACATGCCGGATCGGAAGGCGGTGATCGAGAAGCTCGACCTCGCGCCCTGCACCCCGCGCACCATCACCGACAAGCGCGAGCTGGAGCGCGAATGCGTCCGCGTCCTCGAGCAGGGCTGGTCGCCCGACAACGCCGAGTCCGACGAGGGCATCAACTGCCTTGCCGCCCCGGTCCTCCACGAAGGCCGGCTCGTCGCCGCCCTCTGGATCTCCGGTCCCAGCAAGCGCTTCTCCAAAGCCATGTTCTCCGAGGCCGCCAAGCACGTCATGAGCGCCGGCCGCGAGATCGGGGAGCGGCTCGCGTGATCCTCCTGCTGCTCGCCCTCCAGGTCGACTTCGACCGCGACGTCAAGCCGATCCTGACGGCCTCCTGCGTCAAATGCCACGGGCCCGAGAAGCCCAAGGGGCGGTTCCGCCTCGACGCCAAACTTCCCGCGTTCAAGAGCGGCCACCTCAAGCCGCACGACGTCAACAGCCGCTTCCTCCAGGTGCTGACGCTCGAGGACCCCGACGAGCGCATGCCCGCGAAGGCGCCGCCGCTCCCGGCCGCGCAGATCGATCTCCTCCGCCGCTGGGTCGCGGAAGGCGCGAAGTGGCCCGAGGACGGCAAGACCGACGAACACTGGTCCCTGAAGCCGATCCGGAAGCCGGAGGGCACGATCGACTCCCTGATCCAGGCCCGGCTCGGCGGCCTCAAGCTCGCGCCCCCCGCCGAGCCCCGCGCGCTGATCCGCCGCCTGACGTTCACGCTCACCGGGCTCCCGCCGACGCCCGACGAAGTGGACGCGTTCCTCGCGAAGCCCGACGTCCCCGCGACCGTCGACCGCCTCCTGGCCTCGCCGCGCTACGGGGAACGCTGGGCCCGGCTCTGGCTCGACGCCGCGCACTACGCCGACAGCCACGGCCACGACCAGGACCGCCCGCGGCCCCACGCCTGGCCGTACCGCGACTACCTCATCCGCGCCTTCAACGAGGACGTGCCCTACGCGCGCTTCGTCCAGGAGCAGGTGGCGGGCGACGTCCTCTTCCCCGACTCCGCCCGCGGCCTCGTCGCGACCGGCTTCCTCGCCGCCGGCCCCTGGGACGAAAGCTCGCAGATGCACATCATGGCCGACACCGTCGACAAGAAGATCGCCCAGAACCTCGACCGCGACGACATGCTCGCGACCGCGCTGGTCACGTTCATGAGCACCACCGTCGCCTGCGCCCGCTGCCACGACCACAAGTTCGACCCCGTCTCGCAGGTCGAGTACTACCAGCTCCAGGCCTGCTTCTCCGGCGTCGACCGCACCGACCGCCCCTTCGACGACGATCCCGCCGTCAACCGCAAGCGGCAGGAGCTCCTCCGACGCCGCACGCGGCTCGACCTCGGCTTCGTCGACGAGCACGTGGAGGACATCGAAGCCGCGCAGGCCGTCCCCTGGACGATCGTCGCGCCGGCCTCCTTCCGCGCGGAAGCCTCCGCGCTCACGCCCCAGGCCGACGGCTCGCTGCTCGCGGGCGGCGAACGGCCGGAGGTCGACGCCTACACGTGCACCCTGGACGTCGGGACCGTCACCGCGCTGCGCCTGGAGGTGCTGACCGACGACGGCCTGTCGAACAAGGGCCCGGGACGTCAGGACAACGGCAACCTCCACCTGTCCGAGTTCCGCGTGCTGGACAAGGACGGCAAGCCGCTCAAGATCGCGCACGCGTCGAGCGACTTCGACCAGGCGGGCTGGACCATCGCGCACGCCATCGACGGCAAGATGGAGACGGCCTGGGGCGTGTACCCGGAGATCGGCCGCGCGCACGAGGCGTGGTTCGAGCTGGCGAAGCCGGCGACGGGGCCGCTGACCGTCGTCCTCGAGCAGCGGCACGGGCGCAAGCACCTGATCGCGCGCCCCCGCCTCTCGGTGACGTCGGCCGTCGCGCCCGTCCGCCGGAAGCCGCTGCCGCCCGAGGCGCTGATCCCCCCGGAGAAGCGCACGCCGGAGCAGAGGAAGTCGCTCGCCGCCTTCATCCTCCGCGAGCGGATCTCGCGCGAGCTCGCCGCCCTGCCCGCGCCGCGCCAGGTCTACGCCGCCGCCAGCGACTTCCCGGTGCAGAACAAGTTCAGCCCCGCGAAGAAGCCGCGGCCGATCCACCTGCTGCATCGCGGCGACGTCACCCAGCCGCGGCAGCCGATCGCGCCCGGCGGCCTCGCCGCGATCCCCGTGAAGTTCCCGGCGTTCGACATCGACGACGAGGGCTCCCGCCGCGCCGCGCTCGCCGCGTGGATCTCCGACCCGGCCAACGTCCTCACCTGGCGCTCGATCGCCAACCGCGTCTGGCACCATCACTTCGGGCGGGGGATCTGCGACACCCCCAGCGACTTCGGCCGCATGGGCGGCGACCCCTCGCATCCCGCGCTGCTCGACCTCCTGGCCGCGACGCTGCTCGAGAGCGGCGGCTCGCTCAAGGCCCTGCACCGGAAGATCCTCACGAGCGACGCGTTCCTGCGCTCCAGCGCCCACGACCCCGAGGCGTCGAAAGTCGACGCCGGCAACGCCCTCCTCTGGCGCGGCAACCGCCAGCGCCTCGACGCCGACCAGCTGCGCGACGCCGTCCTCGCGGTCAGCGGCCGCCTCGACCTCACGGCGGGCGGGCCCTCCGTCATGCAGTTCCACTACAAGGACTTCGATCCGGGCCGCACGCCGATCGTCGACTTCGCCGCGTTCGACGTCGAGAAGCCCGAAGGGCGTCGCCGTTCCGTCTACCGCTGGGTCTTCCGCACGCTGCCCGACCCCTTTCTCGACGTCTTCGACGCGGCCGACGCCTCCCAGCTGACCGGCGCCCGCAACGTCTCCGTGACCCCGCTGCAGGCGATGGCGCTCCGCAACAACCCCTTCATGATCAAGCAGTCCGAGCACTTCGCCGCGCGCGTGGGGCAGGACGTCGAGCTCGCCTACCGCCTCGCCCTCTCCCGACGTCCAACGACCGAAGAAACCGCCGCCTTCCGCGACTACGCCGCGAAGCATGGGATGTCGACCGCCTGCCGTGTCCTGCTCAACTGCAATGAGTTCCTTTTCTTGGACTGAACATGAATCGCCGAGACTTTCTCGCGGGCTTCGGAAGTCTGGCGCTCTGCGACCTCCTGCGCGCGCAGGAGAAGCCGCATCACGCGCCGAAAGCGAAGCGGGTGATCCAGCTCTTCATGAACGGCGGCGCGTCGCCGATGGACCTCTTCGACTACAAGCCCGAGCTCGAGAAGCGGCACGGCGAGACCTTCGATCCGGGCAGCCGGGTCGAGGCGACGACCAGCAACCCCGGCAAGGTCATGAAGAGCCCCTACGCCTGGAAGCGGCACGGGAAGTCGGGCCGCTGGGTCAGCTCCATCCTGCCGCACCTCGCCGGCTGCGTCGACGACATGGCCTTCCTGATGGCCCAGCAATCCAAGACCAACGTGCACGGCCCGGGCGTCTACCTGCAGACGACCGGCTTCCTCAACCCGGGCTTCCCCTGCCTCGGCGCCTGGGTCTCCTACGGCCTGGGCAGCCTCGACCGCAACCTGCCGACCTTCGTGGTGATTCCCGACGCCCGCGGCTTGCCCTACAACTCCAAGGGCAGCTTCTCGAGCGGCTTCCTGCCGGTCACCCACACCGGCACGATCATCCAGCCGGGCAACCCGACGCCCATCGCCGACCTCTTCCCGCCGAAGGACGTCGACCCCAAGGGCGAGTCCGACGGCCTCCTGCTCCTCGAGCGCATGAACCGCGCGCACGCGCAGGAGCGGCCCGGCGACGGACGTCTCGAGGCGCGCATCGCCTCCTACGAGCTCGCCGCCCGCATGCAGCTGTCGGCGCCGGACGTCGCCGACGTCCTCCGCGAGCCCGAGGCGATCCAGCGCGAGTACGGTCTGCACGAGAAGCCGACCCAGGATTTCGGGCGGGCCTGCCTGGCGGCGCGCCGGATGATCGAGCGGGGCGTGCGCTTCGTGCAGGTCTGGAGCGGCACGGCGGGGGCGACCGGCAACTGGGACAACCACGGCGACATCCCCAAGGAGCTCGGCTTCATCGCGACGAGCGTGGACAAGCCGATCGCGGCGCTGCTGCGCGACCTGAAGCGCCGCGGGATGCTCGAGGACACGCTGGTGATCTGGACGACCGAGTTCGGCCGGATGCCGTTCACCCAGGGCAGCGCGGGCCGCGACCACAACGGCGGGACGTTCGTGACGTGGCTGGCGGGCGCCGGGGTCCGCGCGGGCGCCTCGTTCGGCGAGAGCGACCCCTGGGCCTGGAAGGCGGCGAAGGACGTCACCAGCGGCTACGACCTCCACGCCACCGTGATGCACCTGCTGGGCGTCGACCACGAGAAGCTGATCTTCAGACACAACGGCAGCGACCGGCGCCTGACCGACGTGCACGGCCACGTGATCAAGCAGATCCTGGCGTAGGATCAGGTTCAGGTTCAGGTTCAGAAAATCCCCCCCTTCCCCCCGGGGGGGAGAGACGAAACAAACGGACTTTTTCGTTCCT
>DASVNH010000171.1:0-17083 GCA_036383955.1 Planctomycetota bacterium | reverse complement strand
GGGGCCTTGCGGTCGACGCCGTCCTTGCCGCCCGGGCGGTCGCCGCGGAAGGCGCCGCGGGGGAAGAGGACGAAGGCGACGGCGGCGATTTCCAGGGCGAAGAGGAGGGTGACGGCGGCGACGCCCCAGCCGCCCTTCTGGGCTTCGCCGGCGGCGCCGCAGCGGAGGAGGGCGACGCGGAAGAAGGTGTAGACGAGGCAGCCGGCGCTGGCGGCGAGGAGGGGGAGGAAGGCGCCGGGCTGGACGAAGGAGCCGGAGATCATGAAGAGGGAGAGCTCGATGATGGCGAGGGTCCAGAGGTCGTACTCGGACTTGCCGCGGGACAGGACGAAGACGATCGCGTTCCAGAAGAGGAAGCGGGCGATGCTGTTGGCGAAGTGCTCGGCGTTGCCGCCGGCGCCGCGGGCGACGACGGCGACGAAGATGAGGGCGCCGAGGGCGATGAGGCCGATCTTGACGGGCTGGGAGAAGAACGGCTTGCGGTAGCGGCTCTCGAAGCCGAGGCTCCAGGCGCAGGCGAGGGCGAAGAAGAGGAGCTGGAGCGGCGTGAGCGGGTCGTTGCGCACGGCGGCCAGGTAGGCGAAGACGACGCCCGCGTAGGCCGCCACCCGCACGCGGAGATCCCGCGAGATCGGCGTGGTCTCGTGGGCCTCAGGCGGGCTCATGGAGCAGCCTCTTCATCTCGGAGGGGTCGATCGACACCGTCCGCGGCGCCGCCTCCCACTCGGGGGGAGGCTCCTCGCCGATGCGCAGGACGAAGTACACGCGGTCGGAAGAGGGGTTCTCCGTCGCCAGCAGCTCGGCCAGCTGGCGGGAGCGCGCGGGCTTGACGAGGGCGAGGGCGACCAGGAGCTCGTCGATCGACCCCCTTCGCGGCTCCAGGTCGATGGCGACGGGGTCGGGCCCGAAGGCCCGGAAGCGGACGACGAACTGCTCGGAGAGGAGGTGGTCCGCGAGGGTGGCGGCGAACACGATCGCCCGTTCGAGCCGGGCCCGGCGGCGGGGGTCGTTGGGGTTGGGCATGAAGGTGTCGAGGAACACCATGGCGTCGCGGGCGCGGGGGGCCTCGTACTCGCGGACGAGGAGGCGCCCGCCGGGAAGCCGGGCGGACATCTTCCAGTCGACGCGGCGGAGGGGGTCGCCGTCCCGGTACTCGCGGAGGGCGGCGAACTCGTCGTCGCCGGGGGAGGCGTCGCGGGAGACGAGGGGCGAATAGTCGGCGCGGGCGAGGAGGCTGGTGACGAGGCGGCGGTTGAGGGAGCCGAGCTTGGGGACGACGAGGAAGCGGTCCTCGCCGCCGGCGGACGTGCGCGCGCTGAAGAGGCCGGGGGGGAACTCCGAGGCGACGCTGAAGGGGCCGAGCTTGGCCCAGCCGCGCTCGTGGGCGGTCACGTAGTACGTGCCGCGGACGCGCCCGCCGGCCTTGGCGAGGGGGAGCCAGACGGGGGTGGGCTGGAGCAGGGCGGGGCGGCCCTCGTAGGTCAGGCGGTCCTCGAAGCGGACGCAGACCGCGGGGGCGATCTTCTTGGCGTTGTGGATGCGGAGGACGACGGGGAAGACCTCGCCGAGGGAGGCGGTCTCCGGCACCGCCCGGGTGAGGATCAGGCGGCGCGCGGTGAGCCAGGTGAGGACGGCCGAGACGACGAAGAGGCCGAAGAGCACGCAGAAGACGGCCAGCAGGAGGTTGTTGCCCTTGAAGGCGGAGGCGAGGGCGACGGAGGTCATCAGCCCCAGGTAGACCGCGCCCCGCGCGTTCAGCCGGAACGAATCCTTCGGACGAGGAGCCGCGCTCTCGTCGCTCATAGCTCGCTACTGGGGAACGGGCGCTTCCTGCAGGATCTTGCGGATGATCTGGACGGCGCTCTGACGTCCTTCGCCCGCGCCGCGGGCCCGGCGCTCGATCACCCGGTGGGCCATCACCGCGGTGGCGACGGCCTTCACGTCGTCGGGCGTGGCGAAGTCCCGGCCCTCGACGAGGGCGTGGGCGCGCGCCGCGCGGGACAGGTGGATGGCGCCGCGCGGGCTCACGCCGGCGAGCAGGTTGCGGTCCGAGCGGGTCCGCTGGACGATGTCGACGATGTAGCCCGCGAGGGCGTCGTCGATGCGGACCTCGTTCACGCGGTCGGCCAGCCGGTTGAGCTCCTCGGCGGAGAGCACGGGCTGCAAGGCCTCGACGGGATCGGCGGCGCGGCGCGAGAGGAGGATCGCGCGCTCCTCGTCGGCCGTCGGGTATCCCATGCGCAGGGTCATGAGAAAGCGGTCGAGCTGGGATTCGGGGAGCGGGTAGGTGCCGGTGAATTCCAGCGGGTTCTGCGTGGCGATGACCATGAAGGGGGCGGGGAGCGGATGCGTGGTGCCGTCGACGCTGACGCGCTGCTCGTTCATGGCCTCGAGGAGGGCGGACTGGGTCCGCGGGGTGGCGCGGTTGATCTCGTCGGCGAGGAGGATGTTGGCGAAGACGGGGCCCTTCTTGAAGGTGAACTCCTTCTTGTCGGGGTCGAAGACGCTGAGGCCGGTGACGTCCGACGGGAGGAGGTCGGGGGTGAACTGGAGGCGCCGGAAGAGGCAGGAGACGGAGCGGGAGGTGGCGCGGGCGAGGGCGGTCTTGCCGATGCCCGGGACGTCCTCCAGGAGCACGTGGCCGCGGGCGAGGAGGCAGGTGACGGTGAGGCGGACGACGTCGGACTTGCCGATGATGACGCTTTCGATGTTGCGCCGGAGCGCGTGGATGAGCTGAAGGTCATGGCTTTGTGCGGGCATTGGCGTCGCCGAGGAGAGGACGGTCATGGATCCTCCCGAACCCTGGGGATTATAGGCCATAGCGGGGGCCCTCACAACACTAGACGCCGGTTTCCCCGGGGTCAGGCAAAATCTGAGACTCGCGCCCGGGACGGCGATTGCGCTTGACACTCGGAACGACGCGGGCCAGTATTCGGGGGCGACATCGGAGGGGAGAGCCATGGTGGAAGTGTACGTCGTGCAGTCGAAGGTCCGGGCGCTGGCCAAGAAGAAGGGGTTCCGCTTCAGCGGAGACGCGGTCGACGCGCTGTCGAAGATGGTGGAAGGCGCGGTGTCGGCGGCGGCCGGCCGGGCCCGGGCGAACAAGCGCCGGACCATCAAGGCGTCGGATATCTAACGGCGGTGGATTATGGGGACCCGCCTTGACTCCCCCCGAGGGGAGGGCTATCATAACGGCGATCCACTCACCGGGCGGTGTGTCGTCTTGTCGAGATAGGGTGATCGCGTGCCAGATCTGACCATCCAGGTCCAGGAGGTCAAAGGCCTCTCCGGGACCGCCTTGGTGGTCCTGGCCGGGTCCATCGACGCCAAGACGGTGATCACGTTCCAGACCCACCTCAACTCGGTCAAGGAACGCGGCATCGAGCGCTTCATCATGGACATGGAGTCCGTCAAGTACGTGAACTCCACCGGCCTGGGCTACCTGATCAACCTGGCCGATTCCGTCACCGAAAAGGGCGGCATCTCCCTCGTCAAGGTCCAGCCCAAGGTCAAGGTCGTCTTCGACATGCTGGGCCTCAACGCCTTCTTCAAGATCTTCGCCACCCGGGAAGAGGCCCTCAAGCACCTCAACGAAGGCGCCCATCCGTCCAGCCCGAACGACCAGACGGTCGTCCTGCAGACGCGTCCGACGCCCCCGAGCCCGGGGACCCAGCGGTCGGTCGTCCCCGCGCCTCCGCCCGCGCCCGTCCGGAATGATCCGCCTCCGCCCATCACGGCCCGCCACGTGGTGGCGCAGCCGACGGCGGCGACGCCCGCCGGGGGCGGCGAGACCCTGCACGTCGAATGCCAGGCCTGCCGGGCCCTGCTGGCGGTGAAGGACGTCGGGACCTACAAATGCCCGCGCTGCCTGACCCCGTTCAGCTACGCGGGCGGCGGCAAGGTGAGCTTCCTGCCGCGCCAGAAGGCGCTGCCGGTGCAGCTGAGCCTGAACTTCAGCGCGGAGTGCACCGACGGCCTGCTGGAGTTCGTGAGCCGGATGTCGCGGAAGAGCGGCTTCTCCTCGTCGGGCATCAGCGAGGTGCAGTCGGCGGTCAAGGACACGGTGGACGTCATCAAGCGGCACTCCTACGGCGGCAACGAGAACAACGTGTACCACGTGCTGATGGTCTCGGTGGACTCCGAGCTGGAGATCCGCTTCGCGGACTACGGCACGGCGCTGAACGGCGGCGGCGAGATGTTCGCCTCGCTGAAGCGGACGATGGACCGTTTCGAGCTGCGGAATCATCCGCGCGGCGGCAACGTCGTGACGGTTTCCAAGAAAGCGAAATAACTATGACCAGCGCGTTGGCCATCATGGGGCTCAGCCCGGGCGAGCTCCTCATCATCGTGGGCGTCATCGTCCTGCTCTTCGGGGCCTCCAAGATCCCGCAGCTCATGCGCTCCATGGGCCAGGGTCTCAGCGAGTTCAAGAAGGGCGTCAAGGAAGGCGAGAAGGACGCGGCCGCCGAAGCGGACGCCGAGAAGAAGGCGGAGGCCGAGAAGAAGGCCGAAGCCAAGCCCTCCGAGCCCGAGAAGAAGTAGCCCCCGCCCGCATGGAGCTGGACCTCCTCGCCTTCGCCGCCCACCGCGACGACATCGAAATCACCTGCGGCGGCGCCCTCATCCGCGGCGCCGAGGCGGGACAGGCCGTCGGCGCCTGCGATCTCACCCAGGGCGAAATGGGCACGCTGGGCTCCGCCCGCGAGCGCGAGGCGGAAAGCGAGGCCGCCGCGAAGATCATGGGCCTCGCCGTCCGCGTCAACGCGAAGATCGCCGACTCCGCCGTCTTCAACGTCCGCGAGCAGCAGATCCGGGTCGTGGAAATCCTGCGGCGCTATCGTCCGAAGGCCGTCCTCCTGCCGGGCCCGGAGCAGCGCCATCCGGACCACCGGATCACCCCCCAGCTGGTCTTCGACGCCTGCTTCTTCGCGGGCCTCGAGAAGTTCGAGCCCGGCCTCGGAGGCGCCAAGCACCGGCCCCGCAAGATCTTCTGGTGCCACACCCCGTTCGAGGCGGGAAAGCCCGGATTCGTGCTCGACCTCACCCCGGCCCAGATGGATAAGAAAGTCGCCGCCGTCCTGGCCTACGGCACGCAGTTCCCCGACCGCCCCAAGACCGAGGAGTGGCTGCGCGCCCGCGCCCGCGGGTACGGCCTGATGATCGGCACGACCTACGGCGAGGGCTACGCCCAGCGCGAGGTCCTGCGGGTCGACGACCTCCTCGCGATCCCGGGGACCAGCATCTAGCCGCGCGCGGAACTCCCAAGGCCCAAATCCCAACTCCCAAGACGTCCCCCCGTCCCCCCCCGGGGGGGGCAGGGGGCGACCCATTGGGGTTTGGAAGTTGGGGTTTGGGAGTTCTATCGGGTAATGAGGAGGACGCCGCCGCCCTCGGCGCTGAGGTCGACGTCCAGCGCCGCCCCGAGCGCGCGCAGCTCCGCGCAGAGGCGGAGGAAGTCGGCCACCTGGATGAACAGGAAGTGGTCCGCCCGCTTGATGTAGACCTTCGACGAGACCCACTCGTCCCGTTCCTGCTTCACGATGGGCCAGCGCCGCGAGCTCAGTTCGGTGGCCAGCGACGCCTTTTCGATGGCGACCTGGATCTTGCTCACGCCCACGACGTCGACGTGGAAGAACACGCGCTCCAGCTGCCGGATCTCGGGGAGGGGCACGACGTCCTTCGGCGTCACCAGGACGTGGCCGGTGGGCGAGGGCAGGATCCACCCCTCGAGGGCCTGGCAGTAGGTCGATTCGCCCGCGCGCGGGGCGGGCACGCCGGCGAGGCGGACGGCCTGGGCGAGCGTGAAGGCGCGGGGCTGCAGCGGCGCGTCCACCCGGACGGACTTGCGGAGCTGGGAGGAGCGGACCTCCTCCGCGAAGGGGTAGATGATCTGCCGGAGGGAGGGGGAGTCTTCGAGCGGCTTGGGCTTGAGCTGCTCCGCCAGGTCCGCCCCCACGAGGTGCCTGAAGCGGATCTGCTTCTCGGCGCGGACCTCCCAGTAGACGCGCCGCATCAGCTCGGCGGACGAGAGCTCGAAGTAGTGGAACTGGAAGTCCTTGGGCATGTCGAGGAGCCGCAGCTTCGCCCGCGTCACGATCCGCTCGCCGGGAAGCAGCATGCCGGAGTTGAACACGGGCCGCGCCTTCTCCGCCTTGCGGCGCCGGTCGTACTCCCATTCGTCGATCTCGGGAAGGTAGTTCAGGTAGCCCGCCTGCGCGAACTGCCAGGACGCCACCGACGCCGTGCTCCCCGGCAGCATGTAGTCGCGCAGCAGCACGAGGTCGTGGAGGACGATCGCGTTCGACGACCCGTTGCGGATCCGGAACACGACGCCCGCCAGGTCGCCTTCCCGCGGCTTGAGCGAGGTGGAATCGATCTCGAAGGAGACCTCCAGGTCGCCCGACGCGGCGGCCGGGGCGTCCTTCTTCGACGGCGGCGCGCAGCCCGCCGCGAGCAGGATCAGGGCCGCGAAAACTCGGTCCATAGGCGTTCGAACTCCGCGTGGAACTTGCGGCTCGCCGGGACGTCGCGGAGGATCACCAGATGCTCCCGGCTCGCGACGTCGGCGCGATAGGTCCAGTTGTACGAGCCCGTGATCACGAGGCTTTCATCCAGGACGGCGAATTTGTGGTGGAACCGTGCGCCCTCGTCCTTCAGGGCGGCGAGGCGGACGTCGATCCGGTCCTCCCGCAGCCGGCGGACGAAGTCGGGGTCGGCCTGGCCCGCGTCGAGCAGGACGCGGACGCGGAGGCCGTCGCGCCGCCGGGCCGCCAGGGCCCGGGCGAGGCGCTCGGACGTGAAGTGGAACATGGCGACGTCCACCGAGGCTCGCGCGTCGCGGAGCTCGGCGGCGACGCGGTCCTGGAGGCCGGGGGAGAAGTGGACGTCGACATCCTGGGCCAGAAGCAGCGCGGCGAGGAACATCACGGGGCACCTACGCCAGCTGGTTCTGGGCGCCGAGGCGGACGACCCTGGGCTTCTTGAACTTGCGGACCTCGGCGGGGGAGAGGTAGCCGTAGGCCATGATGATGAGCTCGTCCCCGGGCTGGCCCATGTGGGCGGCGCCGCCGTAGAGGCAGAAGGCGCCGCTGCCGGGGGGCTCGGGGATGGTGTAGGTCTCGAAGCGGCGGCCGTTGGTGACGTTGGCGATGAGGACCATTTCGTAGGGCAGGATGCCGGCCGCCTTGAGGACCTTGGAATCGATGCCGCAGCTGCCGTCGTAGTGGAGCTGCGACTTGGTGATGAAGGCGTTGGCGATCTTCGCCGTGCACATGCGCTTGAGCATGAGGGGGCCCACTATAGCGGATGGGGCCGCCCGTCGCAATCATCCGCTTCTAGTGTCGAAACCCCCCAAAAAGTCGTCGGAAAAAATTCCGAGGTACGAAACAGACCGTCTGATTCGTAACCAAGAAAAAAGAAGCCCCGGGCGGGGATACCCCCGACCCGGGGCCATAACCACGGAGCTTGGAGTGACGAAACAGACCGTCTGTTTCGTAACTAGGGGGAGAGCTTGGTCAGGCAGTCCTGCCAGACGGCTTCCTCCGGGTTCATCTCGTGCACGCTGCCGTCGTTGAGGAGCACGTTGATGCCCTTGCCTTCGCCGTGATTCCCCTCTTTGTCGGCGCCGATCGGATCGACGGCCCGATACTTGGCTTGCGAAAGCAGGGGGCCCCGGAAGTCGGTTTCACCCCGGCGGTCGGGGTCCTGCTTCACGGGACAGAGGCAGATCTCGGCGTGCTTCTCCTCCAGGGCGGGGGGGCGTCCATTCTGAAAGGACACCCAGAGCTCCTCGCCCCGGGTCGCCGGCCACATCCCCTTGTGGGACGTCGCGTACAGATGGCCGGTGGCATAGAGCTGCTTGAGATGATGGGCGCAGTTGGCGACTCGGGCTGTGTGGAGCGCGCCGGTAATGATGGGGAGCAATAATCCGGCAAGAATGGAAATAATGACGATGACCACCAGCAGCTCGACCAGCGTGAAGCCGCGCCTGCGCGAAGAGAGTGTCTCCATGTCTCCTCCAAACAATTTGTCAAAGAACCGACCTCTATCTCAAGAGCGGCGCCTGAAGCCCCGGAACCCGGAACCCGACGGCCGGAACCCGAGGCCGACGATCGGAGCTCGAGGCCGACGACCGGAATCCGGATCCGAAGCCCGGAGGCACGCCGCCCGGCGTCGCCAGGGGAACTCTACCCTAGAAAGGACAGCTCAGGGGCGGCACTTATTGCGGGCCGCTTCACGCCAGGGGTCCAGGTCCACGTTGTCCTGCGGATGCAGGGCCCTCACCTCGCCCGACTTGTACAGCACGTTCCCCCCCATCTTGCCCTTCTCGTCGTGGTTGCTCTCGATGTCGCAGCCGATCGGGTCCGTGGGCGCCGCGAGGCTCGGGTCGGACCGGGGCCCCAGGTAGTCGCAGGCCCGCTTGCCATCCGCCGCCATCGGGCAGCGCAGGAGGTCCGGAGCGACGGGCAGCCGCGTCCAGTAGGCGATGCCCAGGGCCTTGGGATCCTTCGGAGCGGAGAGCGAGGCGGCGTGCAGCGCCTTCAAATGCCCCTGGCAGCCGGCCAGGTCCGCGTGGCGTCTCGACTGCACCCAAGCGGGCACCGCCAGCGCCAGCAGCGTGATCCCCGCCACGACCAGCAGGATCCATTCGATCAGGGTGACGCCTCGGCGCGACATGTCCCGCATTATAGCCGCCTCCGCCCGGCCAGGACCACCCCGTTGAGCCGCCGGCACAGACCCCGCCCCGCCGCCCGCGCCCAGGGAATCCGCAGCAGCGGCGCCCAGCGCCGGAGCCGGTAGGCGAGGTAGTGCTCTTCCGCCGACGCCATGTCGAAGCGCCGCGCGAACGCGCGGAGGACGTCCGACCTCCTCCGGTACCACACGTAGCGGTCCATCCAGTCGACGGCCTCCGCCGCCCAGGCCGCCCGCGGCTTCGTGCCTTTCCCGTGGCTGAAGCCGACCGGATGGCAGATCGCCGCCCAGCCGACTCGCGCCCGTTTCGGCAGCCAGTGCAGGAACGGCACCCCGCAATGCGCCTCGCGCAGCACTTCGGCCGTCGGGAACAGGCAGACCAGGGTCCCGTCCGGCTTCAGGACGCGGGCGACCTCCTCCAGGGACGCGTCGAGCCGCTCCACGTGCTCGAAGACCTGGTTGCTCAGCACGAGGTCGAAGGTGCCGTCGGAAAAGGGGAGGCGGCCGTCGCGGATTTCGTGGATCCAGGGGGTGTCGACGTCCTTCCGCACCGGCGAGCCCGCGTAGAAGGCGTCGGCGCCTTGGAGGTCGAGCCCCGCGGCGCGCCCCGTCTTGACCACGAGGCCGTCGCCGCATCCGAAGTCGAGGATCTTCGCGCCCGGCCCGACGGCCCGGGCCCAGGCCAGCATGTAGCGGTAATTGACGTGGAGGGCCGAGGGAGCCGCGGGGACGGCCAGCACGTCCCGCATAAGCTCGCTCAGCATGCCCGCGGATGTTATCACAGGCCCATGGGCAAATGGGGATTCTGGCGCTACCGCCTGGCCGAGCGCGTCGCCGGGTGGATCTCCCCGGGGATCCGCCTGAGCGAGTACGGGCGGCGCTGGGTGGGGGACCGCGACTTCCTTCGCGAGCTGGAGCCGTTCGAGGGGCGCGGCAACACGCGGGCGCTCGACCGCAAGTGGATGCTGCGGGAGCTGCTCAAGCTGGCGAAGGAGGTCGAAGGCGACACCGCCGAATGCGGGGTCTGGCGGGGCGGCTCCTCGTGGCTGATCGCGCGCGGCCTCGGGCGGACCCATCACGCCTTCGATTCGTTCGAAGGGTTGAGCGAGCCCGGGCCGTCGGACGGCCCGCACTTCGAGAAGGGCGAGCTGGCCGTGTCCGAGGAGGAGTTCCGATCGCGCCTGAAGGGCGTCGAGAACCTGCGGGTCTACAAGGGCTGGATCCCCGCGCGCTTTCCGGAAGTCGCCGACCGCCGCTTCGCCTTCGTGCATGTGGACGTCGACCTGGCCCGGCCGACGCGGGAGTCGGTCGAGTTCTTCTGGCCGCGCCTGAATCCGGGCGGCCTGCTGCTCCTGGACGACTACGGCTTCTCCATCTGTCCCGGCGTGAAGGAGGAGGTCGACGCCTGCCTCAAAGGGCCGGTGCTGGAGCTGCCGACGGGCCAGGGCCTCGCCTTCAAGCGCTAACGTTCTGGCGTCGCTGGAATGTTAGCTGGCGTGCTAACGTTTTGGCGACGCCAGAACGTTAACAGGGGCCAGGCCAGCGACAGGAGCAGGAAGAGGGCCGAGCCGATCAGGCCCTTCGAGACGGCGGCGGGGCGGTAGAAGAACTCGACGCGGTGACGTCCTCCGGCGAGCGGCACGGCCCGGAAGGCTCCGTTCGCGCGCAGCACCGGCACCGGCTGCCCGTCCCGCTCCGCCTCCCAGCCCGCGTCCCAGGTTTCCGAGACGACCAGCAGCGAGGGGCCGCGGGTTTCGGCCAGCCACGCGCCGTCGGGGAGCTTCTGGACGATCCCATTCGCGTTTTCGTCAAGCGGGGGCAAGGGGCCTTCTTCCAGCACGGCCGTCGTACGCAGATCGTGCTTCAGGAGGTCGTCGGAGACGACGGCCCTCCCGACGACCCACGCCCGCGGGAAAGCCCGCGGATTCTCGTAGACCGAGACCCGTTCGGAGGTCGAGAGCCGTTGGAAGCGCGGTCCAGGGTCCAGGTTCGGAGGCAGGAAGAGGTAACGGAGTCCGGCCGCGTCCATCAGAGGGGAATCGAAACGCACCCAAGTCAGCGATCGGCCGGTTGGGTTGAGCTGTCCTCCGGCAGTCCGTGCGTAGCGGACGTAGGCCGAGGGAATGATCGCTTCGAAGCCGGCCACGTTATCCACGCCGAAGTAGGCGAGGAGCGGGTCGCCCTCGACGATATCCCGCGGGTCGTAGGCTCCAGGCTCGGAACGGGTGATCCCCACGAGCCCCGTCGCGCGCCAGGGGCCGCGGGCTTGGACTAGGGCAGGCGGCATTTCGCGGAGCACGGTGCCGTCGGCGGGCCAGTTGTGCGCGAAGTAGAACGGCGGCAGGAGGTCCACGATCAAGGCCGCGAATGCTATGCCGCCCGCGAGCCGCGGACGCTTCACGAGAGCCGCGGCGGCCGTCGCGAGCGCCATGCCTGCCAACGTTTCGATCGTCGCGCCGTCGCTGAGATGACCGATCCGGATCACCAGGACCAGGGCGAAGACGCCGCCCAGGATCCAGGGAAGACGTCCCGTGCTATCGCGGAGGGCGTCGAACCCCCGCGCTGCGAGCGCGGCGATCGCGAAGCCAGCCACGAATACGCATCGGGAGGCCGGGCTCGAATTCAGGATCGGGACAAGGGAGTAAAGCTTGGCGAGTGGGGCGATAAAGGCGACGCCTAATGCGACGGCGGCGGCGACGGCCAGAAAACGGGTGAGCGGCTCCTTCCATCCGCGGACCGCGCCGATGACCGCGAGGGTCGTAACCGCGAGGCCGGCGTGGACGGCGAACTCGTAGGCGAAGGCGGGTTCGTCGGGATGCAAAATCTTGCCAATGACCAAGCCGGCTAGATGCGGAAGTGCCCGGAGGTCACCGTAGAAGAACTGCACGTCTGCTGCGGGGTTCCTCCAGCCATTCTCGAGAGAGTCGAGTCGGGTGAGCACGGCGGCGAGGCCGACGCCGACAGACAGGATGCTGAACGCGAGAGCGAAGCGGAGGGCGAAGGGACGCTCGGGATGACGGGCGATCCAGGCGAGGAGGAACACGAATAGGAGAAGGGCGAACTGGGGATGGCTGCCGAGGAGGGCGATGCCGAAGGCGGCTCCGGCGAAGCCCGCGAATTGGAGGCGGCGGGTGTCGAGCCCGCGGTGGATCGCGAGGAGGGCGAGGGGGCCGAAGACGGAGACGCCGAGGAGGATGCCCGAGGAGAACCAGAGGGCGTTGTAGCCGAAGAGCATCC
The DNA here is from genome assembly GCA_036383955.1 of Planctomycetota bacterium. GTDB lineage: Bacteria > Planctomycetota > MHYJ01 > MHYJ01 > JACPRB01 > JACQFK01. The sequence goes on along the minus strand of DASVNH010000171.1, from coordinate 5,155 downwards.
AGACGAAGCCGCCGAAGGTCGCTGCCGCCGCGCCGCGGCTAAAGGCGCGAAGCAGGTGGAACATCGCGACCCCGCACGCGAAGAAGTGGAGCAAGAGGGTCCAGCCGTAGGCCGCCTCCCACGAGAGCAGCCGGTGAAGGACGAGATGCGGCGGATAGAACGGATGGACCATGGTGTCGTAGGTGAGCGGATAGCCGCAGAACTGGTGGGGGTTCCAGAGTCGGAGTTCACCCGCGTGGAGGCCCTCGTTGTAGATCTTCAGCAGTTGGGGCAGGAGGGCGCCGTTGTCGGCGACGCGGACGAGGGGCTGCTCGGGGACGAGCCAGCGGGGTCCCTGTGGCCGTCGGCCAAGTTGCTGCTCCAGCACGCTCACCGCGACGAACGTGCGGCCCTGGAAGAGGAAGCCGTGGAAGACGGCCAGGGTGAGCAGGCCGAAGGCCAGGTAGGGAGCCGCCCGCCGGAGGCGAATCTGGAATCTCGAATCTCGAATCAGGGGGACCTCGGAGAAACGAGCCCCCGGGAAACGTGGAGCCCTCGACCTCTCAAGGTGAAACGCGGGCTCCGCATGGACGACATCTTAGCTCGTATCCTCCATCGATCGCCGTTTCCCGACCTCTTTTCAGGACAGCGTGAGACCTGTCGCGGGAGGAAGGGCGAGGCCGTTCCCCGAGATTCGAGATTCTCTTTAAAACGAAAACAGCCCCGGCCTTTCGGCCGGGGCTGATTTCCGTGGTTGATCTTGGTTACCGCTTCGGCGGGTTCTGGCTGTTGTTGAGCATGTTGTTGAAATCGTTCGCGACGTATTCCAGGACGTCGCCCGACTTCCTCAACACGTTGCCGCCGGACCCTTCCGTCGAGCTGCCTTCCTGATGGTTCTGCGGATCGTCGCAGCCCACCGGATCGCCGCCCGCCAGCCGGTTCACGGCCGCGCCGGGGCCGAAGTAGTCGATGTCGCCCAGGTTGCTGTCGCCCTTCACCGAGCAGAGGTAGATTTCCTGCTCCGTGGTGTCGATCAGCGGCGGCTGGGTCGTCGAGAGCGCCAGCCAGAACTGCGACCCCGTCAGGTTCGGCATCGACTTCATGCGGCCGCCGTGCGAGATGGAGTAGTTCATCTCCATCGTCCACAGCTGCCGGAGGTTGTTGCCGCAGGACGTGGTCTTCGCGTTGCGGATCGCGCGAGCGATCGACGGCAGGAGGAGCGCCGCGAGAATACCGATAATGACGATGACGACCAGCAGCTCCACCAGCGTGAATCCCTTGCGTCGGTTCGACATGAATCCCTCCGTAGTGCGCTTCCATCCGCGTCCGGCGACCGCCGCCGGGCTCAACCGCGGACACGACAGAATCATCCCACGCGTCTCCTTAACAATCGTCCGGCCACCGCTCCCAGCCCGGCGGCGGCGTCCCGGACGGGCGCCGCTCGCTCCCGACTAGTGTATCTCCGGATTCAATCCGGAATCAAGGCTTGTCGCCTAGACGGGGTTGCCGAGGATCCCGTAGAGCTTCGCCCGGCTCTTCTCCAGCAGGTCGGACGTCGACGCCTCCAGGTTCAGGCGCAGGAACGGCTCCGTGTTCGACGGCCGCGCGTTGAACCACCAGTCGGCGTACTCGATCGTCAGCCCGTCCAGCGTGTCCTGGCGGCCGTCGCGGAAGGTCTCCGACAGCCTCCGCATCATCGCCGCCTTGTCGTCGACCTTGAAGTTCACCTCGCCCGTCAGGTGCGTCCGGCGCAGCGGCGCGAGGATGCGGTCGAGCGGACGTCCGTCGCGGGCCACCAGGTCGAGCACCTTCGCGAACGCCAGCAGCCCCGAGTCGGCGAAGTAGTGGTCGCGGAAGTAGTAGTGCCCCGAGACCTCGCCGCCCAGCGCCGCGTTCCGGGCCTTCATCGTCTCCTTGATGAAGGAGTGGCCCACCCGCTCCCGCACCGGCACGCCGCCGGCCTTGGCGATCTCCTCGGGCACCACGCGGCTCGAGCGGAGGTCGTAGACGATCGACGCCCCCGGCTCCCGCGCGAGCACCGCCCGCGCCAGCAGCACCGTGATCAGGTCGCCGGGCACCCGCTCGCCGCCCCGGCTGAAGAACATGCAGCGGTCGCCGTCGCCGTCGAAGGCCGCCCCGAGCTCCGCGCCCGAGCCCTTCATCGAGGCGACCAGGTCGCGCACGTTCTCGTCCTTCAGGGGGTTGGGCTCGTGGCTGGGGAAGTTGCCGTCGGGCTCGAAGCAGAGGCGGTCGAGCTCCATCGGCAGGTCGCCGAAAAGGGCGTCGAAATGCGCCCCGACCGCCCCGTTGGCGCAGTCCACCGCGATCCGCCCGCGCGGCGGCGCGGCCAGGTGGGCGCGCAGGTGGGCGCGGTAGGCGGGGACGACGTCCATCGCCGCCACGCGGGAGCCGCCGGCGGCGGGCTCGGCGTGGAGGCGCTGGATCTCGCGCAGGCCCGTGGCTTCGCCGATGGGCCGGGCGTTCTCGCGGCAGAGCTTGAAGCCGATGTCGCCGGGCGGATTGTGCGAGGCGGTGACCATGATCCCGCCGTCGAGGCCGAGGTGGCCGACGGCGTAGTAGAGCATCGGCGTGGTGCAGAGGCCGATGTCGACGATTTCGCAGGAGGCGCCGCGCGCGACGGCCGCGGCGATCGCGGGCGCGGAGAGGCGGACGTCGCGGCCCACCGCGATCCGGCGCGCGCCCAGGAAGCGGCACACGGCGGAGCCGAGGCGTTCGGCGAACGGATCGTCGATCTCGGCGCCGAAGCGGCCGCGGATGTCGTAGGCCTTGAAAACGCTCATGCTGGGGGAAGGGGAAGGCTACCTGGGCTTCATGTAGCGGAGGCGGTCGACGGCGCCCCAGGCGGCCGTGGTGTCCACGCCGCTGGGGTATTCCTCGGTGAACTGCAAATAGACGGCGAGGGCGTCGGCGGTCTTCTCGGAGTCCTCGAGCGAGCTGGCGAAATAGAACAGGGCCAGGCGCCGGTTCTCGTCGTCGGGATAGAGCTCGAGGTAGCGGCGGTAGCGCTCGGCGGCCATTTCGGGGCGCAGGGTGTGGAAGCAGATGTTGGCGGACTTGAGCAGGAGCCAGTTGTTGAACTCGGTTTTCGGGTTCTCGTTCACGCGCTCGAGATAGATCTCCATCATGGTCGAGGAGATGAGGAAAAAGGGCATCAGAAGGATGATCAGCACCAGCCCGATCCAGATGCCGTACTTCCGCCAACTCCAGTCCATGTCGCGTGTCCTCCGGGACGAATTATATCATCGCGCCTTCCAGAACGTCGAGATGGCCAGCTCGCAAAAGATCGCCGCCAGGGCGGCCAGCAGGAAGAGCGTCCGGCCGCTCCGCGTGCCCCCGCCCGGCGGAGGCGGCAGCGTCGCCAGGTCCGCCGAGCCCGTGAGCGGCCTCCCGCCCGTCTCCGCCGCGATCCGCTCGAGCGCGGGCAGGTCCACCCCCACGCGCGCGAGCTCCGGGAGACAGGGCACCACCGCCGCCGCCAGCCCGCCTTCCGCCAGCTCGACCAGGACCGTCCCGGCCCTCGTCTCGGGAAGGACCCCTTCCCAGACGTCCGACCGGACCTGGAGGAGGGGGAACTCCAGGCCCCCGGCGCGGGCGAGAAGGCGGGGCGACGTCCCCGGCCCCCGCGCGCGGACCAGGGGCGGCTCGACCGTCAGGCGGTAGGCGCCCCCCGACGGCCGCGCGACGTGCGCGAGCGCGCGGGAAAGGAGCGTCGCGTCGGGCGCGAACAGGATCGCCCCCGACTTCCCATGCCCCGCCTGGGTGAACGCGATCGCGGGGTAGACGGCCGGGCCCCAGGTCGCCGCGACCTGCGCGCCCGGCTTCAGCGTCGTGAGGTACAGCCCGGCCGGCTCGGGAGCGCCGAGCCCCGCGGTGACCGGGTGCGGATGGACGTCCAGGCGCCCCGGCCGCTCGCGATACGTGTCCCGGATCCCCGCGAAGATCTCCCGCAGCTTGTCGACGAGCTGGTCGACGTCCTTCAGCGGCACGTTGGGCCGCGCGATGTCGAGCTCCTTCTGGATCGTGATCACGGTCAGGCCGATGCCCGCGTCCCGCAGGGCTTTCGCCGCCGCCGCGCGGGCTTCGGGCTTTTCCTCGTCCGCGGTCACGCCGTCCGTGAAGAGCAGCACGTGCTTGCGCCCGGCGTCCTCCTGGATCTCGAGCCGCTTCTTGCACCACTCCAGCGCGTTCTTGAAATTCGTCGCGCCGTCGGGCTTCCTGCGCAGCTGGCTCCAGTCGGAGAGCTCCGTGACGCCGTCCGCGAAGGCCATCGGAATCAGGCCCTTCTCGCCCAGGAGCGCGCGCGTCTCGTCCACGGCCAGCCGGACGGTCTCCAGGTGCTTCTCCATGCTGCCCGAGGTGTCGATCGCGAACACGACGGCCACCTTGTGGTCGGGGAGGAACCGCACGGGCGAGATCTCCTCGAGCGGCGTGCCGTCCCAGCGGCTCGCCGGCCCGCCGACGAAGAGGACGCCGCCGCCGTCGCGCGCGTAGCGGACGATCGCCGCCGCGTCCGGCACCGGGCCGTTCACGATCACGGCGTGCGCGCCCGCCAGGTCGGGAACGAGGTCGACGTCCGCCAGGGCGGGCAGGCCGCCGCCGGGGATCGCCACGACGCGGCGCCTCGACGTCCGCGGCAGCACGCGCACGGTCAGGGCGTCGTTCTGGGGGACGTCGTCGGGCGTCTCGATGGCCAGCCGATGCTCGCCGGCCGCGCGGTCCGGAAAGACGAGGGAGGCGGGAGCGCCGGCGGCGAGATCGAGCTCGCGGACGTCGTCGCCCAGGCGGACGCGGGCCTTCACGGACCAGGTCGCCTCGAGCGCGACCTCGATGGGGAAGCGCTCGGCGGGCGCGGCGTCGGCGGGGGCGCGCACGCGGACGAAGCGGATGTCGCGGACGTCCGACGGCCCGAGCGGGAGCGTGTGCACCGGCACGCCGCGGGCCTTGCAGAGGAGCAGGGCGGAGCCGGGATCCTCGCGGCCGTCGGAGTGGAGGACGATCTCGGTGGGATCGTGGGCGAGGGCGGCCTCGAGGGCGCCGCGCAGGTCCGCGCGCCGGGGATCGTCGTCGCCGCCGAAGGAGGTCGACAGGACGTCGCCGCCCAGCCCGCGGTCGAAGGCGACGACGGCCTCGGCGTCCTTTAGCTTGAGGGCGTGGC
>DASVNH010000170.1:0-15429 GCA_036383955.1 Planctomycetota bacterium | reverse complement strand
CACGGGCCCCCCGCCCGCGGATTAAGCCGGGGAGGAATGGAACGGAGCCGAAGATGTTGACGCCCGAACGCACGCTGTTGACGGACAAGCTGACCGTGGTCCTGGGGTTCTGCGAGCTCCTGCTCGAGAACACGTACGGGTCCCTGGAGGAGCGGCAGAGGCTGGTCCTGGGGGACGTCGTGCAGGCCGCCCGGGAAGTGCGGGATCTGGTCCGCGCCAACGACGTGGTCCTGACGGACGACTAGAAAATTTGGCGTCTCCCTCACGGGAAGGCGCCATCAAACCCCGGTCGCACGCGCGGCGGGGGCCCCTCAAGGGGCCCCCCCGTGCGGTTTAACCCTCTACAGATCCAGGGCGAAGGTGTCCGTCAGGGGCACCAGAGTGTCGTCGTAGACGCCGCCGAAGAAGGTCATGCGAACCAGCACGGGATCGAAGATCGCGGCGCCATAGGCCCGGTCCCCCGCGGCGGAAACCGGCGTCAGGAGCGCCCATGTGCCGGCGTTCTCGAGCGAGAGCGTCCACACTTCCGCGTTGGCGATCGTGGAGTCGTCGAAGCCCCCGAAGACCACCATTTGCCGATTCATCGAATCCCAGACGGCCGTGTGGCCTTCCCGGAAGCCGGGAGGCCCGGCCGCCGTGATCTCGGTCCACGTGCTGACCAGGGACGGCTGAAGATCCAGGCTCCAGGTGTCCTGAGCCAGGAAGGATCCGTCCCCGGTATTCCCGTCGATCCCGCCGAAGATGATCATCCGGCGTCCGGTGTCGTCATAGACCGCGGAGTGGCGGGTGCGGGGCTTGGGAGCGCTGCCCGTGACGCTGATGGTCGTCCACCCGATGGCTCCCGCGTCGGGGAGGCTGAGCGCGACGGAATCCTGGGCATAGAGACTTCCGTTCTCGCCGCCGAAGACCACCATGCGCGCGCGACCCGCGTCGTAGATCGCGCTGTGGTGGTGACGAGGGCTCGGCGGGATACCCGAAGCGGTCAGCGGAAACCATTGTAACGTGGTGATCCTGAATTCCCAGAGCTCGGCGATGGCCGCGGTTCCGATCTGCCCCCCGAAGAGGATCAGTCGATCTCTGAGCGGATCGTAGATCAGGGAAGAGGCGAATCGGGCGCTCGGCGGAGCGTTGGCGGGCGTAATCGTGAACCACGCCGGCGTGCCGTCCAACGTCAGCACGTGAAGGGTGTTGTACGAGGTCAGGAAGTCATCTTGACCCCCGAACACGTACATCCGCCGGCGTCCCGGGTCGAAAGCGGACGCGGTGTAGAAGAGAGGGGCGGGGCCCGCGGCCAGGGGAGACCAGGCCGGCACGGCGGACGTGTGGGTGACCGAGGTCGACGCGGCGCTGCCCTTGACGTTCACCGCGACGACCCGGATGTGCGTGAGGACGCCCGGGCTCAGGCCGTAGACGACGCCGCTGGTGGCGTTGGCGTTCGCGGTCCCCGCGTCCGACCACACGACGTCGTCCGGGCTGGTCTGAAGGACAAAGCTCGCTTCGTTGTCCGTGGCGTCGGTCCAGGTCACCTGGGCCGCCGCCGAGGCCAGAGGGCCGACGGCCACGCCGGTGGGCGGAGCCGAGGGCGGGAGCGCCGGTGCCGTCCCTCCGTCGCCGCAGGCGGGAAGAACGAAGGCGAGCAGCAACCCCAAACCCAACCGGACTCGCAAGCGGAGCTACCTCCGGATTCGTCGCGCCGGTTCTTGAAAAGCCCCTCAACCCCCGCACCGTTCCCCGGCCGACCCGCCCGGATTATATCGCCGGGAGCGCGAGGGAGGGAATGAAGAATGGGCTTAGTCGATGAATTCCGGCTCGAGCCGGACCGGGATGAGGCCGGCCTGGTGGCCGAGCTTGTACATCAGCGAGATCGCCTGCTCGGCCCGCTCGCCCAGCTCCAGCGTGTAGCCGTTCACGTACATGCCGACGAACTTGTCCGCCTTCTTGCGGTCCATGCCCCGCGCGTACTCCAGCGCGTGGTCCAGCGCGTCCTTCCGGTGGTCCAGCGCGTACTGCACCGTGTCGCGAAGGACGTCGCAGCACGCGCTCGCCGCCTTCTTGTCCAGGCTCCGCCGCAGCGCGTTGCCCCCGAGCGGCAGCGGCAGGCTCGTCTCGTGCTTCCACCACTCGCCCAGGTCCGCCACCCGGTGCAGCTTCTGCTCCCGGTACGTGAGCTGTCCCTCGTGGATGAGCAGCCCCGCGTCGATGTCGCCCTTCGCGACGGCGTCCTGGATCTTGTCGAAGGGCATCACCTTCCAGCGCGCCTGCGGGCAGTACAGCCGGAAGATCAAGAAGGCCGTCGTCAGCTCGCCCGGCACCGCCACCGTCGCCTCGTCCAGGTCCACCCGCGTCATCGAGCGCTTGGAGACGATCAGCGGGCCGTAGCCGTCGCCCACCGACGCCCCCGCCGACATCAGCCGGTACTGCTTGCGGATCTTGTAGTAGGCGTGGAAGGACACCGCCGTGATGTCGTAGGTCCCCTTGATCGCGTCGCGGTTGAGCGTCTCGATGTCCTTGAGGACGTGCTCGAACTTGTAGCCGCGGGTGTCGACCTTCCCCTTCGCGAGCGCGTAGAACATGAACGCGTCGTCGCTGTCGGGGCTGTGCGCGAGGGTGATCGTCCGGCTCATCCGCGCGACATCCTACGGATTCGACCGGCGGGATTCAATGGTCGCCGGCTCACTCTTCCGTGGACGGCGCGGGGATCTTGAGCTTGAGGTCGACGTCCTTCCCCTCCCGCTTCACGGTCAGCGGGATCACGGTGCCCGGCGGGCGCGACAGGAAGAGCCCGCGCAGCTCGTCCGGCGCCCAGAGCTCGCGGCCGGCCGAGGCGGCCACGACGTCCCCCGCCTTCAGCCCCCCGCGCTCGGCGGCGCCGCCCTTGTCCACGCCCTCCACGCGCAGGGAGGGGAACGCGGCGAGGGTGAAGCCCAGGTCGAAGCGGGCGAAAGCCTTCTCGCGCTCGGCGACCTTGACGGGGTCGCCGAGGTAGACCTTCAGGTCCTTGCGCTCGAGCTTGCGGCGCACGGTCACGGTGACCGTCTCGCCCTGCGGCCAGTTGCCGACCACGCCGTGGAAGCGGTTGGCGTTGCCGATCTTGTAGCCTTCGATCTCGTAGATGATGTCGCCCGCCTCGAAGCCCGCCTTCTCCGCCGGCGTCTCGACCGTCACGCCCGCGACGAACACGCCGTCGCCGTACTCGCCCGTGCCCTCGTAGCGGGCGTCGCCGCACTCGCCGATCGTGATGCCGTCGATGTAGCCTTCCCAGACCCGGCCGCCCGCGCGGAAGACCTTCATGTAGCGCTGGATCTGCTTCGACGGGATCGCGTAGCCGATGCCGGTGTTCACGCGGTTCATGAAGCGCTTGATGTCGATCCGCCCGTTGATGCCCATCACCTTCCCGTCCATGGAGAAGAGCGGGCCGCCGGAGTTCCCCGGGTTGATCTGCGCGTCGGTCTGGATGGCGTCGAAGTAGCCCGGGTTGTCCATGTAGCGGTGCAGCGCCGAGACGATGCCGTGCGTGATCGTCGGCTCCCACGAGCCGTTGCCCACCAGGAACGGGTTGCCCACGGCGATCACCGGGTGGCCGGGGCGGAGGGCGTCGGAGTCCCCCAGGTCGCAGTACGGCAGGTCCTTGCCCCCGCGGATCTTGCAGAGCGCGATGTCGCCGTGGGGGTCGAAGCCCACTACGTCCGCCGTGTAGACCTTGCCTCCCGGCATGCGCACGATCTGGCCGTCGCGGTCGCCGGCGACGTGGTGGTTGGTGAGCGCCCAGCCGTCGGGCGAGACGCAGACGCCCGAGCCGTTGCCGAAGAAGACGTAGGCGGACTTGACCTTGTCGCAGACGGCCCGCAGCGCCCGTTCCTTCTCCTCGAGGAGGCGGAGGGCGTCGTCCTGGACCAGGGCCAGGACCAGGACCAGGGACGTCACGGCTGTGCCTTCCCTTCGAGGGTGAGCTTGAGGGCGACGTCCTTCGCGGGACCGCCCTTCTTCTCGCGGCGCTTGACCTTGAGCTCCAGGATGTCGCCGATCTTCTTGCCGTCGATGATCTCCTGGAAGGCGACCATGTCGGGAACTTCGACGCCCGCCGCGTGCGTGATGATGTCGCCGACCTTGAGGCCGGCCTTCAGCGCGGGCGACTCCGGCATGACCATGGCGACCTCGATGCCGGCGAATTCCGCGTCGCCGTCTCCGGGAGCGAAACCGGCCCAGGGGCGCTTCTCGGCGGCGATCTTCTCGCCTTTTTTCAGGCGCTCGAGGACCGCGTCGATCTCGGCGAGCTTGCAGGCGAAGCCGACGCCGCCGGACTGGCCCCAGACGGCGTCGGGCCGCACGTGATGGGCGATCCCGACGAGCTCGCCGCGCAGCGTCACGAGGGCCCCGCCGCAGTTGCCGTAGTTGATCTCGGCGTCGGTCTGCACGGAGACCTTGCGGTGGCGGTCCATCGCGCTGAGGATCCCGAAGTTCACGGTCGGCGCGCCCTTGTCGGGCGAGCGGCCCAGCAGCGCGAGGAACGCGCCCTGGCCGAGCCTCCCGAGCTCCGCCTTCGGCAGCACGGGCAGGCCGGCCGCGTCGATCTTCAGCAGCGCGGCGTCGATCCGCTCGTCCACGCCCAGCAGCGTCGCGGGCAGCTCGCGGCCGTCCCAGAGCGTCGCGCGCAGCGTCCCCTTGCGGAGCGTGCCCGACACGTTCCAGGCGCTCGTGAGGATGTAGCCGTCCGCCTCGTAGATCACCCCGGAGGTCGGCCCCTTCGGCCGGTTGTAGTAGTCCGTGTGGGCGGCGAGCGAGCCGCGCGCCATCTTGCCCTCGGGATCGTCGTCGCGGTCCATCTCGAGCGCGACGACCGACCGCCCCGCCTTCTCGCGCAGCGCGGCGAGGGTCTTCGCGACGGCCTCCGCCGTCGTGTCCTGGGTCAGCCCTTCGACTCGCCCGCCCCCGGCGGGCTCGCTCAGGGCAAGCAGGGCGAGGAGGAAGATCACTTGGCCTTCTCCAGAGTGACGGCGACGTCCTCCGCCTTGCCGTCGAGGTCGATCCGCACGGTGACGACGGAGCCCGCTTCCAGGCCCTTGAGGCGGTCGGCGACGTCCTTCACGGTCTTCACGGGCGCGCCGCCGACGGCGAGGAGGACGTCGCCCTTGCCCAGGCCGGCGCGGGCGGCGGGGCCGTCGGGATCGACGCTCTCGATCACGACCTTGCCTTCCCCTTGGCGGACGCGGAGGCCGAGCGTGCCCGCGCCGCCGGCGGGGGCGGGGTCCTCGACGACCGGGGCGGCGACCTTGCGGAGGCGGTCGATCACGGGCTTGATCTCGTCGATGGGGACGGCGACGCCCAGGAAGCGCGAGGGGGAGTAGTTGAGGGTGACGAGGCCGGTCATGCGGCCGTGGACGTCGAGGCACGGCGCCCCTTCCATGCCGACGTTGACGGCGGCGGTGGTTTCGAAGACCTGGCCGGCGTAGAGGGAGCCGGCGCGGGGCTCGTGGAGGCGGTAGGAGGCGCTGATGACGCCGGCGTTGAAGGACGGCTGGTCGTCGAGGATGATCGAATTGGCGGCGTTGCCGATCGTGTAGGAGACGTGGCCGGGTCGCAGGGAGGCGGAGCTGCCGAGCTCGAGGGGGACGAGGGGGGTCTTGGCGGCGACCCGGAGGAGGGTGATCTCGTCGCGCTTGGACGTCGCGACGATCTCGGCCAGGACTTTGCGGGGGCCGGGGAGCCAGACGCGGATGTTCGTCGAGCTGTCGGGGCAGACGGCGTAGCTGGTGAGGAGGAGGCCGTCGGCGCTCAGGACGACGCCGCTGCCGGAGCGCTCGCCGAGGGGGGCGAGGGCGCGGACGGCGACGACCGAGCGGGAGACCTGTTCGTAGACGCGGCGGTGGGAGTCGTCCACCCCCTGGGCGGCGGCGAGCGCGAGCAGGACGGGGAGGACATTCATGGTCTCGGTTCTCTATTATATACGGGTCGGGCGAGTTCCCGAAAGACGCAGAACACGGCGGGGCTCCGGCGTGTCACAAGAGGCGAAGGCAGGGAGAAAAGATGAAGAGGCTGACGGCGGTCGTGATCGGGGCGCTGGCGCTGGCCGCCGCGCCGCAGGACGGCAAGCGCGAGCTCCGCTACGCGTTCACCAAGGGCGACACCTTCCCGTACGCGCTCAAGTACGCGATGGGGGTCCGGGTGGACAAGGTGCCCGAGATCTTCCAGGGCGTGCTGCCGGAGGACCTCCTGGACCTGAAGATGGAAGGGCTGCTGGACGTCAAGGTGACGGAGGTGGCGGCCGACGGCTCGGCCACGCTCGAGGGCACCTGGAAGAAGCTGACGGCCAAGGGCCACATGCTGGTCAACGACATCGACTTCAAGTTCGACGCCGACAAGAAAGAGGAGAAGGCGGCCAAGAAGGAGCCCGCCGCTCCGGCGGATCCCGCGCTCGACGGCGTCCTCAACCTCGAGGACCAGCTCGCCCGCGCCGTGGCGACGTCGCTGGTGCTGACGGCCGACGCGCTGGGCCGCCTCAAGGTCAAGGAGAGCGGCGCCAAGAGCCAGGAGATCGAGGGCATCTTCCGCTCGCTCAACGGCATGATGGGCGCGCTCCCCCAGGAGAAGATCGGCAAGGGCGACGGCTGGAAGGACACGACCAAAGTCACGATCCCGGCGGCGGCCGGGTCGTCGGTCGACGTCCCCATCGCCACGGAGAACCTCTACGCGGCCGACGAGGACGTCAAGGGCGGCTCCTGCGCGGTGCTCACCTCGAAATTCAAGGTCGGGCAGGTCGAGAAGAAGAAGAACGACGAGAACAACGTCTTCAACGCCCAGTTCAAGACCGCCGGCGAGGGCGAGGGCAAGACCTGGTTCAACGTCAAGCAGGGCCGCGCGACCCGGACCCAGAGCCTCCTCAAGGTCCGCGTCAACGCGGTCTTCCCGAATCCCGGCGGCGGCGACGACATCGAGCTCAACGCGACGGTCAAAATGGAGCAGAACGGCGAGATCGGCAAGTAACGCGTAGAATAGGGAGCCCCGCCGGCGTCCGGCGGGGCTCTTTCTCTATCCGGAGGCGCCATGCTTCTCGCCCTCGCCCTGCAACTCGCTCCTCCCACCTTCCAGAAGTTCGACCGCCTCCAGGCCGCCTGCGTGATCAAGACCGAGATCAAGTCCTCCAACGGCCGGGATTCGAACTACACACTCACGATGGACGTCGCCGCCGAGACCGAGAAGGCGGAGGGCGGCGCGACGACCTTCGACTGCGGCGTGGCGGCGCTCCGGATCGAGGGGACGCTCGACGGCCGCAAGGTGGACGCCGCCTGGTCGAAGGGCGGCGGCTGGAAGGGCGACGGCAAGATCGCGGGCCTCGACCGCGCGCTGGAGAAGGGCTGGAAGATGACCCTGGCGGCGGGGAAAGGGACGTCGATCGGCGACGGCTACCTGGAGCTGGGCGACCTCCTGCCGGTCTTCAATCCGGGCGCGCTGCTCGGCTACTCGGTGCCGCCGCCGGCGACGCCGGTCGCGGCGGGGAAGACCTGGGAGGTGAAGGGGCAGACGTTCCCGCACGCGGGCGGCTTCGGCCTGCGCGCGGCCGCGACCTTCGACTTCGCCGAGGGGGATTCCGCCCGGCTTTCCGCGCGGCTCACGTTCGGGAAGGCGGAGACGGAGATCCCGATCGAAGGGGCGTCCAACGTGAAGGGCGACGGCTACGCCTCGCTGGCCTACGACTCGAAGAAGGGGCGGCCGGTCAAGGGCGCCAGCTCCGCGAAGCTCGTCCTCTCCCAGGGCGGCCTGAAGCGGGAGATCTCCCAGGTCGTCGAATTCGAAATGCGCTAGGCGAGAGCCAAGAACCAAGTGCCAAGTACCAAGGGATCCCCCCCGCCCCCCGGGGGGGGGGAAGGGGGGGACGACTAGGTACTAGGCACTTGGTTCTTGGCTCTCACTTGTGCTATAAACGGCCCACTTATGCGCTGGACCCGGACGTTCATCCCGACCCTCCGCGAGGCGCCGTCGGACGCGGAAAGCCCGAGCCACAAGCTGATGGTCCGGGCGGGCCTGATCCGCCAGCTCTCGGCGGGGCACTACAGCTATCTTCCGCTGGGCTACCGGGCGCTGCGCAAGGCCGAGGCGCTGGTCCGCGAGGAGATGGACAAGGCGGGGGCCGTCGAGCTCCTCATGCCCGCGATGCATCCGCCCGACCTCTGGAAGGAGACGGGGCGGTTCGACCTCTTCGGCGACACCCTGATGAAGCTGAAGGACCGCAAGGGGGCGATCAACGTCCTGGGGCCGACCCACGAGGAGATCATCACGCACCTGGTGCGGAACGAGATCAAGTCCTACAAGCAGCTGCCGATCACGCTCTACCAGATCCAGGGCAAGTTCCGGGACGAGGCGCGGCCGCGGCACGGCATCATCCGCACGCGCGAGTTCCTGATGAAGGACGCCTACTCGTTCGATCCGGACGAGAAGGGCATGAACAAGTCCTACCAGGCGATGTACGACGCCTACTGCCGGATCTACCAGCGCGCGGAGCTCAAGTACCTCCCGGTCGAGGCCGACACCGGCCTGATCGGCGGCGACGTCTCGCACGAGTTCATGGCCGTCTCGCCCTTCGGCGAGGACTCGGTCGTCACCTGCGGCTCGTGCAAGTACGCCGCGAACCAGGAAAAGGCGGAGTGCGTCCCGCCGAAGCCCGACGTCAGCCGGATGCAGGAGACCCAGGAGATCTACCGGGTGGAGGAGGTGTCCACGCCCGGCGCCCACACCATCGAGCAGGTCTGCGCGTTCCTGAAGGTCCCGCCCACCCGGCTCGTCAAGACGCTCATCTTCAAGACCGAGGCGGGCTTCCTCGCCGCCCTCGTCCGCGGCGACCACGAGGTCAACGAGGCCAAGCTGCGGCGCGCGGCCGGCGCCAAGGTCCTCGTCCTCGCCACCCCCGAGGAGATCTACAAAGAGACCGGCGGGCCCCTCGGCTTCTCCGGCCCCCTCGGCCTCAAGCTCAAGATCTACGCCGACCACGCCGTCGTCCTGATGACCGACGCCGTGACGGGCGCCAACAAGAAAGACACCCACCTCGTCCACGTCTGCGCCCAGCGCGACTTCAAGCCCGCCGTGGTGGCCGATCTCCGCCACGCCGTCCCCGGCGACGCCTGCCCCCGCTGCGGCGGCACGCTCGGCTTCACCCAGGGAATCGAGGTCGGCCACGTCTTTAAATTGGGGACCAAGTACTCCGAAGCCATGAACGCCCGCTACCTCGACGAGAAGCAGCAGCTCCACGTGATGGTCATGGGCTGCTACGGCATCGGCGTCAACCGCATCCTCGCGGCGGCCGTCGAGAACCACCACGACGACGGCGGCATCCTCTGGCCCAAGGCGATCGCGCCCTACCAGGTCGAGATCGTCTCGCTCGACGCCAAGAAGATGCAGGTGCAGGAGGCGGCCGCGGACATCTACGCCGCGCTGCAGAAGGCGGGAGTCGAGGTCCTCTGGGACGACCGCGACGCCCCCCCGGGCGTCAAGTTCGCCGACGCCGACCTGATCGGCCTCCCCGTCCGCGTCACCGTCGGCAAGAAGACGGCCGAGGCGGGGACCGTCGACATCCGGGTCCGCACCAGCAAAGACCAGAAGACCGTGCCGATCGCCGAAGCCGTGGAGGCCGTCAAGCATGCGTTCGAGTCGTATCAGCTGCCTTAGCCTCCTGCTCGCCCTGAGCGTCGTCGAAGGGCTCGCGGGCTGCGCGTCGACGTCGCCGGCGCCCGAGACGCCCGTCGAGGGGGACGTCGACCCCCTCAAGATCTCCTACTTCCGCGCCTACGCCGAGCCGAAGACGCAGAAGCTGGAGCCCAGCTACCGGGCGGTGATGTCGTACGGATGGAAGGACCGCCTGGGCGAGAGTCCGCGCGACGTCCTGGTGAAGGCGGCCCCGAAGAAGCTCTACACCGGCTTCCTCTCCGACGGCGAGATGCGGAAGTACGTCAAGCTCCTGAAGGACTACGGGATCGACGCCCTCATCGCGCGCGACACGGAGACGCTGAACCCGCAGGAGCTGAACCGCCTCGCCCTGCATCCGCAGGAGACGAGCTTCACGCGCGTGATCACCATCGCGACGGACAAGGGCTCCAAGAGCTACTACTTCCGGGACCAGCAGCGCTCGAAGGAGCTCATCGAGAAGTTCGTGAAGTGCGAGAGCTTCATCACCCGCGTCACCGAGTACTCCATGCAGGTGCAGGTCGTCGTCCCCGAAAAAGAGCGCGTCATCCCCCGCGACCGCTGAGCGGAAACCTGCTATTCTGCGGGAGTGCTGACGGACTCGCACGCCCATCTCGACGACCCCGCGTTCGCGGCGGATCTGCCCGACGTCCTCCGCCGGGCCCGCGAGGCCGGCGTGGGCCGGATCGTGACCATCGGCACGAGCCTCGCGTCCTCGCGGAAGGCCCGGGAGATCGCCGAGCGCGAGCCGGACGTCTGGTTCTCCCCGGGCATCCACCCGCACGAGGCGGACGCGCCGGGGGATGTCGACGCCCTCCGCGAGCTCGCCGGTCATCCCCGGGCGGTCGCGGTGGGCGAGACCGGCCTGGACTACTTCAAGAATTACAGCGCGGTGCCGAACCAGAAGGCGCTGTTCGTCCGGCAGCTCGAGATCGCGGCGGAGGCGGGGAAGCCCGTCTCGATCCACTGCCGCGACGCCCACGGGGACTGCCTGGCGATCCTGCGGGCGCACGCGCCGCTGCGGGGCGTGATCCACTGCTTCACCGGCGACGCGGCGGCCGTGGAAGGCTACCTGAGCCTCAACTTCTTCCTGTCGATCGCGGGGCCC
Organism: Planctomycetota bacterium; assembly: GCA_036383955.1. Lineage (GTDB taxonomy): Bacteria > Planctomycetota > MHYJ01 > MHYJ01 > JACPRB01 > JACQFK01. The sequence goes on along the minus strand of DASVNH010000170.1, from coordinate 4,649 downwards.
GTCACCTATCCGAAGGCCCAGGCCCTGCGGGAGGCCGTGCGGGCCATCCCGTTGGAGAACCTGCTGGTGGAGACGGACTGCCCCCTGCTCACCCCTCAGCCGAAGCGGGGGACGCGCAACGAGCCGGCCTACGTGGCGTACACCGCGGCGGAGGTCGCCGCCGTACAGGAGCGGCCGGTGGAGGAGGTGAGGGCCGCCACCACCGCGAACGCCGCGCGCCTCTTCGGGTTCGGGACATGACGCTGGACGTGGTGACCGGCGGCGCGGGCTTCATCGGCTCGCATCTGGCGGAGGAGCTGCTCCGGCGGGGGCGGCGGGTCCGGGTCGTCGACGACTTCTCGACGGGCCGGCGGGCGAACGTGCCGGCGGGGGCCGAGCTGCTCGAAGGGGACGTGAACGCCGTCGCGGCCGAGGCGGCGCGCGGGGCGGAGGTCGTGTACCACCTGGCGGCCCTGCCCTCGGTGCCGCGCTCCGTCGAGCGGCCGCTGGAGTGCCACCGGGCGACCGCGCGCGGGACGATCGAGATCCTGGCGGCGGCGGAGAAGGCGGGCGTCCGCCGGGTCGTGGTCGCGAGTTCCTCGTCGGTGTACGGGGACACGCCGACGCTGCCCAAGCGCGAGGACATGCCGCCCCGGCCCCTCTCGCCCTACGCGGCGGCCAAGCTCGCCGCCGAGCTGTACACGCGGAGCTGGGCCGCGCTGACGCGGCTCGAGACCGTGGCGCTGCGCTTCTTCAACGTCTACGGCCCCCGCCAGGACCCCGACTCCCCGTACGCCGCCGTGATTCCGATCTTCCTCCGGAGCCTCCGCGAGAAACGGCCGATGCCGGTGAACGGCGACGGCCTCCAGACCCGCGACTTCACGTACGTGGGGGACGTCGTGCGCGGCCTGATCGCGGCGGGGACGGCGCCGGGCGTCTCCGGCCGGGTCTACAACCTGGCGGGCGGGCGGCCGGTCACGATCCTCGAGCTGGGCCGGGCGCTGGCGAAGCTGGCGGGGACGGAGGCGGCCTTCGAGCACCGGCCGGCGCGCGCGGGCGACGTGAAGGCGTCGCACGCGGACGGGAGCGCGATGCGGCGGGACCTGGGGATGTCGACCGACACGCCGCTGGAGGAAGGGCTGAGGCGGACGTGGGAGGCGCGGTGAGCAAGCACGGGATCCTGATCGTCGACGACGAGAAGGAGAACATCACGCTGCTGGCGAACATCCTGGGCGGCGACGGGACGTCGATCCTCGAAGCGCGGGGGGGCGAGGAGGCGCTGGAGCTGCTGCGCAAGCATCCGGTGGACCTGATCCTGACGGACCAGCGGATGCCGGGCCTCTCGGGGGTGGAGCTGCTGGAGCGGGTGCACGCGGCGAGGCCGGACTGCGTGCGGATGCTGGTGACGGCCTACCCGGACGTGACGGACGCGATCCAGGCGATCAACCGCGGCCACGTCAACCGCTACATCACCAAGCCCTTCGACGCGCGGGAGCTCAAGCTCTCCGTGGAGCGCGAGCTGGAGCACCTGGACGTCGTGCGCGCGAACCGCCGCCTCAACGACGAGATGGCGCGGATGGTGGACGAGCTCTTCAAGGCCAACCGCGAGCTGCGCGACCTGAACCGCATGAAGGACCAGTTTCTCGCGAACTGCTCGCACGAGCTCAAGACGCCGCTGGTGTCGGGGATGGGCTACGTCGACCTCCTTCTTTCCGGCGGGATGGGGCCGCTGGAAGCGCGCCAGGCGAAGGGCCTGCAGATCGCGTACCGGAACCTCGAGCGCCTGCTGGGCCTGATCGAGAACCTCCTCGCGCTCGCCAAGGGGCGCTTCCGCCCCGAGGCGCTGAAGGTCGCCCGCTTCCCGCTGCGGCCCCTCCTCGAGGAATGCGTCGCCTCCCTCCAGGCCCGGGCGCGGAAGACGTCGCTCTCCGTCCGCGTCGTCTGGCCCCGCGACGAGGTGCTGATCGAGGGCGACGAGCGCAAGATCCACAGCGTCTTCACCAACGTGCTGGCGAACGCGGAGAAGTTCACCCCGGAGCGCGCGCGGATCGAGATCCGCGTCCGGGCCGGGAAGGGCGGCCGTTGCCGGATCGAGGTGTCCGACAACGGCAAGGGCCCGGAATCCGGCCGGGGCGAGATCGAGATGTTCAAGACCTCCTCCGACCCGCGGACGGCGGGGCTCGGCATCGGCCTGACGCTCGCCCGGCAGATCCTCGAGGCCCACGGCGGCTCCATCCGGCTCGAGCGGATCCCGCGGGGCGGCGCGCGCGCGCACTTCGACCTCCCGCTGGCCAAGCCCTAGTGGTGAGCTCACATTGATTCCATAGGTTGCCCCGGAAGGAAGCAACCTATGGAATCAATGCGGTCGAACCAGTAGGCTCGTCCATCTTGCCGCCCGCGGGGAGCCGGGATAGACTCCGAGTATGAAAGGCCCCCTCGCGCGCTATCCGAAGACGCTGGAGGGCGGTTTCGTCGTCCGCCCCCTGCGGGCGGCCGACGCGGTTCCCCTCGCGGCGTTCTTCAAGCGGATCCCCGTCGACGAATGCCGCCTCTTCAAGCACGACGTCCGCGACGCCGCCGTCCTCCGCGGCTGGTGCCGGAAGCCCGACTACGGGCGCATCCTGCCCCTCCTGGCCTGGAAGGGCCGCCGCGTCGTCGGCGACGCCTCGCTCCACCGCATCGGCGCCGGCTGGTCGCGCCACGTCGCGCGCCTCAGCCTCACGCTGGACCCCGCGGTCCGGGGCCGCGGCCTGGGCCGCGCCCTCCTCCGCGAATTCATCGAGCTCGCCCCCGCGCTGGACGTCGCGATCCTCCACGCGCAGGTCCTCGACATCCAGAAGGGCGCGCGCGCCCTCTTCGAGGGCCTGGACTTCGAGGCGGTCGGAACGCTGCCGCGGCACGCGATCGATCTGGCCGGCCGGGTGCACGACATCCTTCTCTACGACCTCATCCTCACGCCGCCCGAGCGCCTGGCGCCGGAGGCGGCCCTGAGGGAGGACGAAGCCGACATCGGCGGCAGCGCGTGAGGCCCCGCTAGGTGGCGACGCCGGACGTCCGCCGCAGCCCCGACATCGTCCTGGTGGTCGATCCGTCCGGCCGCGTCCTGGCCGCCAGCCGGGCCGCCGAGGAGCGCCTGGGCTACCCGCCGGGAGGGCTGGACGGGATGGCGCTCGCCGCGTTGACCGACGACGCCGCGCTGGCCCGCTTCTTCGCCTCGCCGCCGACGACGAGCTTCCACGCGACCGTCCGGCTCCTGGACCGCGAGGGGCGGCCGCACGCCGCGCAGGCGGTCGCGTTCTCGACCGGCGACGCCTGGGTCGTCGTCGGGCTCCCGCTGCAGGCCGGGGCCGAGGCGCGGGGGATGCTCGACGCCCTCATCGACTCGGTGGGCGCGACGGTGTGGGCGTTCGACGCGCGGGGCACGATCACGGCGTGGTCGTCGGAGTGCGAGAGCTACTTCGGCTTCACGCGGCCGGAAGCGGAAGGGCAGCTGTCCGTGGAGCGCCTCTTCGCGCGGCCCGAGGAGCTCCGCGCGGCGGTGAAGCGGGTGGACGAGCGGGGCCGCTTCAGCGGCGAGGCGCTGCTGGTGGCGAAAGGGGAGGAAGTCCGGCCCAACCAGGTCTCGGTGACGCGCCTGGGCGCGGACGAGGAGCGCCCGCTCGGCTACGCCTGCGTGGCGTTCGACGTGGCCGACCGGAAGCGGACCGAGGAGCTGCACCGGGCCCTCTTCGAGCGGGTGGGCGAGGCGATCATGGTGGTGAACGCCGACACGCTCGAGGTGCTCGACGCCAACGCCCGCGCCACCGAGCTCCTGGGCTACGCGCGCGAGGAGCTGCTGCGCCTGCGCATCCCCGACCTGGTGCCGCCGGGCGACCGCTCCCGCCTGCCGTCGATCGGCCGGAAGCTCGAGGAGACCGGGCGCTGCGACGGCACCCGCGAGCCGTACCGCCGCAAGGACGGGACCGTCATCCTCTGCGACCACACCCTCCGGCGGATCGAAGTGGGCGGCCGCCGCTACGTCCTGGGCCTGGTCCGGGACGTGACCGGCCAGATCGCCGCGGAGCGCGAGTTGCGCGAGGCGAAGGCGTTCCTGGAGCGCCTGCAGGAGGAGGCCAGCGACGGCTTCGCCGTCCTCGACGACGACGGCCGCGTCCTCTGGGCCAACCGCGCCCTCGCCGAGTTCCGCGGGGTCCCCCGCGACGCCCTGGTCGGGACCCACTTCCGCGAGTTCGCCGCGCCGGGGGCCGTCGACCGCTGGGCCGAGGGCTTCGAGAAGCTGCGGCGGGGCGAGCCCGTGCGCCTGCGCGTGCCGTCGCGCGGGCGGGAAGGCCAGGAGCGGACGGTCGACATCCACGCCGTGCCGTTGGAGCGCGGCGGGCGCCGGGTCGTCTTCGCCGCGATCCGCGACGTGAGCCACCAGGCGCGGACGGAAGAGGAGCTGCTGCGGCGGGTCGAGGAGCGGACGTCCGACCTCCGCCGCAGCGAGGAGCGCTTCCGCCTGATCGCCGAGACGATGCCGGTGGCGATGGCCACCACCCGGATGGACGGCACGATCATCTACGTCAACGAGGCCGGCGCCGCCGTCATGCGCGCGCCGCGGACGGAGCTGCCCGGCCGGAGCATCGGGGAGTTCTACGCGGATCCGGCCGACCGCCCGCGGCTGCGCGAGG
>DASVNH010000169.1:0-2614 GCA_036383955.1 Planctomycetota bacterium | reverse complement strand
CCCCCGCCTCCCCCGGCCGGCGGCTCCTCGGACGACGACGACGACGGCGGCGGCGCCTGCGGCCTGACCGGGCTCGAGATCCTGGCCGCCCTTCTCTTCCGCGCCCGGCGTCGGGTATAACTTCCTCGTGGCGGGCAGGTGTGTTCTGGCGGCGGTCGCCGTATGTCTCGCGCTGATGGGGTGCGAGAAGGAAACGGTGGACGTCGCCCCCCACGAAGGCTCCGGCAGCGAGGGCGACGGCCAGGAAGGCGCCTCCTTCATCATGCCGAACGGCCACCCCCTCAACTGGCTCACCGACGACGACGCCACGCTGGACGCCGAGGACGAGGCGCTCCAGCTGGTCAACGCCCGGCGGGTGGCGATGGGCTCCGACGCCCTCGTGATGCAGGTCACGCACCGGCGGGTGGCGCGCGGGCACAGCCGCCACATGCGCTTCGACGCGCACAGTTTCTTCGCGCACGAGAACCCCGAGGGGCTCTCGCCCGGGGACCGGCTCCACGCCAACGGCGTGGGCTGGAACCACGCGGCGGAAAACATCGCCTCCGGCCAACTGACCCCGCAGGAGGTCTTCATCGACTGGGTCAACTCTCCCGGCCATCGCGAGCACATCGACGACCCCAAGCTCCGCCGCACCGGCGTGGGCCTTCAGCCCGGCGCCGGCGCCGGAGACTGGGCCACCTACTGGACCCAGGTCTTCACAGACTAGACCCGGAACCCGACGCCCGGAACCCGGAACCCGAAGTCCGAAGCCCGGAACCCGACGCCCGGAACCCGCGCCGCGATGATTAGGCTCTTGGTTCTAGGCTCCCCGTCCCCGTCTTCGTAGAATCCTTAGATCATGTGGTTCTGCGCGCGTTGCGGCCGTGCCAAGCCTTCCCCGCTCTCGGAATGCGCCACGTGCGCGTCGGCGCAAACGGTCACGAGCGCCGTCGCCGCCGCGCCCCGGCGCTGCCCGACCTGCGGCGTCGAGGCCCCCGGTCCGTCGGTCCTGGGCCGCCTGACCTGCCCCTCCTGCCGCGGCGAGTTCGGGGACTACGCGGACTGGGTCGCCCAGTGCCGGGCCGCCGCCTACGCCGCGCATCCGGCGCCGTCCCACACGCCCCCCTTCCAGCCCGGACCCCCGCCGCCCCATCTGCGGAAGATCGCGTTCGGCTTCCTCGCGGCGGCCCCCCTGCAGGCCCTCGGCGGCGCGGTGGTGCCCGACGTCCTGATCCCCTGCCTCCTGCTCGCGGCCCTCCAGCTCGCCGCGGGCTTCTTCCTCCTCCGGAAGATCCGAGGCGCCGACGGCCTGGCGCGCCTGGCGGCCGGCCTTTCCGTCCTGCTGCCCGTCCTCTATCTCCCGGCCTTCTTCTTCATGTGGGTCTTCCACTACTTCTGCCGGCCGGACACCCTGTCGCACTACGGACCGCCCGCCGCGCCGGCCTCGAAGGCCGCGCGAGAAGGCATCCTCCTCTCGCTCTTCCTGCTCGTGGTCGGCGGCTTGCTCATCCACGCCTTCCTGGTCCTTCCCGCCCTCCGGGCGGCCGTGACGCTGGAGGAGCCCCTGTCGGGGCCCCTGGGCGTCGCGTACGACGTCCTTCGCTTCTACGGCCGCCACGCGACCTGGACCATCCTCGGCGGCGTGGGCGCCTTCTGGGCGCTGACGCTGCTGGCGGGGGCGCGTCCGCGCCGCTTCTTCCAGTTCGCGGGGCTCGCGGCCGTCGCGCTTTTCATCGTCGGCCCCGCCGCGGGCGTCGCCGCGGCCGTCTTCCTCCGCGCGGTCGATCGGGCCGTGGCGCTGCGCGACGAGTCGGACCTGAACACGCTGCTCCGGGCCCTCCAGGAGCCCGACCCGAAGATGCGGCTCGTGGCCGCCCTCCGCGTCGAGGCGCTCGGGCGCGACGCGCGCACGGCGGTCCCCGCGCTCGAGAAGGCGCTCGAGGATCGCGACGCCCGCGTCCGCACCGCGGCCGCCCTCGCGCTGTCCGTGCTCAAGCCCCAGTCGGATCGCGCCGTCGCCGTGCTCCTCGACGCCTTCGCGCGCCTCCCCGAAAAGCTGTGGGACGACTACGCCCTGACCTCGGCCCTGCTGCGCTTCGGGCCGCGGGCCCGCCCGGCGCTCCCGATCCTCCTCGCCGAGTTGCCGAAGTCCTCCTCCGGGGTCGCGCTCCTGGCGGAGATCGGCGCGCCCGCGGTCCCCGGCCTCCTCAAGACGCTCGCGCATCCGGCGCCGGAGGCCCGGCGGCGGGCCATCGAAGTCCTCCGCCGCATGGGGACCGACGCGCGCGGGGCGGCGCCGGCCGTCGAGGCCGCCATGCAGGATCCGAACCCGGAGGTGGCGGCGGAGGCCGTCCGGGCCTTCGGCGAGATCCAGCGGGAGAAGGCGCTGCCGGCCCTCTACGAGCTGCTCTGCGGCGATTCCCCGCTCAAGTCCGCCGCGGGGGAGGCGCTCTGCGCCCTCGGCGAGCGGGAGGGCGTGACGGGCCGGCCGCGGCCGGGGAACCATTTGAACGCGGTGCGACGTCCGGCGCAGTGGGATCACCTGCGGCGGGCGGCCGTCGACCACGACGTGGAAGGGACGCGGGGCGAGATCCTGGAGGAGCTCGCGACGCGGTCCGTGATGTGCGTGGAGGCG
>DASVNH010000168.1:0-14370 GCA_036383955.1 Planctomycetota bacterium | reverse complement strand
CTCCGGCGGAGGCCGTCGCCGCCTGGCGCGCGTACGCGGAGACCGCCGCTCCGGACGCGCGGGTGAAAGCGGAAGCGGCGGCGGTGGAGGTCGAGAACCGCGACCGCGCCGCGTACAACGACACGGTGGCGAAGGCGCGGGAGAAGGCGGATCGCGGCGCGTACGCGGAAGCGGCGGCGTTTTTCGCCGCGCTCGCGAAGGGGGCGACGGCGGACGTCGCGGCCCGCTGCGCGGAGAGCGAGGCGCAGCTGAAGAAGGCGGCCGAGGAGGCCGCGACGGCCGGGCAGGCGGCGAAGCGGGAGGCCGCGCTCAAGGCGGCGCGGGAGGAGGCGGCGCCGAAGGCGCTGGCGGCGCTGCGGGCGCGGCGCTACGCGGACGCGCTGAAGGAGCTGGCCGGGGAGGACGTCGAGCTCGCCCTCGAACGGGCGGCGGTCGAGCGGGCCCGGACGTTCTGGCAGGCGTTCCTGGCGGCGGCGCGGGCGAAGGCGGGCCAGGACGTGTCGCTGCTCCTGGCCGGGAACAAGCGCCTGGCCGGCCGGCTCGAGGGCGTGCCGGGCGAGAAGGCGACGCTGCGCGGCCCGGACGGCGCGCTCGAGGTTCCGCTCGACCAGCTCGCGCTCGACCAGATCGCCGCCTGGACGCTCGGCAAGGCGCCGGACGGCCCCGCCTGCCTCGACGCCGCGATGTTCTTCTACGCCGAGGGGCGCGACGACCTCGCGTCGACCTACCTGGCGACGGCGAAGGAGAAGGGCGCGGACGTGGCGGAGACCGAGCGGGTCTGGCGCGACGGCCTCCTGCGCGCGGCCCTCTGGGCGGCGGAGAAGCCCAAGCCGAAAAAGACGTTAACGAAATGACCGCGTCAGTTCGTTAACACGGCGCGCACCGACTCCAGGGCGATGTCGACCAGGCGGGACAGGTCGCGCTCGCTGATCGCGAGCGGAGGCATCAGGACCAGCGTGTCGCCGAGCGGACGCAGGAGCGCGCCGCGCTTGCGGGCCTCGAGAGCCACCCGGTGGCCGGTGCGCGCCTCCCAGGGAAACGGCGCGCGCGTCTTGGGATCGGCGACCAGCTCGATGCCCGCGATCAGGCCGCACTGGCGAATTTCACCCACCCGCTCGATCCGGTAGAACTCCTGCAGCAGGTTGCCGAACTTGTGGATCTTCTTCGCCGTCTTCTCCAGCGTCTTCTCCCGCCGGAAGATGTCGAGCGACGCCAGCGCCCCCGCGCAGGCCAGCGGATTCCCCGTGTAGGTGTGCCCGTGGTAGAACGTCCGCCGGTCCTTGAACGCGCCCAGGAAGCCCGCGTAGATCCGCTCCGTCGCCAGCGTCGCCGCCAGCGGCAGGTAGCCGTTCGTCAGGCCCTTCGAAAGCGCCATCAGGTCCGGGCTCACCCCCTCCTGCTCGCACGCGAACATCGTCCCCGTCCGCCCGAAGCCCGTCATCACCTCGTCCGCGATCAGCAGGACGTCGTAGTCGTCGCACAGCCCCCGCAGCGCCTTCAGGAAGCCGGGCGGCTGCGTGATCATCCCCCCCGCCCCCTGCACCAGCGGCTCCACCACCAGCCCGGCCGTCTCCCGGCCGTGCGTGCGGAGGATCGCCTCGACCTCCTCCAGCACGTGCGAGCCGCACTCGGCGAGCGTGCGCGACTTGTCGCAGCGGTAGGCGTAGGTCGTCGGCGCCTTGATCGTCGGGAAGAGCAGCGGACGGAACAGGCCGTGGAAGAGGTCGATGCCCCCGAGGCTCACCGCGCCCAGGGTGTCGCCGTGATACCCCGCGTCGAACGCGACGAACTTCCGCTTGTTCGGCTTGCCGTTCTGGCTCCAGTACTGGAACGCCATCTTGCAGGCGACTTCCACCGCCGTCGAGCCGTTGTCCGAGTAGAACACGCGCGTCAGGCCCTTCGGGGCGATCGCGGCGAGCCGCTCGCCGAGCTCGATGGCCGGGGGGTTCGACATCCCCAGGAACGTCGCGTGCGCCACGCGGTCGAGCTGCGCCTTCATCGCGCGGTTGATCTCCGGCCGCCCGTGGCCGTGGATGTTGCACCACAGGCTCGAGACGCCGTCGAGGTACTTGTGGCCGTCGACGTCCTCCAGCCACGCCCCCTTCCCCTTCGCGATGACGGGGAAGGCCTCCTCGTTCCACAGCGTCTGCTGCGTGAACGGGTGCCAGAGGACCGCGCGGTCGCGCGCGCGCCAGGACTCAGAGCTTCTTGAGCGCATCGAGCAGAGCCTCGACATGAGCGGGTTCATGCATGGACGTCACGGTGACGCGGAGCCGCGACGTCCCCTCGGGCACGGTCGGCGGCCGGATCGCGGGAACAAAGAAGCCCAGGTCCCAGAGGCGCGCGCTCGCCGCGAGCGCGGCCTCGTTGGAGCCCAGGACGATGGTCTTGATGGGAGACTCGGCGCCGAGCTTCCGGATGTTGGCCCAGAGCCGCTCGCGGCGCTCGGGCTCGGCCTCCAGGATCCGCAGCGCCTCCAGGCTCGCGGCGCAGGCGGCGGGCGGCGGAGCCGTGGTGAACAGCCAGCTGCGGGCCGCGCTCCGCAGCAGCGCGATCAGCTCGGGCGGGCCGACCACGAAACCGCCCGCGCCCCCGGCGGCCTTCGCCAGGTTCCCGGTCTGGATGGGGACGTCGGTGTTGCCCCGGCCCTCGGGCCCGAAAACGCCGAGGCCGTGGACGTCGTCGACGACCAGCTCGGCCGGACAATTCTTCCCGGGATGTTTGTCCTCCCCCGGAGGACAAACATCCCGGGAAGAATTGTCCCCGCGCAGGGCGTCGAGGGGCGCCAGGTCCCCGTCCATGCTGAACACGGTGTCGGTGAGGATGAACGAGGCGTTCAGGCGGAGGGCGGCCGCCGCGTCGCGGTGCGGGTAGACCTCGACGCGGGCGCGCGAGAGGCGGCAGGCGTCGATGAGGCTCGCGTGATTGAGCGCGTCCGAGGCGATCACGGTGTCTTTGCTGGCGATCGTCGTGATCAGGCCGAGGTTGGCGGCGTAGCCGGACGGGAAGAGCAGCGCGGCGGGCGCGCGCTTCACGCGGGCGATGGCGGCCTCCAGCTCGACGTGGAGGCGGTGCGTGCCCTGCAGGGCGCGGCTCGCGGCGGCGCCCCAGCCGTGCTCGCGGGCGGCCCGCGCGGCGGCCTCCGCGACGCGCGGATCCTGGCCGATGCCGAGATAGTCGTTCGAGCAGAACGAGAGGCGCTCGCGCCCCTCGCAGCTCACGAAAGGGCCGCGGACGCGGTCGATCACCTTCGGGTCGCGCGTGAGCTTCAGGCCGCGAAGGCGGTCGAGCTCCGTCCGGACGACGTCCGCCAAACTCACGGGGAGGAACTCCCAAACCCCAAATCCCAAATCCCAAGAGATCGCCCCCCTGCCCCCCCCGGGGGGGACGGGGGGACCCCCTTGGGATTTGGGAGTTGGGTGTTGGGAGTTCGCACGTCAGTCCTGCTTCGGGAACGCGCGCGCGGCGTCGTCGAGCAGCGACGCGTCGGTCAGATCGCGCCGCAGGGGCGTGACGGAGACGTAGCCGTTCTCGATGGCCCAGTCGTCGCTCGCGCGCCCGTTGCGGGGGACCTCCCGGGGCGGCGTGCCGCGCAGCCAGTAGTAGGTGCGGCCGCGGGGGTCGACGCGCTTGTCGAAGCGGTCCTGGTAGGGCCGCGGCTCGACGGTCGTCACGAGCACGCCCCGGGGCTTCTTGTTCGGCGGGAGGTTGATGTTGTAGGCGGTGCGACGTCCCAGGCGGCCGCTCATCAGCTTGGCGACGACCTTGGCGGAGAGCTTCGCTTCGGAGCGGAAGCGGTCGTTCTCGCCGAAGGGCCGCGAGATCGCGAAGGCGGTGATGCCGTACTGGGCGCCCTCGAGCGCGGCGGCGACGGTGCCGGAGTAGAGGACGTTCGAGCCGGTGTTGAGGCCGTTGTTGATGCCGCTGACGACGACGTCCGGGGGCCGCTTCATGAGCTCGTGGATGGCCAGCTTGACCGAGTCCGCCGGCGTGCCGGTGACGCTCCAGATGTCCTTCCCGACTTCCGTGGCGAGGATGGGCTCCGCGATCGTCAGGGCGCTGGACGCTCCGCTGCGGACCCGGTCGGGCGCCGCGATGAAGACGTCGCCCAGCTTGCGCAGCTCCTCGGCGAGCTGATGCAGGCCCGCGGCCGCCACGCTGTCGTCGTTGGAGAGGAGGATCCTCACGCGCGCGAGTCTACCAAAAGCGCGGGAGATCAGGCGAGAGGGTCAACGAAGGAGATCCGGGGATACGACGGATGAGGAGATGTGCGCGCGCCGCTATCTCCATATCCGTCCTATCGCCGCATCCCCCCGCGTTGTCCGTCTCATCGGTCGGATCCCCGGATCTCCACGACGCGGACGCCTCCGGCGGGGACGGTCAGCTTGACGGCGCGGCCCTTCACGGACGGGGGATCGTCCGGCATCAGCCAGTCCGCGGCGGAGGCGACGTCGAACGCCGTCCGGATCGTCACGTCCCGGTTCTCCCGGAAATCGGTCGGCGTGATCCCGTGCTGCGGCTTCGCCTGCCCGGCGGGATTGAGCAGCGTGACGATCCAGCCCGTCGACGTCCGGTTGAGCGCCCACTCGACGCCGCCGTCGACCTCCACCGGCGCGAGGCCCCGGGTGAGATGCGCCACGAGCCGCGCGAGGACCGGCACGGCCGAGCGGTCCACCCCGAGGCCCCGCGGCACCGAGAGATAGATCAGGCGGCCCTTCCCCCTTTCGTAGGCGGCGCAGACGACGGCGCCGTCGGGGGTCGTCGCGAGCGGACGTCCTCCGCTCAGCGGCCGGAAGCGGTAGCGCTGGGACGCGGCCTTCTCGCCGAGCCAGGCGTAGCCCTCGGCCTCGCGGAGCTGGCCGCGCTCGGGGAGCTCGAGGGCCTCCGTCTGCCCTTCGCAGAGCAGGAGCGTGCCGCCGTTTTCGACGTAGTCCGCGAGCCGCTTCCCCTCGGCGAGCGTGAGCTCGAGATCCCCCGCGGCGACGACGGCCGGGTACGTGTCGATCGTCGTCCAGCGCTTCACGTCGGGATAGGCGTACACGACGTCGAAGAGGTCGCCGAAGACGCCGGGCACGTAGACCTCGTTGGTGGCGGTGATGGGCTCCTCGGCCTTGACGCCGATCGGATGGTAGGCGATCCAGAAGAGCTCGCGCAGCATGCGCTCGTGCTCGCCGTAGAGCGTCAGGTCGGGCCGCTTGCCCCAGTTGCCGAACGCGTGCGGCTCGAACGGCGAGGCGTCCCAGCCGTGGGCGTAGTCGACGAGGAACGCGACGGGCGTGAAGGGCGTGCCGCGGTCGGGATGCGCGGCGCTGACGCGCAGGAAGCGGTCGACCAGCTTGCCTTTCGGAGAAAGCTGCAGCGGCTTCACGCCGGCCGCGCCCGTGCCGCCGGGGATCCAGAACTCATCGAAGCCCTGCTCGTGATAGAACATCGACGCGCCCGCCATGTACTGGTACCAGAGGTCCATCTTGTACCAGGTCATGCCGGCGCCGCTGAACACGCTGTAGTAGTTGTCGAGGATGTTCTTGGGCTTCGTGAAGCTTCCCGTTTCGCTGAAGATCGTCGCCGCGTCGCCGAAGTTGCACGAGCGGTAGACCGCCGTCAGCCCGCCGTTCTGGCGGGCCGCCCCGCGCAGGAAGGCCTGGCGCATCGAGAGCAGGCCGGCCGTGATCGCGGACGACTCGTACCCCACCGTCCGCGCCCCCCACGGGTAGCAGAGCGGCGCGAAGGCCGTCATCCCGATCGACTTGCAGGGGATCACGTCGCGGTAGTCCCCGTCCTCGCCGTACACCTTCTTCTGCTTCGCCGCGTTCGACGCCAGCGTGAGCGGCGTGAAGGCCTCGACGAGCTGGCGCCGCGTGCGCGCCCCGGCCGTCGCCGCTACCATGACTTTCTCGTCGGGATAGAAATAGCCCAGGCTCTCCCCCGAGACGTTCCCCACGTAGCGGTCCCGGTACTTGGCGAAGGCCTCCTTCGCCTCCGCCGACAGCGGCTTGTCCGGGTGGTAGTTCATCATCAGTCCCCACGCGCGATCGGGATGCGCGTCGAGCCAGCGCCGCAGCTCGGGCTTCTCGATCGCGTAGGGTCCCGCTCCGTGGAAGACCGGCGTGATCCGCGGGTCCGAGAAGATCGGGACGTCCTTCGCCCCCGCGTACATCTTCTCGAAGGCCTCCAGCGCCTCCTTGTCCCGCAGGTGGTAGGGGACGGGCACGCGCTTCGGATCGTCCGACGCCCATTTCGTCTGATCCATGTTCCAGAGGTAAAGGAAGCCGCGGTCGCGGAAGGTCTTCAGGGGCGTCGGGACGTGGTCGCTTTTTTTCGCGAGCGGCTCGAGTCCCTCCACGCCCTTCGCGTAGCGCGCGAGCAGCTCGTGCGTGGGATGTCGCGGCCGCTCCTTGATCCTCGGCCGGTACGCCCCGTCGGTCGTCAGCACGACGCAGTCCACCTGCCGGCAGCCCTTCTCCGCAAACGCGGAGAGCAGCTCGAGGCGGACGCGCCCGGCGGGGAGCGTCGCGTCGCGGACGTCCCACGCGAAGGCCCAGTCCCAGTAGAGCTTGAGCTCGTTGTCTTCTTCGACGACCGGCTTCTCGCCGTAGGTCAGGAGGACGTCGCCCGCGCGCACCCGGAAGCGGCTCGACATCCCCCGGTTGTCGCGGTAGCGGACCCAGACGCGCCAGAGGCCGGCGGCGGGGAGATCGACGTCGAGGCCGGCGGCGGCCTGGTCGTCTCCCGGCCCGCAGGCGATCGACATGAAATTGCTTTCGCCGCCCTGGGTCCATTCGGCGGCCCAGCCGGGGCCGGAAACGCCCCAGCGGCCGTCGGTCTTCGGATCCGGCCCGCCGGGCCAGCAATAGCCCCGCACGCCCTGGAGGTGCTCGGCCTCGACCCAGACGGTTTCCTGGGCCGCGGCGCAGAGCAGGAGGATCAGCATACTCATTAATACAAGGTATGATCTCCCCCATGCTGCTGCTTCTGCTCGCGCAGGCGCACGTGATCCACGTCGTGGATGAAGCCACGGGCCGCGGCGTCCCGCTCGTCGAGCTCGAGACCGTGCACAAAACGCGGCTCTACACGGACAGCGCCGGCGTGGCGGTCTTCGACGGCCCGGAGCTGCTCGGGCGCGAGGTGTACCTGCACGTGCGGAGCGACGGCTACGAGTTGCCCGCCGACGGCTTCGGCTTCCGCGGCGCGCGCGTGAAAATGGAGCCGAAGGGCCGCACCACCCTCAAGGTCAAGAGGCTCCTCGCGGCCGAGCGCCTCTACCGCGTCACCGGGCAGGGCATCTACGCCGAGTCGATCAAGGCCGGCGACGCGCCGCCCCTCAAGGAGTCGAACGGCGGCGTCCTCGGCCAGGACACGGTCCAGACGATCGCGTGGAAGGGCAAGCTCTGGTGGTTCTGGGGCGACACCGAGCGCGCCGCCTACCCCCTCGGCCAGTTCTCCACGAGCGGCGCGACCAGCCCGATGCCGGATCCGTCCGTCGGCGTGGAGCTCACCTACTGGGTCGACGACCAGGGCTTCAGCCGCAAGATGATCGACGTCCCCAACGCGGAAGGTCCGGTCTGGATCGACGCCCTCATGGTCCTGCGCGACGATCACGGGACGGAGCGGCTCTACGCCCACTACATCGTGGTCAAGGAGCTCGGCGACGTCCGACGTCGCGGCCTCTGCGCGTGGAACGAGAAGACGGAGCGCTTCGTCCCGGTCTTCCCTTTCGACGTCGACGAACCGCTGCATCCGCGGGGGCAGCCGGTCCGCGAGGGCGAGTGGCTCTACTTTCCGTCGCCCTACGCGCTCGTCCGGGTGAAGGCGGACGCCGCCTCGGTGTCCAACCCGCGGCGCTACGAGGCCTTCACCTGTCTCAAGCCGGGGGGGCGGATGTCGAAGGATCCGCCGCTCGACCGCGTCTGGGGCTGGAAGGCCGACACGGCGCCGGTCGACGAGAAGACGCAGGAGGAGCTGATCAAAAAAGGCGCGCTGAAGCCGGAGGAAGCCTGGTTCCGGCTGAAGAGCGAGAGCGGCGAGCGGGTCGTCGCGCACATGGGCACGGTCTGCCGCAACGCGCACCGCAAGAAGTGGATCGCGATCTTCCACCAGAGCTGGGGCAAGCCGTCGATGCTGGGCGAGGTCTGGTACGCCGAGGCCGATCAGCCTTGGGGTCCGTTCGAGCGCGGCGTGAAGATCGTCACGCATCAGAAGTACAGCTTCTACAACGTGGTGCAGCACCCCGAGTTCGACCAGGACGGGGGACGTCGGGTCTACTTCGAAGGCACCTACACCAAGATGTTCACGAACGTCGAGACGGCGACCCCCCGCTACGATTACAATCAGATCATGTATCGGCTGGACCTCGACGATCCGCGTCTGGCCTGGGCTCAACGACGATAGGAGACGACGATGACCCTCATGACGGCGCTGCAATGCGTGCTTGCCCTGAGCAATGTCGAAGGGCTGGTGCAGGAACCCAAGGTCAATCCGCGCTACGAGTTCTGGTCCGAGTGCAAGGTGGGCTCCTGGGTGAAGCAGAAGATGGTCATGAAGGCGGGGGAGATGGAGATCACGACCGTGATCGTCAGCACCCTGCTGGAAGTGACGCCCGAGAAGCTCGTCGTCGAGACGGCCACGACGTCGAAGTTCGGCGACCGCGAGATGAAGCTCCCCCCGAAAAAGGAGGACATCTCCCAGAAGCCCGATCCGGCCCAGCCGATGAAGCCCGTCGGCGAGGGCGAGGAAGAGATCACCGTGGGCGACAAGAAGCTCAAGTGCAAGGTCTACGAGTTCGAGATGGAGCAGAACGGCCAGAAGGCGAAGGGCAAGTCCTGGACGTCGAAGACCATCCCCGGCGGCGTGGCCAAAAGCGAGTTCACGTCCGAGAAGATGCCGGCGCCCATGAAACTCGAAGCCGTCGAGTGGGAGAAGAAGTAGGCCGGACTCCCGAAACGCGGGGTAGACTTCCCTCGCCATGAAGGAAGGCCCGTTCCGCGACTCGACGATCAACCTCGCCCAGACCCGGCTGGTCAGCACGTTCCTCTCCCGCATGGGAGACCAGACCGGCTACCTGGTCCGCATCTATCCGGTCGTCGTCGGCGAGGGCGTCCTCACCCTGCCCCGCGAGGGGCTCGACATCGGCCGCGACGCCGACTGCGGCCTCGTGCTCGTGGACGCCGACGTCTCCCGCCGCCACGCCCGCATCGACCTGCGCTCCGGCGGCTACGTCATCCGCGACCTCGACAGCACCAACGGCACGTACATCAACAACCGCAAGCAGCGCGAGGCGGCCCTCCAGCCCGGCGACCACGTCCGCCTGGGAAAAGTCATCTTCAAGTTCCTGCGCGGCGACGACGTCGAGAAGCAGTACCACGAAGCCGTCTACTCGATGATGATCACGGACGGCCTCACCGGCATCCCCAACAAGCGCTACTTCCAGGAAGCCCTCAAGCGCGAGCTCGCCCGCTCCCAGCGCCACAAGCGGCCGCTCTCGGCGGCGGTGCTGGACGTCGACTTCTTCAAGAAGATCAACGACAAGCACGGCCATCTGGCGGGCGACGCGGTCCTGCGCGAGATCTGCGCGCGGATCAAGACGACGATCCGCGGCGACGAGGTCTTCGCCCGCGTCGGCGGCGAGGAGTTCATCGTCCTCATGCCCGAGACCTCGTTGAAGGAAGCGCACGGCTGCGCCGAGCGGATCCGCAAGCTCGTCGCCGACGCGCCGGTGGAAGTCGAGAAAGGCTCCATCCCCGTGACCATCAGCATCGGCCTGGCGCACACGGACGGCGAGACGGGCACGACGGCCGAGGAGCTCATCGGCCGCGCGGACAAGAAGCTCTACGAGGCCAAGAACGGCGGGCGCAACCGGGTGGTCGGATGACCCTCGACCCCACGCGGGCCGGCTTCCGGACGCCCCCGCCCGGGGAGTCGACCCAGCCCGCCGCGGCCCCGCCCCCGCCGGCGTTTCTTCGACCTCCCCTCGCCCCCGACGAGCTGGGCCGGCTCGGGAACTACCGCGTCCTCCGGCTCATCGGCGCGGGCGGCATGGGGCAGGTGTTTCACGCGGAGGATCTGGTCCTTCGACGTCCCGTCGCGCTCAAGATCATGCATCCGGATCTGCCGGACTTCGCCGCCGCGGGCGAGCGCTTCCTCCGCGAGGCGCGCGCGCTGGCCGGCATCGCGCACGACAACCTGGTGCCCGTCTACCAGGCGGGCCAGGAGGGCGACGTCTTCTTCATGGCCATGCAGCTCCTCCAGGGCGAGACGCTGCACGCGCGGCTCGCGCGGGCCGGCCCGCCCGAACCGGCGCTGATGATGCGCATCGCGCGCGAGACCGCCTGCGGCCTCGTCGCCATCCACGAGCGCGGCCTGATCCATCGCGACCTCAAGCCGTCGAACATCTGGCTCGAGGCGCCCTCCGGCCGCGTGCGGATCCTCGACTTCGGCCTGGCGCGCTCCACCGACACGCCGTCGGATCTCACGCGCACCGGCATGGTCGTGGGAACGCCGGCCTTCATGGCCCCCGAGCAGGCGCGCGGGCAGGCCGTCGACGCCCGCAGCGACCTCTTCAGCTTCGGCGCGGTGCTCTACTGCCTCGCCACGGGCCGTCAGCCGTTCCAGGGCGACACGCTGATGGCGCAGCTCACCGCCCTCGCGGTGGACACGCCGGCGCCCGCCCGAGCCGCCAATCCCAAGGTCCCCGAGCGGCTCTCCGACCTCATCGGCCTGCTGCTCTCGAAGGATCCCGCGAAGCGCCCGACGTCCGCGGAGGACGTCCTGGTGCGCCTCGAAGGCGGCGGCACGCGCACGTTCGTGCGGAAGATCAAGCGCAACCGGATGCCGCTCGTGATCGGCGCCCTCGCGCTCGCGGCGCTCCTCGCGGCGCTGCTCTGGCCCCATCCACCTAAACCGGAACCGAGACCGGAACCGGAAGCGAAAGCGGAAGTGAAAGCGGCCCCGATCGGCCCCGGGACCTCCCTGCTCGACCTCGTCCGCGACGAGGATCCGAAGGTGGCGGTCTGGTTCCCGCCCGAGAGCGGGAAGAAGAGCGCCCCCATGGTGCCCGGCCCGCCCAACGCCTTCCGCCGCATGATGCTGCTCGACGCGCCGTCGCCGCGCGGGATCGGCATGCATCCCACGCCGGACGGACCGGCGTATCTCGAGGTCCGGCTCGACGGCAAGTACCGCCGCTTCCGCGCCAAAGTCGGCCAGAACGTGGGCCCTCCCCCGCTGCGCGACCCCGTGATCTTCTCCGTCCTCGGCGACGGAAAGACCCTCTGGCGCTCGCGCCCGAATCACGGCGGCGACGAGACGGAGGCGGCGGAGGTCGACGTCACGGGCGTGCGGACGCTCCGCCTGGAGCTGACCGCGGAGGGCGAGCCCCGCGCGGCGCACATGCTCTGGTTCGAGCCGGTGCTGGAGTGAGGACGCTGGGCCTCCTCGCGGGGGCCGCGCTCGTGGTCGCGGCGGCCGTCGGGTTCTGGCTCTGGCGCCGCGCCGAAAGCGCCTGGCTCGTCCCTCCTCCCCCCGGGCGCTGGAACTTCATCGTCCGGGTGGACGGGACGGCCTACGACGAGGCGCTCGCCACCTGCCTCCTCCTCGACCTGGCCCGCGGGACGCGGAGGGTGTCGAACAACGCGGAGGTCGGCGCGTCGGAGCGCCCACTTCGGATGTGGGTCACGCACGACTTCTCGCCGGAGGCCCGGGACAGCGGCGCGGCGCTGCTGGAGGACGTCCGGACCCAGGTGGAAGCCCGGCTCGCGAAGCCCGGCTATCGATGGCGGGTGGCGTGGATCGACGACCGGGGCCGAAGCGTGGTCGTTTCAGGGCCTCAGTAGCCGGCGCCGGGGGCGGCGGGCGCGGGGCTCTGCCAGAGGGCCTTGCCGACGAAGAACGGGCCGAGCTTGCGGATGTACTTCGAAGTCTGGACCGTCTTGCGCATCTCCTGCACGATGAGCGCGAGCGGATGCAGCTCGCGGCCGACGAGGCCGATGACGAACTCGTTGTCGTCGCGGTCGAGGCCGTAACAGGAGAGGCGGACGTCGTGCGCGTAGTCCGCCGCGCCGAAGGCCATGCCGATCTGGGCGTGCTCGTAGAGGATCTTGCCCTGCCGCTCGGGATCGAGCGTCGCGAACGTCGCCTTGCGCCGGAGCGGATACCAGATCGCCCAGGGCCAGACCGGATTGAGGGCGGTGACGCGGGGCTTCTTCAGCAGCGCGAAGTCGAGATTCGGCTCGCGGCCGGTCCCGTAAGTCTTCCCCACCATCGTCATCTCCGGACGATGGCGCAGGCCCTGGAAGGGCGTCGAGAGCTGCAACTCGCGCCACGCGCCGGTGAGCGTCGAGGGATCCTCGGTGAACGTCAGGAGCGCGACGCCCCGGGCGTCGTTCACGTCCGCGTAGACCGCGCCTTCGAGGCCGGAGGCTTTCATGGCTTCGACGACCGCCGCCGGCTTGGCGCAGTCGGTGTAGACCTGCAGCTGGGCGTAAAGCCGCTTGTCGAGGAGCTGCGGCTCGCCGGTCTTGGACGGCGCGCCTTTCTCCTTGGAGTCGGGCACCTGGTAGGCCGGCCGGGGCGGACCCCCTACGGGAGGCGCGCCGGGGGCGGCGGCGGGAGGAGCGCCCGCGGGCGGCTTGCTTTCGGTCGACATGAAGGCCGAGTATAGCGGGAAACCCCAGCTCCCAAAACCCAAATCCCAACGCGGGCCCGCGCGGGCCATGCGGGAATCAAGGACCCGAGTTTCGACACGTGTTCAGGGCAACTCGGGATGGTGTTTCGGGGAGGAGGACAAGTCAGGATCCCCTTGCCCGTTCTCCAAGCGCCCTTCGCGGGCGCCGGCGAAGGGCTCCGCCTGATTCCTTATCGAGTCACTGGTTCCACTGTGGGGCGGAACCGATCCCATTGTAAATCGGTTCTTTGTACAGGCAGTCCATTCGCCATCAGTCTGGCGAGTTCGACGACCCAATCTTCGTTCTTCGCTCCCGCGTACAACCACCATATCGGATGACCGCCATCGACATGGACAATTGCCTGGGGACGACTTCCAAACTCAACCAGGCACTCAGTTCGGTCGTCATGGGCGGCAAGGATGAGTTCATGCAGCAGAATCTCGCGGGGTGTTCTCTTCCAAATCAGGCTCCTCCAGTACCACCGTGAGCTCCTTTTCAGGCTGGGGGAACCCAACAGTTCGAGATTCGCAACAAGTCTAATCGTCAGTCCGGCGAAGTCGCCATCCCAGGAATCATCGCTGTCCGCGTAATCGAAGAAGCCAGCGTTTTGAAAGCACTGGTCATGATCAACAGGCGACGGCCAGATCGCGTAAAGGTTTCCGGCCGCGTGCGCCCATTGCTTTACAAACTGGCCTGAGACAGGCGCCCAATTCAGCAGTCGAATGCCGACTCCAGGATTCTCTCGGACCTTAATGCTCTTGAGCCAATCCCGATTTGCCTCGCTTATGGTAGCCGCATCATCTTTGGCTTCCGGCCAGGGTAGATCAGCCGTAATGATCAGGCGCGAGCCGATTCCCCGTAGGTGAACGGGGATCGACTCAGTCGGAATGTCCCAATGTCGGTTGCCCTCACAGAATCGCTCCAAAAGTACCTTGGTGAATCCGCCCGGCAGATGCATCGTGATCCGGGCCCTTTCCTCAAACCTGCTTATTTTCACTTCTATGAGTTTACAGCGGGATGTCAGCCGGGTCGTCCTGCTGGCGCGTAGAAATATTTCGCATTCCCTTTCCACATGCCTCTCGAGGAACGGGAGGCATCGAAACCCTGTCGTCCTCGCGAAATGAATGCGAAGCGTGAGGCAGGAAATGTGCCGAAAGGGCGGGACGCGCGAGGGCTCGCGTCCGCGGGTGGCGGGGCTTTGACGGGCTAGGCTTTCAGGTCGATCGATCGCCCCCGCCCGGCTGGGTCGGGGGGCGTGGGTGCCTTCTCGACGATGTCCTTCTTCTTCGCCCTCTTCTTCTTCGTGAGCTCGTAGGCGCGCGCGTCCTTCCGGCCCGCGGTTCCGCGGACGGCGTCGACCCCCCGCACGGGCGGGATCGCGTCCGGACCCTTGGCGGCGGCGATCGCGCGGCCGTTCCGGTCCGTCGCCTCGTTCACGGCGACGACGTACCGGGCCCGCTCGACCCCCGCCAGATGAACGGCCGGGAGAGACGGCTCTTTCGGCACTAGGCGATCTCCACCTGCTTGTGCTTGAGGAACGTGCGCAGCCGCGCGATCAGCTTCGCGTGCAGCTGGCAGACCCGCGACTCCGACAGCTCCAGGATGCGCCCGATCTCCTTGAGCGTCAAGTCCTCGAAGTAGTACATCATCAGGATGTAGCGCTCCTTGACCGAGAGCTTCTTCTTGCAGAACTCGACCAGGTCGCGCCGGGTGT
>DASVNH010000167.1:0-5026 GCA_036383955.1 Planctomycetota bacterium | reverse complement strand
GGCGAACTCGGCGTCGGTGCGGGTCGACTCGGTGGTCTTCTTCTCCTGCAGGGGGCCCTTGCAGCGCGGGCACTCCACTTTTTTCCCCTCGGACATCGAGAGGACGGTGAAGGAGAGCTTGCAGGCGGGGCAGGACATGATGCGCTTGAGCTGCCGGGAGAGGAGGTCCTTCACCTGGGCCGCGGTGAGGTAGCTCTTGGCGACGAGGATCTCGCCGAGGGTGCGGGTCTCGCCCTCGCGGTCCTGGAGGCGCAGGCACTCGTTGATCCGCTCGTCGCTGGTGAGGCCTTCGCGGACGGCGAGCTTGCCGAAGAGGACGGACTCCTTGCGCTTGCGGACGTTGGGGTCGGAGAGGTCGGAGTTCTGCTTCTGGACGGTGAGGACCGTCTCCAGCTGCTCGGGGGTGAGGTAGCCTTTTTCCTTGAGCAGCTCGCCGAGCCGGGGGGCGGCGCGCTGCGGGGACTGCGTCCGCAACTGGACGCTCAGGCACTCGTCGAGCTGCTCCTGGGTGCAGTACCCCTGGGCGATCGCGATCTTCCCGAACAGCGTTTCCCGGCTCGCCGCCACGGCCTTACTCCCACTCGATCGTCGCGGGCGGCTTCGAGCTGATGTCGAACACCACCCGGTTTACGCCCTTGACCTCGTTCACGATGCGGTTGCTGATCGTCGCGAGGGTGTCGTACGGCGCGCGATACCAGTCGGCCGTCATGCCGTCGAGGCTCTCGACCAGCCGCACGGAGATGACTTCCTGGTACGTCCGCTCGTCGCCCATGACGCCGACCGTCTTGACGGGCAGCAGGACGGCGAAGTACTGCCAGAGCTTCTCGTTGAGCTTCGCGCGCTCGATCTCCTGCGCGACGATCTCGTCGGCTTCGCGGAGGATCTCCAGGCGCTCGGGCGTGATGGGGCCGGGCAGCCGGACGGCGAGGCCCGGGCCGGGGAAGGGCTGGCGCTTCACGAGGTCGTCGGCCAGGCCGAGCTCGCGTCCGATGCGGCGCACCTCGTCCTTGAAGAGGAAGCGCAGCGGTTCGATCAGCTTGAAGCCCAGGTTCTCGGGCAGGCCGCCCACGTTGTGGTGGGTCTTGATCTTGGCCGACGGCCCGCCCGTCGCGGAGCGCGACTCGATGACGTCCGGGTAGAGCGTGCCCTGGGCCAGGAACTTGACCTGCTTGAGGGGCTTGGCCGCGTGCTTGAAGATGTCGATGAACGTGTGCCCGATGATGGTCCGCTTCTTCTCGGGATCGGTGACGCCCTTGAGGTTCTTGAGGAACTTGGCCGAGGCGTCGACGCAGATCAGGTTGATGTGGTGGCGGCGCTCGAAGGTGTCGCGGACCTTCTTGGCCTCGCCTTTCCGGAGGAGGCCGTTGTCGACGAACACGCAGGTCAGGCGGCTGGAGATGGCCTTGTGGACGAGGGCGGCGACGACGCCGCTGTCGACGCCCCCGGAGAGGGCGCAGAGGACGTGGTCCTTGCCCGCCGTCCGGCGGATCTCGGCGATGGCGTTGTCGACGTAGGACTTCATCTCCCAGTCGCCGCGGCAGCCGGCGATGGCGTAGAGGAAGTTCCGGAGGATCTGCGAGCCGAAGGGCGTGTGGTGGACCTCGGGGTGGAACTGCACGCCGTAGAAGGCGCGCTTCTTGTGCTTCACCGCCGCGTAGGCGCAGTTCTTGGTGGAGGCGAGGACCTCGAACTCCTTGGTGTTGGCCTCGACCTTGTCGCCGTGGCTCATCCAGACCTGGGTGTCGTGGGGCACGCCGCGGAAGAGCTTGTCCTGGCCGTTCTTGACCGAGATCTCCGTGCGGCCGTACTCGCGGTCGGCGGCGGCGGAGACCTTCGAGCCCAGGAGCTTGGCGCCGAGCTGCATGCCGTAGCAGATGCCCAGCACGGGCACGCCCAGGTCGAAGATCTTGGGGTCGCACTGCGGCGCCTTGCGCTGGTACACGCTCGCGGGGCCGCCCGAGAGGAGGATCGCCTTGAGGCGATGCTTCTTGAGCTCCTCGGGCGTGATCGTCGCCGGGACGATTTCGCAGTAGACGCTGGCTTCCCGGGTGCGCCGCGCGATCAGCTGGGTGTACTGGCTGCCGAAGTCGAGGATAGCGACGTAGTCGTTGTCGGGCATCAAGAATCCCTGAAAGGGGAATGAACCTGGCGATTTAAATGGGTGCTGGCTAACGTACCCCGGGCCCCCGATTTAGGCCCGTACACTATAGTCTTTGCGGAGGACGGTCAAGAGTTCTTTGAAATCGCCCAGCGTATGGGCCGCCCGGCTCTTTCCCTGCTCCGGCGCGTGCTTCCCCCGCTTGATCCGCACCGTCACCATCCCCAGCTCCACCGCCGGGTCGATGTCGTGCAGGGGATGGTCCCCCACGTACATGGTCTCCTTGGGGTCCACCCCCGACTCCTCGCAGGCCCTCTGGAAGAGCTTCGGATTGGGCTTCGAGATCCCGATCTGGTCCGAGATGAAGATCGCCGTGGGAGTGAAATACTCGTAGATCCCCAGCCGGAGCAGCTTGTCCCCCTGCTTCACCGCCAGGCCCGCCGTGACGATCCCCCGCAGCAGGTCCGTCTTCGCCAGGCGCGCCAGGACCGGCGGGACGTCGGGATACGGCTTCAGATGGCGGAATTTCGCGTCGTGGTAGGCCTGGACGCCCGCCGCCACCAGGATGGCCGGGTTGACGCCGTCGAACGACCTCCGGGGCAGCCGCAGGAGCAGCTTGTCGAAGTGCTGCTCGTGGTTGGAGGAGAACTCCGCGATGACCTCCTGGAGCTCGCGCAGGAGGTGGTCGACCGGCAGCCGCAGCCCGTAGCGGCGCATGTTGTCGACGGCCGCCTTCCGGGCCTGGGCGGCGAAGTCGGTGGTGGAGAAAAGGGTGTCGTCGAGGTCGAAAAAGACGGCCTTGAGGCTCATCGAGTTCGGAATCGTACCCGAATCCCTCCGCGCGCTCAAGAAACAGAAAACCCGGCGGGCCTTTCGGCCCGCCGGGTCGGTCGATTCTCGGGGCTTAGAACTGCTGGTCTTCGTGCTCGGCGAGATCGATGATCTCGGGCGTCACGAGCATGAGGAGGCGGCGCCGCTCGTCGGCCTTGCCCTTCCGGGTGAAGAAGAAGTTCAGCACCGGGATGTTCTCGAGGAACGGCACGCCCGACTGGTGGTCGCGCATCATGATGTCCTTGAAGCCCGTGATCATGAGGGTGCCGCGGTCGGGCACCGTCACGGTCGTCTCGGCCTTCTGCAGCACGACCCAGGGGAGCTGCAGCAGGATGTTCAGGCCGGGCCGGATGTTGATCGTGCGGAAGGTCTGGAGCTGGGCCAGCGAGGGGCGCAGCTCGAGGGTGACGTACTTGCGGTCGTTCGACACGATCGGGCGGACGTCGAGCACCACGCCGTGCGTCAGGATGCCGATGATCGGGTCGTAGGCCGCCGCCAGGGTCGAGACCTGCGGCTCGTAGTCCTGGATGTAGGCGAGCTGGGTCAGGAACATAACGTGCGAGCGCTGGGTGTTGAAGACCGTGACCCGGGGCGCCTGGACGAGCGTCGCGCGCTGGCTCTTGTGCATGGCGCGCAGGGCGATCTGCAGGGCCTGCTCGCCGAGCCACTGGTACTGCAGGCCCAGGCCGCCCTGGTTGAAGAGGCGGTTCTGGAAGGGGTCGATGCCCTGGCCGAGCAGGGGGTCGAACTTCTGGAACGAGTGGTAGGTCTGGGCGCGGAGGTCGTACGACTCCAGGCGGGCCGACTCGTTGGTCGCGAAGCCGGGGCCGATTTCGCCGGTGGGCTCGTCGATCGACGTCGTGCCGGCCGCCAGGCCGCCGATGCCGGGGATGTCGCCGCCGGCCAGCACCTGGTTGGCGCGGTTGATGATGTCGACGCCGACGTCGTCCAGGAAGTCGTCGTAGGCCGCGACGAAGCGGACGGTGACGGCGACCATGGTGCCGGTGTAGCTGCGGAGCTTGCCGAGGAACTCGCGGAGCTCGCGGTGCACGCGGGGCGGCGCGTTGACGAGAAGCTGCTGGTTGGGCGTCTTCTCGATCGTCTGCTGGTCTTCCCAGGTGCCCGGGGCGATGTTCTCCTTGATGAGGTCGACGATCTGCTCCTCGCCGACCGACGACTCCTTGGGCTCGTCGAGCGTGAAGGTCGCGCCCGTCAGGGGGCCGCCGCCGCCGGCCGTGGGCGAGACGAGCTCGACCTTGGGGCCGCCGAAGTCCTGGAGCTTGACCAGGATGTCGCGGATGTCGTGCAGCTCGAGGACGTTGCCGCCGCCGGCCTTCTTGGGGTCGGTCAGCAGGACGACCTTCTCCTCGGTGATCTGGTAGTCGAGCTGGAACTGGCTGAGGAGGAGCTTGAGGACGTTCTTGAGGACGAGGTCCTTCACCTTGAAGGTGATGGCCTTGTCGGGGTCGACCTTGTCGCGGACCGCCGCGTCCAGGATGATGTTCAGGCCCGAGAAGTCGCGGATGAACGCCAGGATGTCCTCGAGCTTCGTGTTCTCGAAGGCGAGGTCGATCTTCATGGTGTCGAGCTTGCGGTTGATCGCGAGGATGTCCGGATCCTCGTCCGGCGTGCCGCCCTCGGTCTTGATCACCGCCTCGGTGATGCGCTTGGAGATCTCCGCCCACTCCTCGCGGGAGGGGAAGCGCACCGTCTGGGAGTAGGGGATGACGGCTTCGTCGTCGTCGTCCGTCATCTTCTTCCACTGCTCGATCTTGTTCGCCAGGATGTTGTAGTACTCCTCCTTGTGGCGGGTCTTCTGGGCGTCTTCCTTGAGCTCGCGCGACACCGTGTAGTGCGGGTCGATCAGGAGGATCTCGTCGCAGAGCTTGATGCAGCGGTCGAAGCGCTTCTGGTCGAACGCCATGTAGGCGAGCTCCAGGAGGTGGGCGATCTTGCGGGTGACCTCCCGCTTCGTCGCCAGCTCGTTGGCGATCGCCTCGGACTCGGCTTCCTTGCGCTTCTGCTCCTCGACCCGGTTGTCCTCGAGCGTGCGGGCGTTCTTGGCCTTGACGATCGACTCCTTCACCAGCGGGAGGA
>DASVNH010000166.1:0-8640 GCA_036383955.1 Planctomycetota bacterium | reverse complement strand
CGCGCCGCCCCCGGGCGCGCGCGGCCCGGACTCCCCAGCTCAAGATCGAAGGGACCGTCGATCTGGCCGACCGCTACCGGATCTTCCTGGCCGTCCATGCCGAGACCGAAAGCTACGACGGCCGCCGCCTGCGCCCGGTGTCGACGCTGCGGATGGGAGGGTACACGCAGGTCACGCGCGGCCGGATCGCCCTGGACGCGACCTGGGCCTCGCCGGCGCCCCTGCTCGTGCGGGCGAGCCTCAAGGAATCGGACCAAATCCCGGAGATCCTGGCCGTCATGAAGGGAAAGCAGCGGGACTGGAGCTTCCAGGCGGCGGGCTGGGACGACGCGCTGATCGCGCGGCTGGAGCCCGCGCTGGACGAGGTGGAAGCCGCCGCCGCGGAGCTGGGGGCGCTGCTGAAGGAGGTCGAGGCGGCCTGCGCCAGCGAAGAGCGCTGGAAGGCCGAGTCGCCGCGGCTCAAGCCGAAGGCCCTGGCGGTGCTGGCGCGGGCCGAGAAGCCGTCGCTCCTGGCGGCCGCGGCCCAGCTGCTCTTCTATACGGCGCGCAACCTGGGGAGCGACAGCGCCTACTTCGAGTGGAAGGGCAAGGAGTTCCGAGGCCCGGTCAGCTACCACGCCGACCAGCAGAAGCTGAAGACCTTCCGCGGGGAGGCGTGGACCTTCGACGCCCTGCGGCGCTACGCGCGGGAGGCGCCGGAGGTCGCGGCGCGGGAGCTCGCGCTCTGGATCGTGAAGGACCGGCGCCGCGCGGGCCCGCGGCCCGAGCACGCGGAGCTCGCCAAGCGCACGCCCTGGGCGGACCGCTTCGGCGCGGACGCGGACCTGGACGCGCTGGAGGCGGAGATCCGGCGCTAGAGGGACGCGAGGAGCGCCTTCCACTTCGCCCAGGCGGCCTCGACCGTGAAGTCGGCCTCGACGGTCCGACGTCCCGCGCGGCCGAGCCGCTCGCGGAGGCCTTCGTCGCGCAGGGCCTCGATCTTCTCCCGCCAGTCGCCCGCGAGCAGGCCGTTCTCGCCGTCGCGGATGACGGTCTCCACCGCGCCGAGGCGGGAAGCGACGACGGGCACGGCGGCGGCGAAGTAGTAGAGGATCTTGAAGGGCATCTTGGCGCGGCTCCAGAGGTCGTCGGGGAGCGGCGCGAGCGCGGCGTCGAAGCGGCGCACGTGGTCGGGTTCGGTCGCGAAGTCCCACTTCACGAACTCGACGTCGACGCCGGGAAGCTCCAGAGGCTCGTCGGTGACGAGCGTGAGGCGGTGGCCGCGGAGGGCGGGGGCGATCTCCTTCAGGTTGGGCAGGTTGGCCGGCGTGCCGACCCAGCCGAGCGTGAAGCGGTCGGTCTTCCAGGAGTCGCGCGGGCTCCAGCGGGCCAGGTCGACGGACGTCGGGATGACCCGGACGTTCCGGCCGCCGTAGTCCTTGGCCATGGCCTCGGTGCCGGCGTGGTTGACGACGACGGCGTCGGCCGCCGCGAGGGCGGCGCGGAAGCGGGCGACGCGGGTCTTCGAGAGCTCGACCGTGTTGCCTTCGCGGCCGTAGACCATGGGGTCGTCGAAGTCGTAGACGAGCTTCTTCGCGCGCTTGCGCAGGGCGCTGAACTGCCAGGCGGGGAGCAGGCGCTTCTGGTGGATCACGACGTCGAAGTCGCCCGCGCGCCGGAAGAGGCTCCAGCGGCCGAGCAGGCCGGAGGGGATGTCGACGCGCTCGACCTCGAACCCGTCCCTCTTGAAGAGCGGGAGGAACTGGAGCACGCGGTACTTCACGCTGGGGGTGTCGACGGGATGGCTGAGGATGAGGACACGCACGGGGGCATTCTACTCAACGGTGGGGGATCAGCGTCTTCTTCCAGTCGAGCTCCTGGAGTGGCTTCAGCGACTCAGGGGGCGCGTCGACGTCCGCGGGAGGATCGGGGTCCTGGAGGCGCTCGATGAACCATTCCGACTCCCTGAGGCGAAAGAAAATCCAGTGCTCGCCGATCATCCGGTCGCCCTCGACGCGGGTGGGCACGTAGGCTGCGAAGACCTCGGGCGTCGAGAGGACCGGCACCCGCTTCTCCGCGCGGAGGGGGGAGTCGACGTCCAGCACGCGCAGCTCGTGGGGCGGCGCGTAGGCCTCCGCGACGGGACGGCCGGTCGCGCGGATCGAGCCGAAGGTGTCACAGCCGGCGAGGAGCAGAAGAGCGAAGCAGCGCTTCACGAAAGATCTCCTTTCTCCAGCTCGGCGGCGAGCTGTTCGGGGGACGGAAGGCAGCCGCGGAAGGCCCCGGGCACGCTCTGCCACTCCGCGACGCCGACTGGCCTGTCCAAGTCCCGCAGGGCATATTCGACCGTCGTGCGATTCTTCTCGCGACACAAGATGAGCCCGATCGACGGAAGGTCTTCGGCATGGCGCGCGAGGTCGTCGAGGGCCGACAGATAGAAGTTCATCTGCCCGAGGTCGGCCGGCTCGAACTCGCCCATTTTGAGATCGATGGCGACGTACGAGCGGAGCTTGAGGTGATAGAAGAGGAGGTCGATGAAGTGCTCGCGACCTCCGACCTCGAGACGGTACTGACGTCCGACGAACGCGAAGCCCACGCCGAGCTCGAGAAGAAAGTCACGCAGCCGGTTCACCAGAGCGCGTTCCAGGTCGCGTTCCCGGGCGCGCGGCCCGAGCCCTATAAAATCGAACCGGTAGGGATCCTTGAGCATTTCCTCGGCGAGGTCGGATCGAGACGGGGGCAGCGTCTTGCGGAAGTTGTGCGTCTTGGCCGACAGCGCCTGCCGGCGATAAAGGTCGGTGTCGATCTGGTGCCGGAGCACACGGACGGACCAGCCGTTCCGCGCCGCTTCCCGGAGATACCAGAGCCGCGCCGCCGGATCACCTATCTTCCTGAGGATCAGCACGTTATGAGACCACCCTAATTGTGCAGACGCGTCTGCACAATTAGGTACCTGGCGGTAGGAAATGAACAGCAGGCGCATTTGAAACAGGTTCCTCCGCGAGAATCCGCGCGCGTCCGGAAACGCGCGCTTGAGGTCTCGCGCCAGGCGCTCGATGACCGCGTCGCCCCAGCCTTCCTTCTCCTGGCGCTCCACAATCAGGCGGCCGATGTCCCAGTAGAGCCGGAGAGTGGCTTCATTGAGCGAGGCGGCCGCCCGGAGGCGCGCGCGGTCGACGCGGGACTTCACGTCGGCGAGCAGGCGTTCGTAGTCGGGCATCATCGGTCGAGGCCTTCGAAGGGGGGCGCCGGCGCCGGCACTTCCAGGCCTTCGAGCGTGGCGCCCGAGATGAAGGCGACGGTGACGCGCCGCGCGTTCGCGACGTACACGGCGGGCACGATCTCCTGGGCGCGCGACGAGATCATGTCGCTCAGGCGTCCGAACCCGGAGGCGACCGCTCGATAGCCCGCGAACTTGAGCGGATCCCCCGTGACCGTTCCCTGCGAGCCTCCCAGCGGAGTCACCTGGGTCGTCGTCTCCCGCTGGGACATCGCGTCCGCCCCGCCTGAGAGCGCGCCGCCGACGGTGGAAAGCGCGATCACCTCGTCGGCCCTCCACACGTACTGGCCGCGCAGGCCCTGGATCCCGTCGTCGTCCGTCACCCAAGCGTTCACCGGCGCCTCCGCGGGCGTGCCGTCGGCCTTCAGCGTCGACAGCGTCTGCAGCTGCACGACCGCGCGCCGGGAATTCGAGTCTCCCGTCGCCTTGCCCACGAGGAACGCGTCGCGCAGCGGCACCCGGGAGCGCCGGGGGCCGACGAGCGCGGCGTCGAGCTTGAGCAGAACCGGCAGCGGCTCGCCCGTCGTCGGCGCGAAGACGCCGGTGAGCAGCGTGGCCTCGCCGAAGCTCCCCGCCGGCACGTGGATCGACTTCCCCGCGCGTCGCTCGAACTCGACGGTCCGGAAGCGCGGGGCCGGAGGCTCGGGAGGCGGCTCGGGCCTGGCGGCCGTCGCGCTCTTCAGGTCCTGGAAAAGCTTCTCGAGCCCGGTCGCGTCGCGCTTGCGGTCGTCGTCGAGCCGCTTCCGCGTCTCGGCCAGCTCCGTCCGCAGGGCCGCCAGCTCCTTCTCCGTCCCCTCGACCCTCTCGCCGTAGACGGCGAGCATGTTGCGGACCTCCTGGGCGGTGGGGAGGCCGACGTCGAACGAGGGCCGGTCCGGCGGCGCCTGGGCGGCGGCGGGGCCGCGCGAGGCGAAGGCGAGGAGAACCAACAGAACCGCGAGCCCGCCCGCCGCGGCGAAGAGGCGGCTCTTCTTCACGGCGTCTTCCTGAACACGAGGTAGAGCAGCGTCTTCGCGCCGGGCGCGAGGAGCATCTCCCGCGCGCCCGAGAGGACGAGAAGCTTCCCGGAGAAGCGCGAGGGGTCGAGGCGGACGGGGGACGTCGAGACGTTCTCGACGCGGATCACGTAGCCGCGGAATTCGGGAGCGTCGTAGAGATAGGCCGCGCGCGCCGCGACGTCCGGCCCCGAATACAGCGGCCCTTCCGCGCGCAGCACGCTCGTCTCCGGGGGCTTGCGGCCCAGCCGCATCGCGCGGATCAGCTCGAGTGGCGCGGGCTCGCGCTCCGCCTTCGGACGCGCCGCGACAATCCGCACGCGGCCGTCGTACGCGCCGTCGGCGGGCTTGACCGACAGCCGGTACAGGGCGCCGGACGCGCCCAGCACGTGCAGATCCCCTTCGGCGCGGCGCAGCAGCTTGAGGAAGAGATGGTCGCGCCGGCGCTCGATCGAGAGGTCGCCTTCGTTCCAGCCGGCGACGAGGGCTTCGAGGGACTCCTCGGGGAAGGTGACGACCGCGGCGGGATGCCGGGCGTCCGACGACACCGGCACGCGGACCTCCACCGGACGGTCCGACAGGAGAACTTCGCGGGACTCCTGCGCCAGGACGAGCGCGGCGATCCAGATCACGGCCGTCCCTCCGCCGACCGGATCGCGTCGCGCAGATCGCCCGCCGTCGGAAGGCCCTCGAACACGCGGCCTCCTCGCCCGTTCCGTTCGGGCGCCACGACCACCGTCGGCGTCCGGCGGATCGCCGGCAGGTCGGCCGCCGGCCTCCAGACGACGCGCAGCCGCGCCCCGAACTCCTTCTCGAGGGCGGGCATGACCTCGTCGCGAAGGCGGTCGCAGTAGGGACAGTCCGCCTGCGTGAAGACGGTCAGGCGCACCGCCGCCGCCGGATCCGCCGGCGCGGGCACGGCGGCCGCGGGCCGAGGCCACCCGACGGCCGCGACCGCCGCCAGCACGGCCCACGGCACCACCGCCGCGCCCCTCGCGAGGTTGCCGCGGTCGCACGCCACGGCGAGGACGGCGAGGAGCGCCGCTCCGACGGCCGTCGCCGCGCAGACGCCGCAGCGGAGGTCCGCGATCCAGAGGTGCGCGACGAGCACGGCATGGACCCCGGCCGCGAACAGGGCGGCTCCGAACACGGCGGCGGAGGGGCCCCAGGCCAGCGCCCCCGCCAGCATGGACGCGTAAAGAGCGAACCCGGCGAGCGCCAGCCAGGAGCCCGTCGCGCGGCAGGCGCCGCAGTCGCCCGCGCCGGACGCCGCCCAGCCCGCGAGCACGACCTGGGCGGCGAGCAGGAGCCGGAACGCCGTCCACGCCCGGCTCACAGCGTCACCCCGAAGAGCGCGGTCAGCAGCTTGGGAAACAGCGCGAGAGCCACGGCGGCGACGACGCAGATGCCGGCCATGTCCCATTCGCCGCGCTTCACGCCCTTCCCGATCACGCCGTGAAGGAAGCAGTAGGCCGCGCAGATCGGAAAGACCCAGCGGACGATGATCCGGAGAATGGAGGTGAAGACGGTCCCGGATTCCGTCTCCACGCCGGCCGGGCCGACGCCCTGCGCCCCGGCGGTTCCCGCGGCCAGCAGCAGCCCGGCCGCCGCCCACAGCGCGATCTTCATGCGCGTCTCCTTTCTTTCGCTCCGCCCCTCCGTGTCGAAAAGGCCGATTAAGTCGTCGAAAAATATTTCGCGGCCCCGTTTTCGCCTTTTCCGCCACGGAGAGGGTGGAGGCGGCATGAGCTACCGAAAAGCGTGTCCCCGGACCCTCGACCGGCCGATCGTCGTGTTCGGCCTGGAGCCCGACGAGCTCGTTCTCGTCGGCCTGGCCGCCGGCGCGATCCTCTTCGCGTGGGATCCCGTGCCCGCGGTCCTCGCGGGAGGCGCGGGCTGGCTGGGCCTCTCCCGGATCAAGGCGGGCCGGCCTCCGGGGCACGTGTTCGAGCTGCTCTACCGATCCGGACTGCTGGCGCGCGCGCCGGAATGGCTCCGGGCGCCCCATCTCCTGCCCCGGCGCGCGCGGCGCCTCGACGTCTTTCCAGGAGGCCAGGATGACGCGGTTCGAGACTACTGGGCGAATCGTCCCCGGCTGGATGCGTGACTCGATTCGCGGCCACGAAGAGGCCTGGCCCGTCCGGCTGCTGGCGGCCGGAGCGGCCTTCGCGCTCGCGGCGGGACTTTTGTGGGGGGTGATCCTGTGGACATCGGACCTGGCCGTCTACTACGCCCACCCCTGATCGCGGGCGCGCTCCTGGGCGCGAACGTCCTCCTCGCGGCGGGGCTCGTCGCGTCCGCGCTGGCGCCCCGGCGCGTCGTCGTCCTGCCGTCCGCGCGCGCCGAAGCGGAGCTCTGGCCGGGCGTCGTTCCCGACGCCGCGGTCCGCGAATTCGCCCTCCGGTATGTGCTTCATTTCGACAACTACACGCCCGCGACGATCGACGCCGCGACCGACACCCTCAAGCGGATGCTGTCCGCCCGGGCCTGGACCGCCGCCAGCGAAGCGCTCGACCGCCGCCGCCGCGTCGCGGTCGAAGGCCGCATGGCGTCGCAGGTTCTCCCGCTGACAGTGAAGGTGGAGGGCGCCCGCGCGACGATCGACGCCCTCCGAAGGACCTTCGTTTCCGACCGCCTGTCGCGCGAAGCCCGGGTCGCGTACGTCGTCGAGGTCGAGAAGCAGCCCGCGACGGAGCCCAATCCCTTCGGGCTCGCGGTCGTGTCGCAGACGCTGCGGGAGGAATGAACGGTGTCTTGGAAAGCGGCCGCCCTCTTCGCGCTTTGCCTGCTCTGCGCGGCGCCGGCGGAGGTGGCGCATCTCCATCCCTCCCGCGGCCGGGTCGTTCCCGTGTCGCTGGAGCGGGTCCGGAAGGCGCGAAAGGACGTCGCGGCGCGCTTCGCCGAGGCGGCCGACCGGGCCGCGGCGTTCCGCGCGGACCGCCCGTTCGAGTCGGGACTGCCGGCGTGCGCCGCGCGGCGGACGCGGCGCGTCAGGACGGAGGTGCCGCCGGCCCTCGTCGGCCGATCGATCTCGTTCGCGCCCGAGGGCCGCTTCGCGGCGGCGGATGTCCGGGTCGCCACGTCCGCCCGTTCGCTGGGGGCGCTCGAGGCGGACGCGCTGGCCGACCGCGCGCTGGCGGAGCGGCTCGACGTCCGCTGCCGGCCCACCCTGGTCCGCATGATCTCGGAGGTGGAGCTTGAGCTCGTGGAAATGCCTTAGCGTTCTGATGCTGTGCGGCCTGCAGGATCGGCTCCCGTATGAGGGGTCGATCAATCCGGCCGCCGCGCTCGGACGCCTCGACGTGACCTGCCTGCTGAGGACCTGGCGGGTGAAAGGCGTGCTCTGGTGCCCGCATCACGGCCACTGGAAGCCCTGCCTCTGGGTCGAGAACGCGTATCCCTGCGGCCTGCTCGAAGTCGTCCGGCAGCCGATGAAAAGCCACGTGCTGGGTTTCCCTTCGACGCTCCGGACGACGTCGGGCCACAAAGAGTCGGAGCTGCAGTACGGCGAGGCCCGCGTGTTCACGTACGTGCCGCCGTTCGGAGCGGAGCTCGACATCCCGATCGCCGCGCCCGGCGCGAGCTTCATGATCAACTACATTTCGGAGCTGGACGCCCCGGGCTGGCGGACGGGGCTCCTCGACCTCCTGTTCGCCCGTTCGCCCGAGAGCGTGGGCGCCTGGGGCTGCGTGAGCCCGCGGAGCGGCTTCGTCCAGCAGCCGAGCGAGCCTCTCGCGGCGCACCTGCAGGCGATCCGGGCGGGCAAGGTCGCGGCCCTGCCGCTGGGCCGCGTCGTGATCCAGCCGTATCCGTACGAGCCCCGGGTGGGCCACTACCTGCAGATGCTTTCTCCCGTGCCGCGCGCGTGCGTGACGATCGGGACGCCCGACCTCCGCGGCCTCGAGACGGGCGCGGGCTCGCCGTATGGGGCGTATCTGTTCGCTCAATGGGGCCTGTTCGAGGCGTGCAAGCGCTGCCTCCCGACCCGCTACCTGCCTCCGAGGCCGCCGTAATGCGCGGATGGGACGCGCGCGTCCGGATCCGGGCCGCCTTGCTGGCCGCGCACGCGCTGGCGCTCGCGGCCGCCTGCGACGGCGCCGCCCGCTGGCTCGCGGCCGCCGCGGGCGCGGCCGTCGCCGCGCTCGTGGCGCGCGCGTTCGCTCGCGAGCTTCCTCCGCGCGAACACCTCTGGGGCGAGCCGCCGGCGCGCGCGGGCGGGCTTCTCGCCGGCCTCGGCGCCGAGTGGACGCCGGACGACGCGGAGGAGTTGCTGGAGCGCGGGCGGGTCGCCTGGCCCCAGGAAACCGAGTGGGTGCTGTCCGACCTCCAGCTCGACCGGCACGCGCTGATCCTGGGGACGACGGGCGCGGGACAGTCGCGCCTCCT
>DASVNH010000165.1:0-14657 GCA_036383955.1 Planctomycetota bacterium | reverse complement strand
CGAAGAGCACCGCCGCGCCCTGGAAGTCGAAGGGCTTCTCCCAGAGGTTCTTCCGGAAGGTCGCCTTCTTGTAGACGCGGCGGACGCGGATCGGGGAGCGGCCCTCGACGTCGAGGATCTCCTGCGTCGCCTCGAACGCGTGGGCCCGTTCCGTCTTGGTGGGCCGGGCGGCCTCGCCGCGGGAAAATTTGACCCAGCTGGACGTGGCGTCCTCGGACTTGAGCGTGGAGCGGTGTCCGGTCTGGGGCTTCCACGAGCGGAAGGTCTCGGTGCTGTCCTCCTCCTGGATGAGCGTGAGGAGAAGGAGGAGCGGCACGGGGGAATTATACCGCCGGAGCTCAAGGCGCGGGGGGCCGCGGCCGATAAGAGATCGTGGAGACGGTTCAGGTGGGCCTGGACCCGCCTGCGCGGGCCGTAGCTAGTCAGCTACGGCGGGCGGAGGCCCGTCTTCTGGACCTCTTAGCTGGGGGTGGGACGCGTGGAAAAGATGCCTTTCGAGCTGTACGGCCGTCAGCTGGTGGACGGCGGGGTGCGGCTGCTGTTCCGCTGCGCCGCGTGCGGCGCCGACTCCGACCTGATCCTGAAAGACGACGACGCCCTGGATCAGAAGTACCCCGTCGCCTGCTCCTGCGGCGTCGAGGTCAACATGTACTTCGGCTCCCCGCTGGTGGGCAAGGCGCTGGTGCGCTCCCTGAAGCGGATCAAGGAGCCGGGCGACACCCTCCACCGCTGCCAGTCGCCGCTGCTCAACTAAAGCGGATTCAGGGACCGCGCGCGGTCTCCCGGCGGGGTGACGGATCCGTCCTTTCCCCGCATCCCCTCCGCTCTAGGCGAGGTCGAGGAACACGACGTGGGACGGGTTTCCCACCGGCGCGTAGTGGCCGGTGAAGGCGAGCCCGCCTGACGCGCGATCCACGCGGAAGATGGTCACGTGGTCCGCCCGCTGGTTGCAGCAGTAGAGGAAGCGGCCGGTCGGATCGAACGTGAAGCTGCGCGGATAGTTCCCGCGCGTCCACTCCTCGCCGACGAACGACAGCCGGCCGTCGGGCCCGACGGCGAAGATCCCGATGCTGTCGTGCAGCCGGTTGCCCGCGTAGACGAAGCGCCCGTCCGCCGACACCAGGATCTCCGAGCAGAAGTTGCTGCCCGCGAAGCCGGGCGGCAGCGTCGAGATCGTCTGCCGCGCGGTCAGGCGGCCGTCGTCGTAGTCGAACAGCACGAGCGTCGAGCCTTCCTCCTGGATCGAGTAGAGCCAGCGGCCGTTCGGGTGGAAGTGGACGTGCCGCGGGCCGTCGCCGGGCGGCAGCGCGACGGAGCTCTTCGGGCTCAGCCGGCCGTCGGCGAAGCCCCACACGAAGATCGTGTCCAGCCCCAGGTCGACGTGGAGCACGAACCGGCCGGACGGATCCGCCTGGATCATGTGCGCGTGCGTGCGGTCGTGGCCGCTGAAGGCGAAGCTGCCGGGCGGGGCGTGGACGGCCCGGCGCGGGCCGATCGGGCCGCTGTCGACCTTGACGTCCGACGCGTCGCCCAGGCGGCCGTCGGGCAGGATCGGGAGCACCGCGACGGATCCGCCGAAGTAGTTCGCCACCAGCAGGTGCTTGCCGCCCGGATGGACGCTCACGTACGTGGGGCCGGCGCCGCCGGAGCGCACGGTGTTGAGAAGCGTCGGCGTGCCGTCGGCGCGGTCGACGCCGAACGCGCTGACGCTGCCTTGCTTGTCGTCGCCGATCCGGTCGGTCTCGTTGGCGGAATAGAGGCGCGTGCCGGCGGCGTTGAGCGCGAGGCAGCTGGGGCTGGTGCCCATCTCGACGATCCCGGCCGGCGTCAGCGCGCCGGTGTCGCGATCGACCGTGAAGCGGTGGATGCCGCGGCCGTTGCCGGGGGGGAGATCCACCTGGGTCGGCGGCATGTCGCGGAGCGGGGAGCTGAAGGTGCCGACGTAGGCGATCAGGGGTTTGGCGGCGACGTCCCGCGGGATCGCGCATCCCGCCAGCGCCGCGGAAGCCGCCAGGAACGAACGCCGGGTGAGATCCATGGTTTTGTCTCTGAAGGGAGAGGGGAAGCGGTCCGCCTCTGTACCCCTCTTTCCAGGACCCCCGGCTCTTCTTATTACTTACACCGGGTCCCCCTTCCGCGGCTCGAGTCGGTGTCGATTTCCGAAAAAATGATAAACTGACGGGCCATGCGATCGACGACCCGCGCGCTCGCGCTTTTCGCGGCGGCGCTGCTGCCGGCGTGCGGCGGCGGCGGGAGCGACTCCGCGGCGCCGGTGATCCAGCCGGACTTCCTGCTCGAGAACCACAACCCGACGCCCGCGCCGCCTCCTCCGCCGCCGACGGTCTCTCCGCGGGACTATCTCGGGCTCGTCTCCGCCTACTACTTCGGCCACTCGAACTGAAGCGGCTGCCGAGGCCAGTTTGGCCTCCTGGACGACCTGCAGGCGCAGCTCATCGCGGAGAACGCGGGGACGCAGATCCGGCTGCTGGGCATCAACGCGGCGGGGCTGGAGGCGAGCAATCCCCTGATCATCGTGAATTGCACGATCCCCTGGCTGCAGGACACGCCGGCCGCGCAGGTCTGGACGTCCTGGGGCGGCGTGCAGCGCCAGATCCAGATCCTGGACCGGTTCAACTTCAAGGTCGCGACGTTCGACACGCTCCTGAATCCGCTCGCCCTCGCGAACGACACGAACTGGAACGCGCTCAAGGCCCTGCTCAAGCAGGTCGCCGGCGAGCCCTAGCGTTCCAGCGACCGGATCACGAGGTCGAGCGTTTCCCGCTGCGCGCCCAGGAATCGTTCGCGCTCCGCCCGGAGCATCGCGGCGACGCTGTCGCGCGGCTGCCCCCGGTCCAGCAGGGCCAGCGATATCTGGAGCGCGGCGGCGTTCGACGTCGTGAGCGGCGCGAAGCCGCTCTCCGACGCGACGACCAGCGCGCGGAGCCGCGCGAGAGTCTCGACTTCCCGCGTCGCGGCGATCGCCGCGTCGAGGAGCTTCCGATGGCGGGACGCGCAGGGCTTCAAGGCCGTCTCGGCCGCCACGCGCGCTTCCAGGGCGTCGCGGCCCAACTCGTCGATCAGGCCGCGGACGTCGTCGTCCGCGTGGGCGCACGGGGAAAGGGCCGCCGGCCTCCGCGCGAGCCAGGCCTCCCAGTCCTCCTTGACGCCGGCGCACGTGAACTCGTCGGGCATCGGCGCCCGGCGGCCGCTGAGCTGGTTGAGCAGGCGCGTCGCGCCGACGGAGCGTTGGACGTCGAAGCGGGCGAGGCGCTCGATCAGCGGAGGGAACGCCTGATCTCCCTGGCTCCAGACGCGCAGGAAGGACGTCGTCTCTTGGGGACTGAAGGCGGCCAGGCCCTCGGGCCGTTCGAAGGC
Organism: Planctomycetota bacterium; assembly: GCA_036383955.1. Taxonomy (GTDB): domain Bacteria; phylum Planctomycetota; class MHYJ01; order MHYJ01; family JACPRB01; genus JACQFK01. Next base: position 11,282 of record DASVNH010000165.1, on the reverse strand, counting down.
CAGCTCGACGAACCTCTCGTCGCTGAGGGAGTGATGGAACCGTACCTCGGAGCGGTCGCGCCGCAGCTGCTCTTCGTAGGCTTCGCGGATGGCTCTCGCCCGGGGATCCGGATCCTGCAGCGCGAGGAGCAGGAGGACGACCATGCCTCCAGTGTATCCCAGAACGGCCGCTACCGGGCGCGCTCGATGCGGACGAGGCGGCCCTCGGTGTCGAAGATCAGCCGGTCCGACGCGAAGCCGCCGGCGAGCGTGCGCGCGACGTCCTCCTCGAGCCCGGGAACGGGGGCGAGGCGGCGAAGCAGGGCGTCGCCCAGCGTGCCCCCGTCGCGGATGAGGAAGACCTCCGCGTCGTCCTCGGCGATGCCGTAGATGAACAGGCCCCCCCGGTGGCACAGCCGGCGGTGCATGCACGTGACGTGCGCGGCGCGGACGCGGCAGCCGGGGAGGAAGCGCGCCAGCTCGCCGACCCGGCGCGCCGATTCCGCGGCGTCCAGGAACGTCCTCCGTCCGCAGCCGTTCAGCAGGTCGGCCCGCTCGACGAAGGCCCGTTCGACGGCGTCGAGGATCGCCTCGATCACGCCGCGGGCCTCGGGCGTCCCGGAGGCGCGCAGCGCGGGCAGGGCCTTGCCTCCCATCGCCGCCAGCTCCTGGCGGGCCCGCGTGCGGACTTCGATGTCGTCCGACTCGAGCAGCGCGACGGCCTCCGCCTGCAGCAGGACGAGCAGGCTAGCGAGAACCATAGGCTCCTCCGCCGAACGCCGCCTCGCCAAGGCCGAGATAGGGGTCGTCGAGGTCGCAATTCAGGATGTCGCGGTACACGCGCTTCGTGAGCTCCCTCGACGTCCAGCTCCGCTCCGCGAGCAGGGCGTGGATCTTCGGCCGGCGCTCCTGGCGGTTGGCGAGCGTGTCGGCCTCGAGGAGCGCGCGATCGCTGTCGAGGATCGCGGTCTTCACGCGCGGCTCGATGCCTTCGACCTTGGCCCGGTCGACGCCGATGGCCTTCTTCACGCGGGGCTCGATGCCCATCACCTTGCCGGCGTCCAGCCCGGCCGAACGGACGGGGAGGGCGACCCTCGCGCGGTGATGGGCGGCGACTTCCTCCGGCGACCGCTTGAGGAGCGCGACGGCGGCGCGGAGGTCCTGGAGGTAGGCCTCGGGGGTGCTGAGGCCGGGGAGGAGGTCGACGACGCGGCCGTCGGGCGCGCAGATGTACGTGGCGACGTTTCCGTTGACGGTGCGCTTGAGCGTGCGGCCGCCGCCGAAGTCGATCGTGACCGTGGGGACGTCGCGGACCGTCTCCCAGGCGGGAGTGAAGTTCTCGGCGATGAAGTCCCGGACCGCCGGGTTCGCGAAGAGCACGCTTCGCGCGATACGGGCGTTGGCTCAGCAGTGGACGTCGTCGAACTTGCCCAGCAGCTGGAAGAGCAGGATGGGCTTGCCGCTTTTCTTGGCGGCCTCGAGGCCTTCGACCCAGGAGAGGCCGGTCGCGGAGAGGTCGTAGTCGCCGGCGGCCAGGAGGAGCGCGATCGTCGTCATCATGGGGGTGGACTGAGCAACGCGCGTGCCAGGGGGGTGCTAACGAATTGGCCAGGTCAGTTCGTTAGCACCTGTATCCGCGGAGATACGCCGGAAAACAGAAAGGGCACAGGGGGAAGGCCCCCCTGTGCCCCGTGATGGAGACTCGCGACTATTTCTCGAACTGCAGGCCCTTCTTTTCGGACTGTTCGCGGACGGCCTTCTTCACCGCCTCGTCGAAGGCCTTGTTGGAGTCGAGGCCCTTTTCCTTCATCTCGGTGTCGATGAACTTCTGGCGCTCGACGCTGAGCTGGGCGATCTTCTTCTGGAGCTCCTCGCGCTCCTTCGTCTTCGCCTCGAGGTGGGCCTTCCGCTCCTCGGGCTTCATCGCCTTCATCTCGGCGGGCAGGTCCTCTTCCTTGACCTCCTCCAGCTTGAAGGCCTTGTCCTTCGAAGCGTCGACCAGGTCCCACGCGCGGTTGTCGTAGCCGTTCGACGACTTCGAGAGGGCGCGCGCGGCGGCCGTCGGAGCCCCGCCGCTCGCGACCGACTTCCGGTCCGCCTCGGCCTGGCGCTGGAGGCCTTCGGCGCCCCGACGTCCGAAGCCCACGTACGTCCCGTTGAGCTTGCCGCTGAGCTCGCCGAGCTCCTTGTCGAAGGGGGTGGCGATCGTGACGGCGCCGCCCGAGAGGTCGATCACGGTGTACTGGCCGTCGGCGAGCGACGCGACCTCGCGCCAGGTGCGCTCTTCGTCGGCCTTGGGGTTGCCGCAGTAGATGGCGTTGACGGTGATGTCCTTCTTGATGGCCTCGGGGGCGGTGACCGTGTACATGTTCTCGGCCGTGCCCTGCGCCGCGGTCTCGTTGCCGACCATGAAGATGATGCGGACGTCCTTCTTGCCCGTCGCCCAGGCCATCTCGTTCGCGGCCTTCCGGAGGGCGGCGCCGACCCACTCGTCCCCGCCCATGTCGGTCTTGAACGTCATGAGGTCTTCGTAGACCTTGTCGAGGTCGCTGGAGAGGGGGAAGAACTTGAACTCCTTGTCGGCCGAGCCGTAGCCGATGAGGCCGATGCGCAGCGCCGGCGCGGGCTTGGCGCGGGCGACCTCGTTGACGATCGTCCAGACCTTGCGCTTGGCGGTGTCGATCACCTGCTGCATGGAGCCGGAGCGGTCGACGCAAAACACGATGTCGACGTTGGGACGGTCCTGCGCGCACAGCGTCAGGGCCAGGGCGGCGATCAGATTCATGGGAGCCTCCATCACTTTCGGGCCTTTGACGCGGGGGGGCCGGAGGGAGTTCCACGAATCGGAGCGCCGCCAGGACGCGCAGGACGAGCCAGCCCAGATCGAGCTGCCCGGGGAACAGGCCCATCCGGGGGGAGGCGGGGAAGGCATGGTGGTTGTTGTGGAAGCCCTCGCCGAAGGACAGCACGCCCAGGACCCAGACGTTCCGGCCCGTCTCGGTGGCGCCCGGGATGTCGAACGGCCTCTCCCCCCAGGCGTGAGCCGCGTAGCCGACGAACCAGTGGCCCAGGATGCCGAGGGCGGTGCGGAGGCAGACGGCGGTGGCGACGGCCTCCGGCCCCCGCCACGCCCAGATCCCGGCGGCCAGCGCGCCCACGTGCAGCGGCCAGGTCCGTTCCAGGAAGCGCAGCCAGGGGTCGCCGAGGACGTCCGGCGGCAGCTTCTCGAGGGGCCGGAGGTCGTTCGACTCCCATCGCGTGTGCAGGTTCCACAGGAAGTCGAGCCCCAGGCCGTGGTCGTACGCGAAGTAGCGCGGGCAGTCCGGCCGGTTTTGCCAGAAGTCGCGGACGGCGTGGAGCCGGGCCCAGGAGAGGGGGCCGCCCAGGCCGCTCCAGACGAAGAGGTAGGCGAGCGCGCCCCGCAGCCAGGGCCGGCTCTCGTAGGCGCGGTGGATGATCCCGCGGTGCAGGCCGACGGAGTGGCCCAGGCAGAGGGTGAGGAAGGCCAGCGCCAGGGACAGCGCGACCGTCGGCGCGTCGAGCGCGCCCCAGACCGCCCCCGCGACGAGCATGCCCCAGAGCCAGAAGGCCCGGACCGGGTCCCCGCGCACTTTATTTGTGAACATGTTCATATATTGACGCCCTGCCGGCGGGGATGCAAGGAAGATCGAAAAACGCTACCCTGGGCCGATGCTCCTGACCCTGCTGCTGGCGCTCGCCCAGGACCTGCCCGAGCCGCGCGTCACCCAGCTCACCCGCGGGCCGCGGCACCACTTCTTCGGCTACATCGGCCACGTCCGCACGGTCCCCTGGAACGAGAGCGGGCGCTGGCTGCTCGCCTTGCGGACGGAGTTCCAGGATCGACTCCCCAAGCCCGACGAGGCGGCCGACATCCTGCTGCTGGACACGACGGCCGACTACGCCGCGAAGAAGGTCGACGAGACCCGCGCCTGGAACTTTCAGCAGGGCACGATGCTCTACTGGAACCCGGCGGCGCCCGAGACCCAGTTCTTCTTCAACGACCGCGACGCCCAGGGCCGCGTGTTTTGCGCGCTCTTCGACGTCCCCAGCGGGAAGCGGGTGAAGGAGTTCCGCTTCGAGGACACGCCGATCGGGAACGGCGGCGTGTCGCCCAAGGGAGTGTTCGCCGGCCTCAACTACGGCCGGCTCGCGCGCCTGCGGCCGGTGACGGGCTATCCGGGCGCCTTCGACTGGAACGAGGCCTTCCATCCGGACGACGACGGAGTGTTCACGGTGGATGTCGCCACGGGCAAGAAGACCCTGCTGCTCTCCTTCAAGAGGCTGGCCGAGATCCTTCGCCCGGAGCTGCCGGCCGTCGACGAGGCGGGCCTCTTCATCAACCACACGCTCTGGAGCCGTGACGGCGAGAGGCTGTTCTTCTTCGTGCGGGGCGGCTGGGAGGTCCCGCCGCTCAAGGCGCGGCAGGTCAACGCGTCGTTCGTGATCCGGCCGGACGGAAGCGGCCTGACCCGCATGAAGGCGCACATCGGCGGCCACCCGGAGTGGGATGCCGGGGCGGTCATGATCGGACGTCGTGGCAAGGACCAGATCCGCTACGACGTGGACAAGCAGGAGGTCATCGACACGATCGGCACGCCGGAGCTGATCCCGGATCCGGAGGGGGACGTCGCGCTCTCTCCCGACGGGACCTGGTTCGTGAACGGCTACCGCGGCGAGAAGGACAAGAACCGCTACGTGTTCCTGCACCGGCCGTCGGGGAAGTCGCTGCGGAGCCCGCTCCTCCCGATCGGCCCCTGGATGGGCGGCCCGCTGCGGATCGACCCCGCGCCTTGCTGGAACCGCGCCGGCGACCGGATCGTCGTCCCCGCCCTCGCCCCCGACGGCACCCGCCAGATGTTCCTGATCACGCGGTAACGAAATGGACAGTCTGTTTCGTTACAGGCCCATCTGCCGGATCAGTCTAGCGAGGTAGGTGCGCTGGAGGCCCAGGGCCTGGGCGGCTTTGGTCTGGTTGCCGCCGTGGCGGGCCAGCGTCTCCTGGAGCAGCCGCTTGCGGAACTCCTCCACCTGAGCGTGGAAGGATTCGGCGGGCAGCGACGTCCCCCGCAGCACCTCCGAGGGCAGGTCCGAGGGCACGATCTCGACCCCCTCCATCAGCGCGGCCGCGCGCTCCACCGCGTTGCGCAGCTCCCGCGCGTTGCCCGGCCAGTCGTGGCGCTCGAGGGCGGCGACGGCCTCCGCCGAAAAGCGCGCGCCGGGCTTCAGCGTCGCCAGGAAATGCTCGGCGAGCGGTCGGACGTCGGCCCGCCGCTCCCGCAGCGGCATGAGCGGGATCGAGACGACGTTGAGCCGGTAGTAGAGGTCCTCGCGGAAGCCGCCGTCCGCGACGGCCTTCTTGAGGTCCCGGTTCGTCGCCGCGACCACCCGGACGTCGACCGTGATCGTCTCCGTCCCGCCGACGCGCTCGAACGCGCGCTCCTGCAGGACGCGCAGGAGCTTGGCCTGGGTGGGCGCGGGGATGTCGCCGATCTCGTCCAGGAAGATCGTCCCGCCGTGGGCGAGCTCGAACTTGCCGGCCTTGCGGCCCGCCGCGCCGGTGAACGCGCCCTTCTCGTGGCCGAAGAGCTCGCTTTCGAGGAGCGTCTCCGTGAGCGCCGCCGCGTTGATCGCCACGAACGGCCCGGCCGCGCGCGGGCTCCAGGCGTGGACGGCTCGGGCCAGCACCTCCTTGCCGGTGCCGCTCTCGCCGAGCAGCAGCACCGTCGCGTCGCTCTTCGCCGCCTTGCGGGCGACCTCCGACGCCGCCGCCAGGCCGAGCACGGCCGGCTCGTCCATGCGGGCGCGGGCCGCGCGGCGCAGCGACGTCCGTTCGAGCGCCCGCCGCACCGTCTCCTCGACGAGCGCGGGCTCGAAGGGTTTCACCAGGAAGTCGTACGCGCCCTCTCTCATCGCCTTGACCGCGCGGTCGACGGTGCCGAACGCGGTGATGACGATGACGGTCGCCTCGATCTGCTCCTCGCGCAGGCGCTGGAGCACCCAGAAGCCGTCGCCTTCGGGCAGCTGGAGGTCGAGCAGCACCGCGTCGAACGGCCGCGCCGCCGCCTTCTTGATCGCTTCCTGGCCCGAGCCCGCCGTGGCGATCTCGAACCCGCGCGCGCGGAAGCGCTCGACGAGCGCCGCGCGGATATTGGGATCGTCCTCGACCACCAGCAGCGAAGCCATCAAGTGTTAACGTTGGAATCGGATTCGAACGTTAACACTTCAGAGCTTCAGCTCGAACGTGTTCCCCAGGCAGACCAGGGTGCCGCCGTGGAGCTCGGCGAGCTTGCGGGCGATCGAGAGGCCCAGCCCGGCGCCCGGCGGCTTAGGGCCCGTCTCGACCTTGGCGAACCGCTGGAAGATCGCCTCGCGGTGCTCGGGCGGGACGCCGGGGCCGTCGTCCGTCACGCGGATCGAACGGCCCGCCAGCTCGACGTCCACCCGGCTCTTCGCGTACTTGAGCGCGTTGTCGACGAGGTTGAGGAGGACCTGCTGCAGGCGCGCCGGGTCGGCGTCGACGGTCGCGCCCTGGCCGCGGACCTCGACGGCCACCTTCGCGAGAGGGCGGAGGGTGTCGACGGTGGCGCGTGCCAGCGCTCCCAGATCGGTCGGGCGCTTCTCGAGAGCGACGCCGGACTCGATCTTGGCGACGTCCAGCAGCTCGTTGACCATGCGGATCAGGCGGTCGAGGTCGCCCTGGACGCGGCCGAGGGTGTCGACGCCCGACAGCCCTTCCTGGACGTTGGCGAGGGTCATCTTCGCGGAGGTGAGCGGGGTGCGGAGCTCGTGGCTGACGTGGGAGACGAAGTCGTCCTTGAGGCGGTCGAGCTCCTGGACGGCGCCGGCCATGCGGTCGAAGGCGGCGGCCAGCTGGCCGATCTCGTCGTCGCGGCGGATGCCGGAGCGGGCGGCGAAGTCGCCGCGGCCCAGGGCGTCGGCGGTCCCCGCGAGCGCGCGGATGGGCCGGGTGAGGCGGGTGCCGAGCAGGGCGGCGAGGCCGAGGGCGAGGACGGCGGCGAGGGTGATGCCGACGAGCGCCTGGACGCGCGACTGGCGGATCGCGGAGGGGGGAGGCTCGGTCACTTCGATCGTCCAGTCGGAATGGCCGACGGGGACCGAGTGGATGAGGCGAGGGTCATGCGAGCAAACCGGGAAGAAGCCGGAGCCGACGAGCTGGACGCTCCGGCCGTTGCCCCCCAGAGTGCCGAGCATCTGCTCGATGGGCTTGAGGTCGAGCGTGCCGACCAGGACGTCCTTGCCCGCGGCCGGAACGGAGATGGGCAGGCCGTTGAAGAGGCCGTCGTTGTCCGCGTTGGTGGACCAGAAGAAGCTGTTGCGCTGGGCTTCGACGACGAGCGGGTTGTCGTTGCTGAGGACCTGGGCGTTTTGCCGGACGTTGTCGTTGAAGGCCCGGTTCCGGTTGAGCGACTGCGCCCGGCCGTAGTCCTCCTGCTGGGCCTGGGCGACGACCTCCGGGGTCTGCTTGATCTTGACGTAGGAGATCTCGAGGAACAGCCCCTGGGGATTGACCTGCGCGTTGAGCTTGGCGGTCTCGGCCTGGGGATCCTTCTTGGGATCGATCCGCTGGGCGATGTTCTTGAGCTTCGTCGTGGCGTCGTTCAGGAAGTCGCGCACCAGCGCCGCCGCCGCCCGCCCGACTTGCTCCTGGGCGGCCCGCGCCTGCCCGGACAGCGAGCTTTCGAGCAGGTGCAGGGTGAGCCACGCCACGCCCGCCAGGGGAAGCAGCGCCGCCAGGAGGAAGGCGAGGGCCAGTTGAAAGGACAGTTTCCGTCGAACCACGTAGGAATATACCGCAAGTCCCATGCCATCTGTTAGGCTGAGAAGCTCGCATGAGCGTTCTCCTCGAAGGCGTGCGCAAAAGCTACCGCGGACGGCCGGTGCTGGCGATCGACCGCCTCCAGATCCCCGCCGGCGCCCAGTGGGTGATCACCGGGACCAGCGGCTCCGGCAAGACCACCCTCCTGAACCTCATCGCGGGCATCCTGGCCCCCGACGCCGGCCGCGTGACCGTGGCGGGCGTCGACCTCACCGCGCTTTCCGAGGCGGCCCGCGACCGCCTCCGCGCCGAGCGCATCGGCATCGTCTTCCAGACCTTCAACCTGCTGCAGGGCTTCAGCGCCCTCGAGAACGTGCTCCTCGGGATGCTCTTCGCGGGCAAGCCCGACCGCGCCCGCGCCGAGGCCCTCCTCGAGCGGGTGGGCTTGAAGGAGCAGGTCCGCGCGACGCCCTCCGAGCTCTCCGTGGGCCAGCAGCAGCGCGTCGCCATCGCCCGCGCCCTCGCCAACAAGCCCGGGCTGATCCTCGCCGACGAGCCCACCGGCAATCTGGACCCCGCGACCGGGGAGTCGATCGTCGACCTCCTCAAGGCCGTCTGCGCGGAAGGCGGCGAGACGCTGGTCATCGTCACCCACCAGCCGGCCGTCATGAAGAGCTTCAAGGACCTCTACGACCTCACATGTCTCTCTGGACCATCGTCCTCCGGAGCCTCGCCCAGCGCCGCCTGAGCTCGATCCTGACGGCCGCCTCGATCGCCCTGGGCGTCGCGGTGACCGTCGCGGTCCTCGCGCTCAAGGCCCAGGCGCGGGAGGGCTTTCGCCAGTCGGCGGTCTCGCACGACCTCGTCGTCGGCGCCAAGGGCAGCCGCCTCCAGCTCGTCCTCAACACCGTCTTCCACCTCGACCGCTCGCCCGGCAACATCCCCCGCGCGCTGGCCGACCGCCTCGCGACCGACCGCCGCGTGAAGAGCGCCGTGCCGATTTCGCTGGGCGACGTCCACCAGGGCCACCGCGTGGTGGCCACCACGAACGCGTTCTTCGACGGCCTGCCGCTCGCCGCCGGCGCGCTGTTCAAGGGCGAGTTCCAGGCCGTGCTCGGGTCGCGCGTGGCCGGCGCGCTCGGCTCGAAGCTCCAGGTGCGGCACGGCGGCGAGACCGGCGAGACGCACGCGGAGACCTGGACGGTCGTGGGCACGCTCGCGCCGACCGGCACGGCCGTCGACCGCGCCATCTACATCGACTTCGAGAGCTTCTATCACATCGCGGAGCACGCGCAGCCGGACCAGATCAGCGCCGTCCTCGTCCGCACCCGGGGCTTTTCGGCGACCAAAGACCTCGCGTTCGACCTCAACCGCGGGACCGAGGCGATGGCCGTCGAGCCCGCCGAGGTGGTCGTCGAGCTCTTCGAGATGGTGGGGCAGATCGACATCCTGCTGCTGGCCGTCGCGGGGCTCGTGATCGCGGTCGCGGCGGTGTCGATCCTGGTGTCGATCTACAACTCGATGGCGGAACGGCGGCGGTCGATCGCCATCATGCGCGCCCTGGGCGCGCGGCGCCTGCAGATCCTGTCGATCGTGGTGCTGGAGGCGAAACTTCTCTCGCTCATCGGCGGCGCGGCGGGCCTGCTGCTCGGCCACCTGCTGGTGGCGGCGGCGGGCGGCGTTCTCGCGGCGAGGGCGGGCGTCGCCGTCTCGGCCTGGGCCGTCCGCCCCGAAGAGTTCCTGGTGCTCATCGGCGTCGTCGCCCTCGGCGGCCTGGCGGGCGTCATCCCCGCCGTCCGGGCGTACCGGACCGACATCGCCGACGGGTTGTCCCCGACTTCCTGAGGACCAGGGACCAGGACCAGGACCAGGGGGGAACCCCATTGCGCCCCCAGGGGAATACGTAGGGGGTCCCCCGTTTGCCCCCCCCCGGGGGGCAGGGGGGAACCGTTCCTGGTCCTGGTCCTGGTTCCTGGTCCTGTCGTAGTATAGGCAACCGATGAAGCGTGTCGTTTTCGTCCTGGTCCTGGCGGGTTGCGGAGGCTCGAAGCCGCCGCCGGCGCCGGCGCCCGAGCTGCCGTTCCTGGAGCTCGGCGCGTTCGAGCACAAGGAGAAGATGGCGCTGCCGGAGAACGTCACGAAGTGGAACGGCAAGGTCGTGCGCGCCACCGGCTACATCAATCCCGGCCTGCAGGTGCGCGACCTCTCCAAGTTCTTCCTCGTCAAGGACCGCTCGGCCTGCTGCTTCGGCAAGCGGCCCCAGCTCAACCACTACATCGACGTCGTCCTGAAGGGCGGCGCGACGATGGACTACACCACGGACGCCGTCAGCGTGCGCGGCACCCTGGTCGTCGAGGAGCGCTTCGACGGCGACTGGCCCACCGGGCTTTACTGGATGACCGACGCGGAGGTCGTGAAGTGATCTTTCTGCTGATCCTCCTGCAGGACGCCGCCCGGCTGGAGCAGGAGATCGAGTACGCCAACTCCAAGGACAAGCCGCAGATGCACGCGACGGCCGCCAAACGCCTCGCCGCGCGCGGCGGGCCGGCGGTGGCGGAGGCCGTCGAAGCGTTCATCGCGAAGCACGGCCACAACTCCCTCTCGCTCGCGTTCACCGAGACGCTCGGCGACCTGAAGGATCCCAGGCTGACCGCGCGGCTCCGGGCGCTCGCGGCGGACCCGAACTTCTTCTGGCGGCCCGCCGCCATGCGCGCGCTCGCGAAGCACGCGGATCCGGGGTCGGCCGACGTCGTCCGCGCCGCGCTGTCGGACAAGCTCTGGGGCGTGCGCGTGGGCGCGATCCAGGGCGTCGAGCGCCTGAAGGACCGCGCCTCGCTCCCGCGCGTGAAGGAGCTGCTCGGCGACGAGCAGTACGACGTCCGCGCGCAGGCGGCGAAGACGCTGCGCGCGTTCGACGATCCCAGCGGCCTGCCCGTGCTGGTGGAGGCGCTCCGGGCGGACACCGTGTGGTTCGACATCGACTACGGCCAGATCGCGCGCGAGGACGCGTGGAACTTCCTCAAGACGCTCACGGGCGACGACTTCGGCTACAAGCCCTGGGACGGCGCCGAGGCGCGCGCGCCCGGCCTCGCGAAGTTCGAGGCCTGGATCGCCCGGACGATCCCCGACTGGCGCGACCGGCTCCCCGAGAAGGCCCGTGTTCGCGCGGAAAAAGTCGAGTACGTGTTCGGCTACGAGCTCCGCTCCTGCCAGCGCGGCGACGTCTTCTTCCGCCTTGACGCCGAGGGCAATCTCGTGCTGGGCTACTTCAACCTCGAGAAGGCGAAGCTCGCGCCCGACGAGCTCAAGGCGCTGCTGGCGGAAGTCGAAAAGGTGAAGAAAGTCGACCGCTCCCAGCCCTACGGCGAAGGCGGCTGCGACTACGAGCAGTTCTACCTGAAGGCCGGCCCGCGCTTCGAGAAGCTCTGGATCGGCCAGCGCGGCCGGCCGGAGGGCGTCGAGGCGTTCGTGAAGTTCACCGCCGGCCTGCTGAAAGCCAAGTTCG
>DASVNH010000164.1:0-2973 GCA_036383955.1 Planctomycetota bacterium | reverse complement strand
GGTTCCGGACGTCGGGTTCCGGGGGCGGGGAAGATCTCCTGTTGCTGTTCCTGTTTGACTTGCCTATACTTAAGGCTTCCGCATGGATTTCGCGAGTTTTGCCGCGGAGGTTCGGGGGAAGAAGGGGGCCGGGGGGCCGGTCCTCCTTTTCGCCGGGGCCGAGGCGCTTCTGCGGGAGCGCGGCGTGGCGCTGCTCAAGGAATCGGATCCGGAGCTGGGGGCCAACGCCGTCCGCCTGTCGTCCACCGAAGTCGATTGGGCGCGGGTGGCGGACGAGCTGTACACCCTCGGCTTCTTCGCCAAGCGGAAGCTGGTGGTGCTCGTGGACGAGGGGAACTTCGTCCACAACCACGCGGAGGCGCTGCGGGAGTACCTGAAGGGGCCTTCGCCGTCGGCGGTGCTGGCGGTGCTGGCGTCCTCGGATCGGGTCCCCGCCCTGGAAGGCGCCGTCGTCGTGGAATGCCGCTCTCTGAAACCCGGTGATCTGCGCGGATGGGTCCTCTCGGAGGCCCAGCGGCTGGGGAAGTCGATCGACCGCGCCGCGGCCGAGCTGCTCGCCCAGCGCGGCGGATCGAGCCTCGCGGCCCTCGCGGGCCACGTCGAGAAGCTCGCCGCCCACGCGGGGTCGCGCGCCTCGATCACGGCGGAGGACGTCAAGGCCCTCGTCGGCCCGCGGGAGGAGCGGCAGGTGTACGAGCTCTCCCTGGCGGCGGCGTCGAAGGACGGCCCCAAGGCCTATCGCGTGCTCCGGGCGCTCCTGGCGGCGGGCGAAGCCGTCCAGGTGCTGCTGTGGAAGCTCGCGTGGCAGTACCGCAAGCTGGCGGAGGCCAAGAAGCTCCTCTTGAACGGCAAGCGGCGCTTCGAGGTGACCTCGCAGCTGCAGATCACGTACTTCGCGGACGAGTTCCTCCGGCTGGTGGACGGCCACTCGCTGGGGGAGCTGGTCGACAAGCACGGCGAGATTTTGAAGGCCGACGTGGCCCTGAAGACGTCCGGGGGCCACGAGGCCGCGGTGTTGGAAGCGCTGGTGTGCCGCCTGGCGGCGCCGGCGGCGACGGGGCGAGCCGGTTAGCTGGTTTGGAGGCGAGATCCCATGGTCGAATTCTGCACGATCTGCGGCACGAGCCTGCCGAAGGGCGACCTGTCCTTCAAGGGCGGCAAGATGTTCACCAGCCATGACTATCCCTGCCCGAGCTGCGGCAAGACGGCCAATCCGGGCCACACGCACGCGACCCCCGAGGCGCCCGAGGCGTCGCCGGACCAGGATCTCGTGTTCAAGAAGGGCCAGGTCTCGAAGTCCTAGCTTCGAGAAGAACCCTCACCATGGATCCACAACGACTCCCGAAGCGCCCGGCCACCCAGGTGCCGCCCGCGCGGCCCGGCAAGGCGCCCACCTCCCGGCAGCCCGCGGTGCGGCCCTCGACGCAGGTGCCGCCGGCGCGGACCGGGACGTCCCGCCAGCCCGCCGTGAAGCCGCCGACGATCCATAACAGCCCGACGACCCGCATGCCGCAGGAGCGGTCGACGACCCGGTCGGTGCCGCGGTCGGGGCGGTCGGTCGCCGCCAAGAAGAACAACCTGCCGCTGATCCTGGGAATCGCGGGCGGGGGGCTGCTCCTGATCATCCTCATCGCGATCATGGCGGGCGGCACCAAGAAGCACCCCGAGGCGTCCAATACACGTCCGGCTCCCAAGGGCGTCGACGTCGCCTCCATCGAGCGCGAGGCCGAGGCGAAATGCGAGCAGGGGATGGGCATCGTGCAGAAGTGCGAGGGCCTGATGACGGGCCGCGAGCTCAACAGCGGGGAGAAATCCAAGCTGAAGGTGGATCTCGAGAAGGGCCTGGCTCTCCTGGTGGAGGGGATGTCGGGCTTCGACAAGGCGAACTCGATGGTCGGCAAGACGTATGATGTCGTGAAGTACAGCAAGACCATGAAGGCGGCCCGGATGAAGTTGGGCGAGCTGGGGAGCAAGTAGGAGAACCGCCATGGAACGCAAAGAGCCGACGCGAAAGATCACGTCGCGGATCCGCACGACCGAGGCGGCTCCCGCGGGGGCCGCCGCGCGCCGGCCGGGCGCGGCCGTGCCGCGCAAGGGCGGGGCCGTGGGCGAGCGGCTCAAGGCGTCGAGCAAGCCCGCCTCCAAGATCGGCCGCGCGATCAAGTTCCTCATGATCCTCATCGTCTTCGTGGGGATGCCCGGCATCATCGTGGCCGGCTTTTTCGTGAAGTCGGGCACGGGCCGCTCGATCTGGCATCAGCTGGCGATCAACCTGAACGTCATGGAAGCGCCCCCGAAGATCAAGAAGCCGAGCGAAGAGCGGCCCATGAAGCCGCTGGACGTGGGCTACAACAACGCCCTCATCTCGCGGACCAAAGCCGAGTTCTACATCAACAGCGAGATCAAGAAGGCCGACGACCAGCCCGACGACCTGACCGGCCCCAAGGCCGACGAGATCGTCGCCGAGCTGAAGAAGTTCCAGGAGGTCGTCACGGCCGGCATCGACGCGATCGGCGCCGTCACCGCCGAGACCGCCAAGCCCGAAGGGACGACAGAGTCGGACATCGACAACCTGGGCGCGAACCAGGAGCTGACGAACCAGCAGAACTTCCGCAAGAAGCTCAACGGCCTGATCTTCCGCTTCACCGAGATCGCCGACCAGAAGAACGGACGCGTCGCCAAGCCCGAGCCGAAGCCGGAGCCCAAGCCGGAACCGAAGCCCGAGCCGAAGGACGATCCGCTGACGAAGGATCTGCCGGCGCCGCCCAAGCCCGAACCGAAACCCGAACCCAAGCCGGAACCGAAACCGGAACCGAAACCGGAACCGAAGCCCGAGCCCAAGCCGGAGCCGAAACCCGAGCCGAAACCTGAACCGAAGCCGGAGCCCAAGCCGGAGCCCAAGCCGGAGCCCGCGCCGGAACCGAAACCGGAGCCGAAACCGGAGCCGAAACCGGAACCGAAGCCGGAGCCGAA
>DASVNH010000163.1:0-1675 GCA_036383955.1 Planctomycetota bacterium | reverse complement strand
CCTGTCGACGGCGCCGGGGGCGGGCCTGGGCGACGGCCTGATCGCGGAGCTCCCGCACGTCTCGTTCGGGTCGAAGCAGTACGAGCGCGCGGGGCTGGCCGACGAGGTCGTCGAGCTGGCGCCGCCGCCCAAGCCGATCCGCTCGGAGATCCGCGCCCGCGAGATGCTGGCGCTGCCGTACGACCGCTTCTTTTCTCCGCGCATGGAGGAAGCCTTCCCGGTGCTGGTGGAGACGCTCGCGCTCGGCGCGCGGCGGCCGCTGGCCGAGCAGCTGGTCGAGCGGCTGGGCGAGCACTTCCACGACAAGGAGCTCCGCCACCGCCGCGACGCCTACGACCTGCTGGCGCGCTCGCTCGCGTTCGCCTCGCCGAGCTGCCGCCAGGTCGAGGTGTCGAAGAGCGCGTCGCCGCTGCGCAAGCGCCTGCTCGAGGACGAGGGCTCGATGGAGTTCCGGGCGGCGGCGGACATCCTCCCCATCTGGGTGCCGGCGGCGGCCACCTCCGGCTGCCTGCGCGAGCTGGCCGATCTCGTCGGCGGCGCGCTGCGGCGCCGCGCGGACGCGCCCGAGACGTCCGCCGAGATCGCGGTCGCGGCGGAGGCCGTCCTCCAGCACATCCCGAGCACCGCCGCGTATCCGGTCCTCCTCGCGGCCGTGCAGCGCACGCGGGCGGAGGAGCGCGCCCTCGCGATCGGCACGCTCGTCGGCATCGGGGGCGAGGCGGTGAGCCGGGTCATCGAGCTGGTCATGGACCACGCCGATCCCCAGGCGCGGCAGTCGGCCGCGCTCGGCCTGTCCCTCGTCTCGGAGCAGGTGGCGGGCGACGTCGTCCGCGCGCTCGGCCCCGAGGCGCCGCCGGAGCGGTTCGGGCGGGTGGTCGACGTCCTCACCCACTTCCTCTCGCCGACGCTGACGGCGCACCTGGCGACCGTCACGGAAAGCGGCTCGAACGAGATCCGCCGGGAGCTGCTGGGGGCGGCGGAGCGCCTGCCGCGCGGCCTGGTGATCGCGATGACGCGCCGCCTCGTGGCGAGCCAGGACGCCGCCCGGCGGGAGGACGGCATCGAGCTCGCCATGCGGCTGAAGGTGGACGTCGTCAACATCGACCTCCGCAAGCGCCTGGAGGAGGCCGTGGACGAGAGCCACATCCGCAAGCTCTGCCGCTACTTCACGGCGATGCCCGCCGGCAGCCCGGTGGCGGCGCTGTCGCGGATCCTCTCGAGCCGCCCCAAGTTCTTCGGGCTCGTGAAGGGCTACTCGCCGGAGACGCGGGCGGAGGCGGCGCGCGCGCTGGCCAAGGCGGGCGGGAAGGACGCGGAGGCCGCCCTCGCGGCGGCCCTGGCGGATCCGAAGATCAAGGCGATCCTGGACGCGGCGGAAGCGGCCCCGGGCGCGCGCCGCTGACCGGCCTCCGGGTTTCGGGTTCCGGGTTCCGGCCGTCGGGCCTTCGCCCGCCGAAGCGGCTACGGCCCGCGCAGGCGGGTTCCGGATTCAGTAGGCATCGGAGCAGTCGACCATCACGCCGCAGGTCCGGCAGACGTACTTGCACTTCCGGCCTTCCATGGGATGCCCGCAGACGACGCAGTTGCGGACGTCGTAGTCCGGCACGATCGGGCAGGCGTCGGATTCGGAAGGCGCGGGTTCGTCGGGCTGCACGACCCTAGTATAGATCAGGAC
>DASVNH010000162.1:0-29261 GCA_036383955.1 Planctomycetota bacterium | reverse complement strand
CGGCCGTCGTGCACAACGTGGAGTTGTCAGAGCCGGGCGGCGGCAAGGTTCGGGTGTACGTCCACTTCGGATGGCCCCAGGGACGCACCTACGATCAGATTAAAAAATCGTAATATTACGATGTTCTAATCTTACGCGAGGACGAGCTCTTCGCGCGGCCGCTGGGACTGGCTGGCCGCCGGGATCGTCCGCAGCGTCCAGGCGTCGCGCTCGTGCGGCGACCGCCCGGCCTTCTGGATGGCCGCCCGCAGCGCCGGCACCGCGACCCCGCCCCGGCCGTTGATCTCGGCCAGGCGGATCTCGAAGGGGTCGTAGGTCAGCGCGCCGAGGTCGTTCGCGCCGGCGGAGAGGCACTTCATCGCCAGGTCCAGGCCGGTCTTCGTCCAGTCGATCGAGATGTGCTTGATCAGGCGGCTGAAGAAGATGCGCGCGATCGCCACCATCTGCAGGACCCGCTCGGCCGGCACCGCGCCCTTGATCTTCGCGCTCCGCGCCAGGTCCGTGCCGTGGGGCACGAAGGCCTGCGGCTCGAAGGCCGTGAAGCCGCCCGTCTCGCGCTGGATGTTCTTGATGATCTCGAGGTGCTCGCAGATGTAGATCTCGTCCTCGACG
The DNA here is from genome assembly GCA_036383955.1 of Planctomycetota bacterium. Lineage (GTDB taxonomy): Bacteria > Planctomycetota > MHYJ01 > MHYJ01 > JACPRB01 > JACQFK01. Next base: position 28,649 of record DASVNH010000162.1, on the reverse strand, counting down.
TGGCCGAAGAGGATCGTGGCCGTCGTCGTCATGCCCAGCTTGTGCGCCGTCTTGATCACGTCCGCCCAGTCGCCGGTGCGCAGCTTGTCGGAACAGATCTTCTTGCGCAGCTTGTCGTTCAGGATGTCGGCCGAATCCCCCGACAGCGAGTCCAGGCCCGCCTCGCGGAAGCGGCGGAGGACGTCGCCCGACGGCATCCGCGAGCGCCGCGCCAGGAAATGGATCTCGGACGGCGAGTAGCCGTGGATGTGGACGGAGGGATAGGCCTCGCGGATGGCCCGGAGGATCTCGAGGTGGTAGGGGAGCGTGAGGTCGGGGTTGAGGCCGCCCGTCAGGACGACCTGCTTGACCGGCCACGCTTCGCGGATCTGCCGGACCACGTCGTCCGGCCCCAGCGTGAACGCGCCCTTCTGCCCCTTCTTCCGCCAGAAGGAGCAGAACGAGCACTCCGCCCGGCAGACGTTGGTGTAGCTGATCTGCTTGGATTTGACGTAGGTGACCGACGTCCGGTTGAAGCGCTGGTTGAGGGTGTCGGCGACCTTGCACAGTTCGGGGAGGATCTTTTCGTCCTCCCGCATGAGCATCAGGGCCTCGATGGCCGTGATCTCTTCCCTGTGAAGCACCGTCTCGAGGATGACTTTCGAATCCATGAGCCCTCTCCAGGACACGATGGGTCTCGAACCGTTCAACGTCACGCGTACTTCGAAAGATCGGTCCGCGCGGCCCTCGAGACTGAACGGTCCTCGAAAGGTCCCCCGAATTCCCCAGCTGATTTCAGGTAGAGCGGATACGCCTTATAGGGGCCGAATTATAGGCCACCCCACGGAGCGAGTTCAAGGGCGATTACGGACGCGCGTCACGAATCGGGAAACGCGGCGAAATGGCTCTTGATTCCTGAGCCGCCGTTCGCCCGTATTTGCTAAAATCCCCTCCTTCATGGCCCCGCGCGTCTTCCTGATCGACGGCTCCTCTTACGTCTACCGGGCGTTCTTCGCCGTCCGCAACCTCGCCACGTCCACCGGCCTCCCCACCAACGCCGTCTTCGGCTTCACCAACATGCTCCTCAAGGTTCTCAAGGCCCACAAGCCGGAGGCCGTCGGCGTCGTCTTCGACGCCCCGGGCCGCACCTTCCGCGACGATCTGTATCCCGAGTACAAGGCCACCCGCGACGCCGCCCCCGAGGACCTCGTCAAGCAGCTCCCCTGGATCCGGCGCGTCGTCCCCGCCCTCAACATCGAGACCCTCGAGGTGCCGGGCGTGGAGGCCGACGACGTCCTGGGCACCCTCGCCTGCCAGGCCCTCGCGAAGGGCTGGGACGTGCTGATCGTCACCGGCGACAAGGACTTCATGCAGCTCGTCACCAAGAAAGCCGACGCCCCGGAGCCCGGCATCCGCATCTACGACGACATGAAGGAGCGCTGGATCGGCATCGACGAGGTCCGCGAGAAGTTCGGCGTCGCGCCGGAGAAGGTCGTCGACGTCCTCGCGCTCATCGGCGACACCAGCGACAACATCCCGGGCGTGCGCGGGATCGGCCCGAAGTTCGCCGCCGACCTCATCAACGAAGGCGGCAGCGTCGAGGAGATCCTGAAGGACGTTTCGAAGTGCAAGGCCCGCTTCCGGGCGCCGCTCGAGGCCGGCCGCGCGGACGCGATCCTCTCGAAGAAGCTGGCGACGATCCGGCGGGACGTCGACGTGTCCTTCGACCCCGAGCGCTTCGCGCGCCGGGAAGGGGACCCGGCCAAGCTGTCCGCGATCTTCCGGGAGCTGGAGTTCACCAAGCTCCTGCAGCAGGTCGACGCCGACGGCCCGAAGACCCAGTCGTTCTCGCTCGACCAGTACCGGCTGATCCTGGACCGCCCCGCGCTCGACGCGCTCGCGAAGGAGATCGCGGCGGCGGACACGCTGTCGGTCGACCTGGAGACGACGTCGAAGGACCCGATGCGGGCGCGGGTCGTGGGGATTTCGCTCTGCGCGACGGCCGGCCGATCGGCCTACATCCCCGTGGGCCACGCGTATCTCGGCGTCCCGGCGCAACTGCCGCTCGAGGAGGTCCTCGCCGCCGTCAAGCCCGCCCTCGAGAACCCGAAGATCCGCAAGATCGGCCAGAACGCCACGTACGACGCCCTGATCCTGCGGCGCCACGGCGTGGAGGTCGCGCCGCTCGCGTTCGACACCATGGTCGGCGCCTACCTCATCGATCCCGACCGCGGCCCCTTCAACCTGGAGACGCTCGCGAAGAAGTGGCTCGGCCACGACAAGCATCTCTTCGAAGACCTGACGGGGAAGGGCAAGAACAAGGTGACGTTCGACCAGGTCCCGGTCGAGCGCGCCCGCGACTACTCCGGGGAGGACGCCGACGTCGTGCTGCGCCTGGCCCCGATCCTCGAGAAGAAGGTGCGCGACGACGGCTTGGGCCCGGTCCTCGACACCCTGGAGCTGCCGCTCCTCCGGGTGCTGATGGAGCTCGAAGGCAACGGCGTCAAGATCGACACCGCCTACTTCGCCGCCCTGTCGCGCGACTTCGAGAAGAAGATGACCGCGACGCTGCTCGACCTCCACCGCATGGCCGGCGAAGCCTTCAATCCGGACTCGCCCAAGCAGCTCCAGTACATCCTCTTCGAGAAACTGAAACTCGACACCGGCAAGCGCACCAAGACCGGCTTCTCCACGGACGCGAGCGTCCTCGAGGCCCTCGCCGCCGAGCACGAGTTCCCCCGCAAGCTCCTCGAGCACCGGACGCTTACCAAGCTCAAGGGCACGTACATCGACGCCCTCCCGCAGCTGGTCCATCCGGATACGGGGCGCATCCACACCTCGTACAACCAGGCCGTCGCCGCCACCGGCCGCCTGTCGTCCAGCGACCCGAACCTGCAGAACATCCCCATCCGCACGGCCGAAGGCCGCCAGATCCGGCGGGGCTTCGTCCCCGAGCCGGGCCGCGTCCTCGTCAGCGCGGACTACTCCCAGATCGAGCTCCGCGTTCTCGCCCACATGGCCGGCGACCAGCGCCTGCGGGCCGCGTTCCGGGACGGCGTCGACGTCCACGCGGCCACGGCGAAGGAAGTCTTCGGGGAATCGGGCGACGAGGCGCGGAGCCGGGCGAAGGCCATCAACTTCGGGATCATTTACGGGATGGGCGGCTTCGGGCTCTCCCGGCGCCTGGGCATCGACACGAAGCGGGCGCAGGAGTACATCGACCTCTACTTCGCGCGCTATCCGGGCGTCCAGGCCTGGCTCGCCGCCACCATCGAAGAGGGGCGGGCGAAGGGCTACGTGAAGACGATGTTCGACCGCCGCCGCTACGTGCCGGACCTGAAGTCGGCGAACCGGGTGCTGGCGAGCGCCGCCGAGCGCGTGGCCGTGAACGCCCCGATCCAGGGGACGGCGGCCGACCTCATGAAGATCGCGATGATCCGGGTCTCCGAGAAGCTGAAGGGCAGCGGGGCGCCGCTCATCCTGCAGGTGCACGACGAGCTCGTGCTGGAGGTCCCGGAGGGCCGGACGGAGGAGATCGAGGCCCTCGTCCGCGCCGAGATGGAAGGCGTGCACCCCCTGTCGGTGCCGCTCAAGGTCGACGTCTCGAGGGGGCCGAATTGGGCGGATCTGTCCTAGCCCTCGCCCTCCTGGCGGCGGCGCAGGACCCGCCGCTCAAGCAGGCCGGGGACACGTGGATCCAGGCGGGCGACGCCATCGCGTGGACCCGCGGGGACGACACGATCACGTTCCTCACCGGCCTCGTGACCGTCAAGCGGACGGACTTCGAGCTCCACGCCTCCCGGGCCGTCGTCTGGCGCGTGAAGGGGTCGAAGCTGCCCCTCGACCGCCTCTATGCCGAGGGCAACGTCGTCTTTTCGCGCGGCAAGGAGAAGCTCCGCGCCGAGCGCTTCTACTACGACCTGAAGGATTCCCGGGCCGCTATCGTCGAGCTCCGCGGGGAAGGGTACAGCGACGACCTCAAGACCGGCCTCTACGTCGCCGCCGCCCTCGCCCGCATGACCGGGGAGGGCCGGCTGGAGGCGGAGCACGTCAGCGTGACGCCGTGCTCCTTCGCGGTCCCGCACGTCCACGTCGAGATCGCGCGGGCCGAGCTCCGCGGGCGCAACCCGCGGCCGCGGAAGGAAGGCGAAATCGATCCCTTCCCGTTCGAGAAGTGGGACGTCGACTTCGACTCCATCTACACCGAGCTCGGCGGCGCGCCGTTCCTCTTCCTGCCCGGCCTCGCCTTCGGGTCGTGGATGTCCGACTTCCCCCTGCGCTCGATCCAGTACGAGAATTCGTCCCGCTTCGGCCACTCGATCTTCTCCGAGTTCGGCCACCGCTTCCGGGCGGCCGACGAGGAGGGCAAGCTGCGGACGGTCGCCGACCTCCGCGCGGAGGCCGACTGGCGGGAGAAGCGGGGTTGGGCCGGCGGCCTGGACCTCGAGTACGGCTGGCGCCCGGGAGGCTACAGCGGCTTCGTCGATTCCTACTTCCTCTACGACCAGGGCCGCGACCTGGACGTCGCCTTCGAGCTCAAGTTCCCTCCGCTCGAACAGGAAGAGCGCGGCAAGGTCCACGCGTTCCACCGCCATGACGTCCACGAAAGCTGGCGCTACGAGCTCGAGGCCTACTACCTGAGCGACCGGAGCCTGCGCGAGGAGTTCTTCGAGAAGGAGTTCAAGGAGAACAAGGACCCGGAGACGGCGGCCTATCTCCGCTGGCTCGACGGCCCGGTGGGCGCCTACCTCCTGGAGCGCCACCGCCTGAACGACTTCCAGACGCAGAACGAATACCTGCCCCGCCTGGACCTCTGGCTCCAGCCGTATCCGGTCCTGGGGCCGGAGGTCGACGTCCTCTTCGTCGCGCAGCGGCTGGACGTCGCCCACGTGCGGCGCCGCTGGGACGAGGACCTCCACCTCAGCTCGGTGGAGACGTGGAGGATCGATTCGACGTCCGAGGTCTGGCTGCCGCTGGACCTGGGGATCTTCACGCTGGCGCCGTTCGGGCAGTACCGGGCGACGGCCTACGAGGACGACCTGGAGGGGGAGACGGAGACGCGCTCGATCTGGACGGCGGGGGCCCGGGCCGTCGCGAACCTCCACGGCACGTTCCCGGAGGCGGCGCTGCCGGGCCTGGGGCTGCGGGGGCTGCGGCACGTGGCGGAGCTCGAGATCCGCTTCGCGAGCGTGCTGGACGCGCGGGAGGCGGACGCGGACCTCTTCGCCTTCGAGGAGGTGGACCAGCTCGACGAGTTCGAGGAAATCTCGCTGGAGCTGCGGCAGCGCTTCCTGACGAAGGACGAGAAGGGGAAGCCGTTCGAGTTCCTGAGCGCCGTCGCGGAGATCGAGTACTACCCCGACTCCGACCGGGACACCCGGGCGCCGTTCGTGTCGAATTTCGAGGAGCCGTTCCACTGGATCGGCCTGGCGCCGAGCGGGACGCCGGTCGGGTTCGAGCGCCGGCACTGGTCGAACCTGCACTACGCCGTGGAGTTCCGCCCCAAGACCTTCTTCTCGTTCGTGGGCGCGGGGGAGTGGAATCCCGTGACGAAGCACGAAGAGGCGCGGGAGATGACGGCCACGCTGCGGCCGGTCGACGGGATCGCCCTGGGGGCCGGCCACATGTTCGTCCGCGGGGTGACGGACGCGTGGTCGGGCCAGGTGGCCTGGGCGATGACCCCCAAGTGGTCGGTGGGCGCGGCGGTGCAGTACGACTTCCGCACCGACGAGGTGATCAGCGAGAACCTGGTGCTGTCGCGCGACCTCCACGACTTCCTCCTGCAGCTCGTGGTCGAGCGCGACTTCGGCCGCGACGACGACCGGGTCTACTTCGCGATCGTCCCCAAGTTCCTGAGCCTGGGCTCGAAGTTCAAGTCGGCGATTCCGACCGCCCCCTGACAAGGGCAAGGTCACGGTCAAGGTCAAGGAAGCATCCCCCCACCCCCGGGGGGAGCGACGCGGGCCCCCCAAAGCTCCCCCTGGGGGGGCGGGGGGGGGAGAGTCCTTGACCGTGACCGTGACCTTGTCCTTGACCTTGACCTTGACCTTGACCTGAACGTGTCTTGATTTGTTAGAGTGCCCCAACTTATGAACGTGGCCATTATCGGCACCGGGCACGTCGGTCTCGTGACGGGCGCCTGCCTCGCGGAACGGAAGCACCGGGTCCTCTGCGTCGACAGCGACGAGAAGAAGATCAAGGTCCTGCGCTCCGGGAAGATGCCCATCTACGAGCCGGGCCTGGAGGCCCTCGTCCACCGGAACGTGAAGGCCGGGCGCCTGAAGTTCGGCGGCACGAACGCGGACGCGACGGCCTTCGGCAAGGTCGTCTTCATCTGCGTGCCCACGCCGCCCACGCCGTCGGGCGGGGCGGACCTCTCGTACATCGAGGCGGTCTCGCGCGAGATCGCCGGCTCGCTCCACGGCTACCGCCTCATCGTGGAGAAGAGCACCGTGCCGGTGCGCACCGGCGAGCACGTCCGGACGGTGATCGGCAAGTACGCGCGGAAGGGGAGCGCGTTCGACGTCGCGTCCAACCCGGAGTTCCTCCGGGAAGGGGCGGCGATCGACGACACCCTCCATCCCGATCGGATCGTCTTCGGCGTCGAATCCGCCCGCGCGGAGAAAGTCCTGCGCGAGCTCTACGCCCCGTTCAAGGCGCCCATCGTGGTGACCGACATCAAGAGCGCCGAGCTCATCAAGCACGCGTCGAATTCGTTCCTCGCGATGAAGATCTCCTACGCCAACATGCTCGCGGCCGTCTGCGAGAAGTCCGGCGCGAGCGTGACGGAGGTCGTCCGCGGCATGGGGCTGGACGCGCGCATCGGCCCGGCTTTCCTCAACGCGGGCATCGGCTACGGCGGCTCGTGCTTCCCGAAGGACGTCGCCGCCTTCGAGGCCATCTCGCGGGAGCTGGGCTGCGAATTCGGCCTGCTGCGGGAGACGCAGCGGGTCAACGCGGAGGCCCGGGCGCGCTTCCTCAAGAAGATCGAGGAAGAGCTGTGGATCGTGAAGGGGAAGACGATCGCGGCGCTGGGGCTGTCCTTCAAGCCGGAGACCGACGACCTGCGGGAGTCGGTGGCGATGGAGGTCGTGCGGAGCCTGACGGCCCAGGGCGCGCGGGTGCGGGCCTACGATCCGACGGCGATGGAGAAGGCGAAGGCGGTCCTGAAGGACGTGACCTTCTGCGGGAGCGCGCTGGAGGCGGCCGCGGGCGCCGACTGCGCGCTGCTGCTCACGGAGTGGAAGGAATTCCGGACGCTGGACCTCCGGAAGCTGAAGAAGGCGATGGCCCATCCGACGCTGCTCGACGGCCGGAATCTCTACGATCCGGCCACGATGCGCGAGCTGGGCTTCACCTACAGGAGCGTGGGAAGGCCATGAGCACCGCCGTGTATCCCGGCAGCTTCGACCCGATCACGAACGGGCACATCGACGTCATCAAGCGCGGCGCGCGCGTCTTCGACAAGGTGATCGTCGCGGTGGCGGACAACCCCGCCAAGCAGGCCCTCTTCACCAAGGAGGAGCGGGTCGAGATGATCCGGGAATGCTCGAAGCCGTACCGGAACGTGGAGGTCGACAGCTTCGACGGCCTGGTGGTCGACTACGTGCACCGCAAGAAGGCGGGGGTGATCCTCCGCGGCATCCGCACGATCTCGGACTTCGAGTACGAGTACCAGATGGCGCTGACGAACCGCACGTTCGCCGGCGACATCGAGACGGTCTTCGTGATGACCCACGAGGAATACTCGTTCGTCAGCTCGCGCCTCATCAAGGAGGCGGTCTCCATGGGCGGCGACGTGAGCTCGTTCGTGCCGAAGGACGTCGAGAAGCGCCTCAAGGCCCGCTACAAGAAGTAAGCCAGGTCCAGGAAACAGGTCCAGGTCCAGGAAGCACGGGGGGAGCCCGTTCGCCGCCCCCCGGGGGGAGGGGGGGACGTCTTGGCGCTTGGCTCTTGGTACTTGGCTCTTCGGGCTACTTCTTTTCTTCCAGGATCCGGATGATGTCGCCGCGCTGGATCTCGTCGTGCTTGGTCTCACCGTCGCACTTGGCCCAGGAGCCCCAGGGGTGGATCTCGGTGATCTCCACCGTGCCCACCTGCTTGCCGAGGCGGTGCAGGCCGAAGCGCTGGCCGATCTTCACGCCGTCGTGCTGGCGCAGGTCCACGGCCACGAGCTGGGTCTTCGAGTCGAGGTACGCCACCTTGCCGGAGAGCTGCTTGTTGGGCTCCGACAGCAGGATCTCGTCGCCCTGGTCGGGCGGCGGCACGCCGGGGGGCTGCGAGCCCGGGACGATGTTCGCCACCGAGTAGGCCTTGTCCACGCGGTCCAGCCGCAGCTTCGCCTTGACCACGCCTTCCTTCACCGCGAAGACGAGGGCCGTCTGCACCGCGCCCTGCGCCTGGCCGAAGTCGATCATGTAGCCCGTGCCCGCGCGCCCCGTGATCCGGTAGCCGCCCGTGCGCGGCCCCTCGGGCGCCGCGGCGGGCGCCGGCCCCTGCGCCGGCAGCTTGCGGATCGCCACCGCGATGTCGTCGAGCTTCATCTCCTTGATGTCGCCCTCGGTGATCCTCAGCTTCGACGTCGAGCCGGTGCCCAGGAACTTGTCCACCTCGCCCACGCCCAGCCGCGTCTGGATCGGCGTGTCCGAGCCGCCCTCGAAGGTCTCCCGGAAGATCTCGAACTTGTAGCCGACCTCCACCTTCTCGGCCTTGCCGCAGGAGATCGCCACGAAGCCGTTGACCGGGTCGACGAAGTGCACCTTCCCCTTGATCGGGGTCAGCGGCGCCGGGCCGTCCGCGGCCTTGGCGGGGGAGCCCGCCGGGGCCTTCGCGGCGGGAGCGTTCTCCTCGAACGCGCGCAGCGCGCCCTTCAGGCTCTTGATGGTCCGCGCGTCGTCCACCGACTGCTGCTCCAGGGTCTCCACCTGCTTCCGGAGGCGCTCGACCTCCTTCTTGAGGTCGTCGGCGGAAGGCTCCTGGGTGAAGGCGACGAGGGCGGCGTACAGCCAAGTCATTCGCTTCTCCTGTTGAAGGGCCGCTATTATAGACGTGGCCTCCCGGGTCCGCAACCGCGGAAACGGGACAAGTTCTCCGCGCCCGGTTAAAGTATCGGCATGTACACGGCGGACACCAACATCTATCAGGCGATCGAGGCCGACGGGCGGGTCGTCGACGTCCTGAAAAAGCTCGGCCTCAAGTGCGTCGACCGCCACGGCGAGCTCTGCGTGGCCGCCGAGGTGGAGACCTTCGCCGACGCCGCCCTCTACCACGACATCCCCCTCGAGAAGATCCTGTCGGAGCTCGACCGCCTGGGCCCGCCCCCGCCCAAACCATGAGCGACCTCGGGGCCCCCGCGCAGTTCCTGCCGGGCGTCGGACCCAAGCGTGCCGAGCTGCTCGCGAAGCTGGGCCTGCGAACGCTGGGCGACCTCCTGTTCCACCTGCCGTCGCGCTACTTCGACCGCCGCGCGGCCGTCCCCCTCGCGAAGCTCCGCCCCGACACCGAGGCCTGCGTCCAGGGCGAGGTCGTCCGCGTCCGCGGGTACCGGGCCGAGCGCTCCCGCGTCCCGGTCCTCGAAGTCGAGATCGCCGAGGGCGCCGCCCGCGCGAAGCTGCTCTGGTTCCGCCAGCCCTGGCGCGCCCGGGACTTCAAGGCCGGCGACACCGTGCTGGCGGCGGGCCGCGTGGGCCGGGGCCGGAGCGTGCTCGTCGAGGAGTTCGAAATCCTCGACGGCCGGGATCCGCTTCACGCCGGCGGCGTGGTGCCGGCCTACGCGACGACCGAGGGCCTGAGCAAGCGGCAGATGCGGACGCTGGTGCGGTCCGCCCTCGAGGCCTGCGGCCAGGTTCCGGAAACCCTGCCGGAGGAGCTCCTGCGGCGCCGCGGGCTGCCGGGGATCGTCGACGCCCTCCGCGGCGCTCACGCGCCCGCCTCGCCGGACGACGCCTTCCGCGCGCGGCGGCGTTTCGCCTACGAGGAGCTCTTCGTGCTCCAGCTGCGCCTCTCCCGGCGGCGCGTCGCGCTCGCGGGGGATGTCGCCCGCCGCGCCCTGCCGGTGAGCAAGGAGCTCGACTTCCGAATCCGCAAGCTCTTCCCGTTCGCGTTCACCGCCGCGCAGGACCGGGCCGTCGCGGAGATCCGCCGGAGCCTCGTCGCGGGCCCGCCCATGAGCCGGCTGCTGCAGGGGGACGTCGGGGCCGGCAAGACCGCGGTGGCGACGTACGCGCTGCTCGCCGCCGTGGGCAACCGGGCGCAGGCGGCGATCATGGCGCCGACCGAGCTCTTGGCGGAGCAGCACCACCGGTTCTTCGCGCGCTTGCTCGAGGGAAAGAAGACGCGGACGGCGCTGCTGACGGGAGCGCTGGGCCGCCGCGAGCGCGCCGCGCTGCTCGCCCGGATCGCGGCCGGGGACGTCGACCTCGTCGCCGGAACGCACGCGCTGCTCACGGAGGACGTCCGCTTCAAGGACCTGGCGATGGTCGTGATCGACGAGCAGCAGAAATTCGGCGTCCTGCAGCGGGCCGAGCTCGGCGCCAAGGGCGAGCGCCCCCACGTGCTGGTGATGACCGCCACGCCGATCCCGCGGACCCTCGCGCTCGCGCTCTACGGCGACCTCGACGTGACCGTCATCGACCAGCTGCCGCCCGGCCGACGTCCCGTGTCCACGCTCTACGTCCCCGAAGCGGGCCGCCGCGAGAAGATCGACTTCATCCGCCGCGCCCTCGACGAGGGCCGCCAGGTCTACTTCGTCTATCCGCTCGTGGAGGAGTCCGAGGCCCTCGAGGCGAAGGCCGCGGTCGCCCAATACGATCGCGTCGCGGCCGAGTTCCCCGAGCACGCGGTGGCGCTGCTGCATGGAAAGATGTCGTCGTCCGACAAGGACGTGGCGATGGACGCCTTCCGGTCGGGGCGCGCGAGGATCCTGGTGTCGACGACCGTGGTGGAGGTGGGCGTCGACGTCCCCAACGCCACGATCATGGTGATCGAGAACGCGGAGCGCTACGGGCTGGCCCAGCTGCACCAGCTGCGCGGCCGGATCGGGCGGGGGGCGCACGCGTCGGTCTGCGTCGTGTTCGGCGAGAAGTCGGAGCGGATCGACGCGTTCGTTTCGACGACCGACGGCTTCCGGATCGCGGAGGAGGATCTGCGGCTGCGGAAGTCGGGAGACGTCGGGGGCACGCGCCAAAGCGGGCTGCCGGGCTTCAAAGCCGCGCGGCTGCCGGAGGACGTCGAGCTCCTCGAATGGGCGCGGGACGACGCGCGGGGGGTGGCTCCGGAGACGGCGGAGCGGCTGGCGGGGGGGATGTCGATGCCTCTCCTTCACATCGGCTGACCCCTTCGACTCGCTCGCGCTCGCTCAGGGTGAGCCGAGCGCGCTCGGCTCAAATTTGGTAGGGTATACCCCCAATGTCCGGCAACGGGGCGCTTCTGGAAGTCCGCGACGTCGTCAAGATCTACGGCAAGCGGACGGTGGTGAACAAGGTTTCGCTGCGCGTGGAGCCCGGGCAGGTGGTGGGGCTGCTGGGGCGGAACGGGGCGGGGAAGACGACGACGTTCCGGATGGTGATCGGGCTGGTGACGCCGAACACCGGGGCGATCGAGTTCCGCGGCCGGAACGTGACGCGGCAGCCGATCTACAAGCGGGCGCGGGCCGGGATGGGCTTTCTGCCGCAGGAGCCGTCGGTGTTCCAGCGCCTGTCGGTGGAGGAGAACCTGCTGGCGGTGCTCGAGACCCTGAGGATGGGCCGGGCGGAGCGGAAGGACAAGGCGGCTTCGCTGCTGGCGGAATACGGGCTGTCGAAGCTGGCGAAGCAGCGGGCGTACACGCTGTCGGGGGGCGAGACGCGGCGTCTGGAGATCTGCCGGGCGATGATCACGAACCCGGCGGTGGTGCTGCTGGACGAGCCGTTCTCCGGGGTGGATCCGATCGCGGTGAACGAGCTGCAGGGCTTCATCCGGCAGATGCGCGAGCGCGGGATGGGCGTGCTGCTGACGGACCACAACGTGAAGGAAACGCTGCGGATCTGCGACCGGGCCTATATAATCGACGACGGCCGCGTCCTCAAGGACGGCCCGCCGGCGGCGATCGTCTCCGATTCCGAAGTGCGGAAGAAGTACCTGGGCGACAATTTCGAAATGTAAACATGCGCTCCATTATCGCGATCGTGTCACTGTCCATCCTGGGCTTCACGGTCCTCGGCATGCTCGCTCAGGAAGGACGCCGCCGCCAGGGCGTCGCGTTCCTGGCGGGGTGGATGTTTCCAGGCGCCGGCCATTTCGTGATGGGGAAGTGGACGAAGGGGTTCTTCTTCCTGGGCCTGCTGGGGGGGCTCTGGTTCGTCGGCCTCTGGATCGTCGGCTTCAAGTCGGTGGACTGGGACGAGAACCCGTTCTACTACGTCGGCCAGTTCGGCTCCGGCCTGACGATGCTCGGCGCGCGGGTCCTCTGCCCAGCCAAGTCATTTCCCCGGGAGGGCCTCCACCTGAGCTGGTACGACCCCGGGCTGCTCTACGTCTGCTGCGCCGGCCTCCTGAATCTCGTCGTCATGCTCAACCTGATCGAGACGAAGGCCGTCGCGCCGGCGAAACCCGCCCCCGTCCCGGAGAAGCCGGCCGCATGAAAAGCGCGAGCTATCTCCTCCTCTACGTCCCCATCTGCCTCGTGGTGATGCTCGTGCTCGAGGCCTGCCGGACGGACGACTACGGCCGCGTCTTCAAGCGCGCGGCGCAGAACTTCGGCACGCTCACGCTGGTGCTCGTCGTCGCGGGAGCGCTGGTGTGGGTGGTGAACAAGTACCTGTAGCCGGAATCCGGAATCCAGAATCCGGAAGCCAGATCGATAAGGTCATTTCTAACGCGGGTCCACTTCGTCCGCGCGCGGGAACAAACGAACGCGCTTGCCCCATCGACGGGGTCGAACCTGGATTCTGGATTCCGGATTCTGGATTCCGGCGGGGCTACCGGATGAGATGGAACCAGCGGCCCGGGGGCCACCAGACCCAGAGCGCCTTGCCGACGATGAAGTTCTCGCCGATGCCGAAGAAATCGACGTTCGGGGGCTCGTCGTCGATGACCCCCGCCGGGACGTGCGGCGGCAGCGGACCCGGATCCGTGCCCTTCGCGTACAGCGCCCAGACGCGGCCGTACTTGTCGGCCACGAGCTCGCTCGGCGTCACCGCCAGGCCGTAGCGGGCCTGGATGGAGTCGACGTCCACCCCCTTGTCGAATTCCTGCTGGCTCTCGTATTCGACGAGCTCCCCGCTCTTGAGCCGGTAGGACTTGCGGATCCAGCCCCGGGAGTCGTGGCTGCTCGTCACGTTGTCGCCCATCACGACGTATTCGCCCGGAAGGATCTTCACCGGCTGGTCGTCGCGGAAGCGCCCCGTCCGCGAGCCTTCCTTGTAGTGGACGTCGCGCGACACCCGCAGCTCCCGCAGGCCGAACGTCGCGCCCCGCGCGCCGAAGCGGATCACCGGGTCGCCGGGCAGCAGCGGCTCCATCGCCTCGCGCGTCTTGATGAACTCGATCTTGGGGTGGGCGCCGTCGATCCGCGCGTAAGCCAGGCCGTCGTAGACCCCCAGCTCGATCCGCGTCTTCCGGCCGATCTCCAGCCGCGCCCGCGCCGGCTCGGTCACGGAGGCCTGCCGGCCCTTCTCGTGCGTGGCGTACCAGCTCAGCGAGCCTTCGCCGGCCGCCGGAAGCTTCAGCTCGAAGCGGCCGTAGGCGTTCGCGATCTCCGCGAAGATCTCCCCCGTCGCGCTCGTCGGCGTCAGCTCGAACTCGATCCGCAGGTCCGACACCCGCTGGCCCTCGGGGTCCTCGAGCGGCTTCTTGTAGCGGATCGACATCCCGTCGCCGGGAGGCGCGACGTCCATCGCGAGCTGGCCGCCCAGCACCGTGGGCTTGGGGCCGTCGACCTCCCAATGCTCCTGGAAGTCCTCCCATCTCTCGAGGAAGGACGGGAGGGCCGACGGGTTGATCCAGAGGGAGTCCTGGGTGCGCGCGGGACGTCGGGCGATCCGGAACTCTTCGTCGCCCTTGCGCTTCACGAAGACGTTGCCGTGGTAGAGCTTGAGCTCCTCGTCGGGGATGCCGACGACGCGCTTGATGAAGTTGCGGGACTGGTTGAGGGGGAATTTGAAGACGACGACGTCGTAGCGCTCGATGTCGGCCATCGCGTAGAAGAACTTCGTGACCATGATGCGGTCGCCGCTGCTGGTGCGGCTGACGCGGTGGTAGGGCTCGAAGTCGCAGCGGCGTCCGTGGTAGAGGCGGGCCTGCTCGTCGATCTGGACGTCGCCCAGCAGCGTGGGCTCCATCGAGCTCGAGGGGATCTTGAAGACTTCGATGCCGAAGCAGCGGATGACGAGGGCCATGATGAACGCGACGATGATGGCCTCGAGGTTTTCCTTGGCCCAGGCGGCGACGGGGAGCTCGGGCGGCGGGGCGTCCTTCGCGACGCCCGCCGGCGGGGGCCGGCGGGTCATGGACGAGAGCCCGAAGAGGGCCGCGGCGTAGACGAAGCCCGGCGCGAGGCGGGGGAGGCTGATGCCGAGCGTCATGGCGCGGAGGAGGACGATCACGACGCCGAACCAGCAGACGTAGCCGGCGGCGGTCAGGCCCCAGCTCTTGCCCAGGGCGATGCCGATCGGGGGCAGGAGGGCGGCGACGGCCAGCGCGGCCGCGGGCGTGGTCCAGGCGTCCCAGCCTTCCCGGCCCGACGCGTAGAGCCCCAGCAGGGGGACGAGCTCGAGGGTGACGAGGGCGAGCAGCGCGACGAGAAGGCGGTTCTTGTGGTAGAGGTCCAGGAGCGGGTTGGCGGGTGGAGCGACGGCGGCCGGGACGGGTTCGTCGGGCATGGTTGGCCCGCTATTATGGCGCGGGAATCAACGGGCCGCAAGAGAGGGGAGGCTGGCGGCGGCGATCGCCTGGCCGTGACGCTTGTCCTTCTCGTCCGGCATGTGAAACTCGACCCGGCTCTGAACGTCGGGAAACTCCAGCGCCAGGACGTCGCGGGCCGTCGCCACCATCACGTCGCCGCCGGGGCCCGACGTCACGCGGCCGAGCACGAGGACGTGGCGGAAGTCGTAGAACTCGGCGAGGTGGGCCGTCCCGTAGCCGAGATAGACCCCGAGGGTCTGGTAGATCTTCTTCGCCCGCGGGTCGCCCGCGTCCATGAGGGCCTGGACCGCCTTCAGCTTTTCCGGCAGCGGCAGGGCGGCGGGGAGGTCGATGCCGGCGGGCTCCAGCAGGCGCCCCACGGCCTGCTGCGAAAAATACTGGGCGCCGCAGCCGGAGTCGCCCGACCATTCGTCCTTCGGCGCCTCCGGGCGGTGGTCGAACGGGACGAAGGCCAGCTCGTTGAGCCACGAGGTGATGTTGCCTTCCGCGTTCACGTAGCCGCCGGCCGTGCTGGTGCCCAGGGCGAGGCCGAGCACGCCGTTCTTCCCGAGGCTCATCGCCCCCGCCAGGGCCGTCACCTCGCCGTCGTTCACCACTTCCATGGGGACGTTGTTCCAGGCCTTGCGGATGTCGAGGAACATGTCCCGCACGTGCTTCGCGAACGCGTCGGGCGCGACGCCCCGGAAGAGCGACGCGGTCTTGACGCGGTTGTTCACGTAGACGCCCGCCGCGCTGCCGCCGATGGCGTCGACGCGGGGCAGATGGGCGGCCGCCTTCTTCAGCGAGTCCATGATGCCGTCGTAGTGATAGCGCGGGTCCTGCTGCGGATAGGGATCCCAGACGGTCTCCTCGCTGAACACGACCCGGCCGTCGATCACGGCGGCCACCTTCCGGTCGCTGCCCCCGAGGTCGAAGCCGATCCGGCAGCCGTCGAGATGGCGGCCGAGCGCCGTGGTGCTGGACCGCGGAGCCGGCAGCGCGCGCGTGGGGACGATCTCGATGGGGTGGTCGTAGATGCGACGTCCGATGATCTCCGAGTCGAACTGGCCGGTGGGGGTGCCGGCGTAATGCGCGGCCAGGTGGGCGGCGAGCTCGGCGGGGCCGTCGAAGTGAACGCGGAAGCCGCCGCGCGACCAGAGGAGCAGCTTCACGAAGCGCTCGAGGTAGGCCGCGTTGGCGGCGGCGCGGGGATGTCCGGCGGGCAGGAGCTCCGCGGCGAAGTCGAAGACGGAGCCGTCGGCCTGCTCGAGGGCGAGGCGCACGGGGACGGGGCGGGCGGACGCGCGCACCTCTTCACGGAAGGCCCGGTTGGAGAGCGCGGCGGGGCGGAACAGGGGGTCGAGGACCGGCGCGATCCGGGGCGCGGGGTGCGGCAGCATGGGGGGGAAGTCTAGCAAATCCGGGAGGAGATGAGGAGAGACGGCGGATCAAGACGGTGAGGAGATGCGGCGAGACGACGGATCCGGGGATCGTCAAATGTTGTTCGTTATCCGCGTATCCGTCGTTTCTCCGGAACTCCTTCGTGTTGGCGGACAGTGAGGAGATGAGGAGAGACGACGGATCCGGGGATCGTCAAAATGTTGATCGTTATCCGCGTATCGGTCGTATTTCCGGATCTCCTTCGTGTTGCCGGCCGGTGAGGAGACGCGGAGAGCCGGCGGATCCGGGGATCGTCAAACGTTAATCGTGATCCCCGACTCCGTCGTATCCCCGGATCTCCTGAAGCCTAGTCGACGTCGTCGCCGGCCTTGAGCACGGCCATGAACGCGGCCTGGGGGATCTCGACGTTGCCGACGTTCTTCATGCGCTTCTTGCCCTCTTTCTGCTTCTCGAGGAGCTTGCGCTTGCGGGAGATGTCGCCGCCGTAGCACTTCGCGATGACGTTTTTGCCGACGGAGCCGATGTCCTCGCGGGCGATGATCTTGCCCCCGATGGCGGCCTGGAGGGCGATCTCGAAGAGCTGGCGGTGGATCTCCTTCTTCAGCGTCTTCAGGATGGCCCGGCCCTTCCGCTCCGCGGTGTCCTTGTGCAGGATGACCGAGAGGGCGTCGACCTCGTCGCCCGCGACCAGGATGCGCAGGCGGCAGAGGTCGGCGGGCTCGTAGTCCGTCATGTGGTAGTCGAGCGTCCCGTAGCCGCGCGTGATCGACTTGAGCTTGTCGTAGAAGTCGTAGACGATCTCGGCGAACGGCATCTTGTAGGTGATGACGACCCGCGTCTTCGAGATGTAGTCCGTCTTCAGGTAGTCGCCGCGGCGGTCCTGGCACATCTGCATGATCGGGCCGATGAACTCGGCGGGAATGATGATCGTGGCCCGCACCATCGGCTCCCGCCACTCGCGGATCGTCGCCTCGTCCGGCAGCTTGGCCGGGTTGTCGATGCGCAGGCGCTTCGGGCCTTCGTGCGTGTTCGCGATGATCTCGTAGGTCACGTTCGGGGCGGTCTGGATGAGCTCGACGCCCTCCTCCCGCTCCAGGCGCTCCTGCACGATCTCCATGCGCAGCATGCCCAGGAAGCCGCAGCGGAAGCCGAAGCCCAGCGCCTCCGAGGTCTCCGCCTGCCACTTGAAGCTGGAGTCGTTCAGCGACAGCCGCTCGAGGGCCTTCTTGAGCTCCTCGTAGTTCGTGGCCCCCGTCGGATAGAAGCCGCAGAAGACCACCGGCAGCGGGTCCTTGTAGCCGGGGAGGGGCTTGACGTCCTTCGCGATCGCCGTCGTCACCGTGTCGCCCACCCGGACGTCGGCGATCGACTTGATGTTCGCCATCATGTAGCCGACCTGCCCGGCGCTCAGCTCCTTCACCTCCACCATGTGCGGCTTGAAGATGCCGACGTACTCGACTTCGTGGTAGGTGCCGGTCCCGAGGAACTGGATCTTGTCGCCGCGCTTGAGCGTGCCGTCGATGAGGCGGACGTAGGCGACGGCCCCGCGGAACTCGTTGAACTCCGAGTCGAAGATCAGCGCCTTGAGGGGCTTCTTCATGTCGCCCGTCGGCGGCGGGATCAGCGTGATCACCGCCTCGAGCAGCTCTTCGACGCCCAGCCCGGTCTTGCCGCTGATCTTGAAGACCTCGCCCTTGCGGATGGCGAGCGTGTGCTCCATCTCTTCGAGCGACTCTTCGACCTGGGCCGTCTGCATGTCGATCTTGTTGAGCGCGGGGATGATCTCCAGGCCGCCGTCGAGCGCGAGCGTCGCGTTCGCCACGGTCTGGGCCTGCACGCCCTGGGTGCAGTCGACCAGCAGCACCGCCCCCTCGCACGCCGCCAGGGAGCGCGACACCTCGTAGCTGAAGTCGACGTGGCCGGGGGTGTCGATGAGGTTCAGCCGGTAGCCCTTCCAGTCCATGGCGACGGCCTTCGCCTTGATCGTGATCCCGCGCTCGCGCTCGAGCGCGTTGGAGTCGAGGTGCTGCGCCTTGATGTCGCGGTACGCGACCGTGCCCGTCAGCTCGAGGATGCGGTCGGCGAGCGTCGACTTCCCGTGGTCGATGTGGGCCACGATGCAGAAATTGCGGATCTTCTCGGTGTCCATCTAACTCTCGAAACCCCAAATCCTAACTCCCAAATCCCAAGGGGTCGCCCCCTGCCCCCCCCGGGGGGAAGGGGGGAACACGTTGGGAGTTGGGAGTTGGGCGTTGGGAGTTTTCACGCGCGAACCTTTCGGGCGGCCCAGAGGGCGGCGCCGAGCCAGCCGGCGTCGTCGCCGGGCACCCGCGAAGCCTCGACGCGGATCTTCTCAAGGTATCCGGCATACACGCGGCCGCGCAGGCCGGACCGGATCTTTTCGAGCAGGAAGTCGCCGGCGAGGGCCATGCCGCCGGCCAGGACGCAGACCTCGGGATGCACGACGTGGATCATGTTGGCGATCCCCCGCGCGAGGCCGTCGGCGGACCAGTCCACGACGGCCGTCGCCGCGGCGTCGCCGCGCTTGGCGGCGTCGAAGCACTCCTTGGCGGATCCCCGGCCCCAGCGCTTGGCGACGGCCGTCGCCGACGCGTAGACCTCGACGCAGCCGTTCTGGCCGCAGCCGCAGGCGGGGCCCGCGGGGTCGACGCACATGTGCCCGAATCCGCCGGCGCCCCCGGAGGCGCCGACCCACACTTCGCCGCCGAGGACGAGGCCGCCGCCCACGCCCGTGCCCAGCGTGTAGAGGGCGAGGCTCGACGCGCCGCGGCCGGCGCCGGCGACGTACTCGCCCCAGGCGGCGCAGTTGGCGTCGTTTTCCATGAACGTCGGCAGGCCGCCCAGCGCCCGGCCCAGGAGCTCGGGGTAGGGGACGTCGGTCCACCCCGTCAGGTTGTTCGCGCGCTTGAGCGTCCGGCGCTCGAGGTCGAGCGGGCCGGGCACGCCGGAGCAGGCGGCCGCGGCGGGTCCGGTGGCCGCGGTCAGGGTGGCGCAGGCGGCGGCGACGCGCCGGACGGTGTCCTCGGGGCCGCGGGACGCCTCGGTGGGGATCGACGTGGAGGCCCGGCGCCCGCCCGCGGCGTCGCAGACGCCGATCTTGACGGAGGTGCCGCCGAGGTCGATGCCGAGGAAGAGGCCGTTCACGAGGGGAGGGATTAAAACACAAAGCGGCGGAAGATCCAACCCCTATGAAAGCCTTGACCTGCCGCTCCGGGGGTCGCTATATGGGGACTCTCCAGGGAGGGAATGGTCGTGAGGGGTACCTGGCCGGTCATCTTGAGTCTCCTCGGCGCCGCGTCCGTTCACGCCCAGGATCAGAACAAGCTGCTCGAGGAAGAGCGTCGCCGCGCCATGGACGCGCGCGCCCGGAACGACGACGAGCTCGGCCAGCGCCTCCTCTGGGACGCCGGCGGCTGGCTCCACGCGGAGGTGGTCTCGCTCGACGACCCGCCCGACGAGGCGGAACGCACCCTCCGCTACCTCGACCTGCGCCTCTGGGGCGAGCTGCGCCTCGACCGCACCTACACCGCCTACCTGCGCCTGCAGACCGACTACGTCGACTTCAACTCGGGCGACCAGTTCGAGGGCGAGGACGACAACGAGATCCGCTTCCTCTACGTGGACCAGGCCTGGGTGGAAGCGGACTGGTCGACGGAGGGCGCCGACTTCGTGGTGCGCGCCGGCCGCCAGTTCATCTCGCTGGGCCGCGGCCTGCTCTTCAACCAGGTGGCCTACGGCGTCGTCGCAGAATGGGCGCAAGGCCGCTGGGGCGCGAAGGCCTTCGGCGCGCACACCATCATCCACGACGACGACATCGACCAGTCGCTGCCGAACCACGACGACAGCCGCCGCGCCTTCGGCGCCCTCGAGGTGAACTACGTCCTGGCCGGCTACCACCGCGCCTACGCCATGTTCATGTTCGAGAAGGATCTCAACGACGAGGATCCCGAGACGGCCGCGCAGGACTGGGAGTACGACGCCCAGTACCTCGGCGCCGGCCTCCGCGGCGCCTTCTTCCGCGACCTCGGCTACCACGTCGAGGCCATCTACGAGATGGGAAGCAGCGTCGCGGCCGGCACGACCGACGCCGAGGACATCCGCGCTTTCTCGCTCACGCTGCAGCTGGAGTATCGCTTCCAGGCCCCCACGTCGCCCGCCGTCCTGCTGGAGTACCTCTACGGATCCGGCGACGGCGACCGCGGCAGCGTCACCGACCTCGCGGCGGGCAACCAGCCGGGGACCGACGACGAGGGCTTCCTCGGCTTCGGCTTCCTCCAGACCGGCTACGCCCTCTTCCCGCGGGTCTCGAACATCCACATTTTCCGCCTGGGCGGCTCGCTGAAGCCGCTGGAATCCGTGGAAGCCTGCCGCTACCTTGAGGTCGGGGCGTTCGGGTACCTCTATCGCAAGGCGGAAAGCGCCGCCCCGATCTCGGACCCGAGGGCCTTCGTCGACGACGCGGAGGTGGGCACGGAAATCGACCTCTTCCTGCGCTGGCGGGTCCTGTCGGACCTGGGGCTGTCGGTCAACTTCGGACGCTTCATGCCCGGGGACGCCTACGACGACGACGACGGCCGGAATTTCTTCAGCGCGGGATTCACGTACGGGTTTTGACATGATGATCATGCTCGTCCTCCTGGCCACGCAAGCCGCTCCGCCGGCGCAGGAAAAGCGGACCGACTTCCTCCGCCGCCTCTACGAGAAGGACCGGGCCGTGTTCGGCGACGCCCTCCGCCTGGTCTCCGGACTGGCGAAGGACGCCCCGACGGACGCGGACGCGCGCAAGGAGGCCGTCGACCGCGGCCTGGTCGACCCCGCGTGGGATCTGGCCGACGGCGCGCCCGTGGACAAGGGCACCGTCGCCTACATGCTCGTGAAGGCGCTCGGCATCAAGGGCGGGCTGACGATGTCCGTCTTCGGCCCCAGCCGCCGCTACGCCTTCCGCGAGGTCGTCTTCCTGCGGATCATGAAGGGCGGCACGCCCGGCGAGTTCATCTCGGGACGCGAGTTGATCGACGTCCTGCAGGCCGCGGAGATCTACCAGCGCCAGGGGAGCACCGATGCTGAGCGCAAGTAGCCTCCTGGTCCTGCTCCTGCAGCAGCAGGACGTCGAAGCCGTCGTCGTGTCCTTCAAGGGCACGGTCGACGTGAAACGGCCCGAGGACAAGGACTGGGTCGCCGTCGAGCGGAACATGAAGCTCAAGAAGGGGTCGTCGATCTGCACCTCGATCGCCTCCGGCGCCGAGCTGCTCTTCACGGGCAACGTGAAGGTCGCGGTCAAGGCCCTGACCGAGGCGAAGATCGAGACGCTCGCCCAGGGCGGCGGGCAGATGAACGCCGACGTCAACCTGAAGTTCGGGACGATCGAGGTCGACATCCAGAAGGGCGACCTGCGCACGGATATGAAGGTGCGCTCCCCGAACTCGACGACCTCCGTATCCGGCTCGAACGGCATCGTGCGCGCGTTCGCGTCGGGCGGCGGCGCGATCGTCTCGCTGCGCGCGCTCACCGGGACCTGGTCGTTCAATCCGCGGCGGCTGGACGACGTCGAGATCCCGATCGAAGGCGCGGGCAGCGTGAACGAGTACGGCGACCTCCCGCAGGACATGGAGGACCGCTTCCGCGCGGATCTCTACGTGCGGTTCTTCGGACGTCGGGCGGAAGAGCTCTACGACGGCCGCTTCGGCTTCGAGGGCGGGGACGCCCGGCCGTGGGACGTGCCGTTCTTCGAATACGCGAATACGGGGCCGTCGAGCCCGAGGACCCGGAAGCCGGCGGCGCTGCCGCTGCCGCCCGGGACGCCGGGGCCGTGAGGTACGCATGCTGACGTCGCTGATACTCGCCGCCGCCCTGCAGGTCGGATCCCGCGCCGCCACCGCCGCGCCCGAGGGGGGATCGAACGCGAACGTGTTCGTGGTGAACGCGGGCGCGAACGCGGTGACGGTGGAGCGGCCGACGCGGACGCCGCTGACGCTGTCGGGGGTCCCCTACAATTTCAGTCAGCCCTGGGACATCGTGGTGGTGCCGAGCCGGAACCTGGCGGTGGTGTCGAACAACGGCCTGGCGACGCTGACGCTGTTCGACGCGGTCCCGCCCTTCGCCTTCCGCGGGACGGCCACGGTCAGCGCCGGGGCGGCGACGAACCTGCGCGGCTTGAGCGTCTCCGCGGACGAGCGCTGGGTGTACGTGGCGGGCCAGATCACGGCCGGGCCGGTCAACAATCCGGCGGTGTTCCGCCTGGACCTGGACGCGCCGGCCAACTTCGTTCTGGCGGGCACGACGGCGCTGGGCGGGGCGGTCGCCGAGGACTGCGTCGTCATCGATTCTTCGCGGGTGGGCGGCACGGCCGGAGCGGGGCCCGGCCGGGTCTACTACTCGGTCCCGAACGGGAACTTCCTCGGCATCGTGAACGAGAACCCGAACACGGGGGCGGCGAGCGTCAACGTCAATTCGGCCAGCCCCGTGGTGACCACGCCCACCCAGCTGGAGCTGTCGCCGGACGGCTCGTTCTTCTTCATCGGCTGCCAGAGCGACGCGTTCAACCAGCACATCATCCGGTTCACGCCGACGCCCGCGGGCCAGACCATCACCTATCCCCAGATCCGCGGCCCCTTCGGCAAGGCGTTCGGCCACCAGGTGCTGGACATCGCCTTCCAGCCCAATGCGCACGCCTTCGCCCTCGTGAACGAGTCGTTCGGCGGCCACGTCCTGATCGAGCTGGACCCGCTGGGGAACAACCTCCTGACGCAGAACGAGCCGCCGGGCATCAGCCCCGCCGGCCGGATCCGCTACAACGACAATCCGCCGCTCGTGTACTTCGGGCGGACGGACCTCACGGGGACCACCTACGGGCTTTACGATCCGTTCGGCGGGCCGACGGCCGTCTCGGTCCCGGTGACGTCCGGGGCCGGGCCGAAAGCCTTCGCCTTCCTGGTGCCGCCGCCCGGGCCGGCGATCTCCGGCGTATGGCCCAGCGGCATGGTGTCGGTCGCCGGCTCGACCATCGAGATCCGCGGCTCGAACTTCGATCCGGCCTCCCAGGTCGTGTTCATCAACTCCTCCTCGGGCGCGACGTTGGCGCGGACCGAGACGTTCGTGAACACGGGGCTGATCCAGGTCAACGGCGACGGCCTGCTGCCGGTCGGGTTGTACGACGTCCGGGTGACCAATCCGGACACGCAGACCATCCTCCTGAGCGGTTACTTCCTCTCGATCTCGCCGCCTCCCATCGTGGCGCCCGACACCGTGGTCGTGCCGTCCCGCTTCGAGGGCTACGCGCTGCGCTCGGTCCCGCAGTACTACTCCGCCGCCGACCTGCTGGCGTCCATCACGGCCGCCTTCGGAGGCTACAGCCCGAGCAACGTCCGCGCGTTCCTGCAGGAGGAGAGCGGCTACGTCGAGCTCAACCAGGTCGAGCCCAACCGCGACCTCTCCGGAAGCCCGTTCTGGATCATCAGCCGCCTCGGCGGAACGCTCACGCTGTCGCGGCCGCCCGTCGGCCAGAGCCTGCAGGCCGTCGCGCAGGACCAGAAGATCCTCATCCTCCAGCCGGGCTGGAACCTGTTCACGCAGCCGACTTTCAACGTCAACGGCTTCCCGGTCCCGGGCGGGCGGCTGGATCTCAACGGCGTGGCCGTGTGGTCGGACGGAGCGCTTTCCATCCCCGCGACGCCGGGGGGCAGCCTGGCGGACACCGCCACCGACGGCGTGACGTCCTTCCCGGCGGAGTTCGTGAACGGCGCGTACGTCTTCCTGACGGCCGCGGATTCCATCTTCACGGGCCGGGGCTACTGGCTCCGCAACAACACCACCGGTCCGCTCTATCTGCGCTTCCTCACCAGCGACGCCCAGCCGAAACAGATCGCGGCGCGATCGACCTCCGCCGCCGCCGCCACGACCCTTCCGCCGCCGCCGCCGGGCGGCGCGCTCGAGGAGGAAGCCGGGACGTCGGGCTGCGGCCTGACGGGCCTCGAGCTCCTGGCGCTCCTGGGGCTCCGGAGGCGTCGTCGTTGACGGGCGCGAGGCCCACCACTGTCCGGCGTCACCGCTTCCTCCGGGCCGTCGAACGCGGCGACATCCGTCTCGGCCTTTTCGTGGGCGCCGCCGCGACGATCCTCGTCGCCGCCGCGTTCGCCCGTCCCGAATGGCTGGGCGTCATCCACCGCCTGGAGCTGGCCGCGCTGGATCTCGGGTTCCAGTTCCGCGCGCCCATCGCGGAGTCGGCGCGCGTCGCGGTCATCGACATGGACGACAACACCTCCAAGAAGCTCAGCTTCCCGATGCCGCGGCGGCATTACGGGGAGGCTGTCCTGGCGCTCGACCGCCTGGGCGCCCGCCAGGTGGTGTTCGACGTCGAGTTCAAGATGAAGGTCCCTGAGGCCAAGGACTACGATCCGGACACCGGCGCCTTCAAGCTGACCGCGAACGACACGGTTCTCCGCGCCGCGATCGCGAAGGCGGGAAACGTCAGGCTGGCCTATCACATCGAGCGCAAGGAGCTGCTGCCCGGCGTGCGCGAATCCTTCGACCGGGTGAAGGCGGCCTTCGCGACGAACGTCGACGGGAGTCTCGAGGAGGTGTCGAGGGCGTCGGGCGTCGCGAAATCCCTCCTGGAGGGGGTCTTCGAGGCCGCGCGGGAGGAGGCGGTGGTCGCGCTGGTCGCCGACCGGATGGCGCTGAAGCCGGACCTGCCGTTCGCGACGCTGAAGAAGGAGCTCCTGCCGGAGGCCCAGCCGGGCTCGCTGGAGCTGCACCTGCTCCATTACGCGTACTGGCTGGCGAAGGCCTGCGCCCTGATGGACGCCAAGGCGAGCCTGATGGGCGTGAGCGGCCTGCCGCCGCGCGCCGGACGGGGGCGGGGGATCACGCCGCCCGCGTACGCCTTCCTGGAGCCGGCGCTCGGCGTGGGCTGCTCGAACGCGGACGCGGACCTGGCCGACGGCGTGCTGCGGCGGCCCTGGGCGTCGCTGATCTATGAAGACCGCCCGCATCCCTACCTGGGGCTGGCGGCGGCCGTCCGCGACAAGGGGACGATCGCGTCGATGGAGCTGATGCCCGACCGCATCGTGGTCCGCGGGCCGGACGACGAGACGCGGATCCCTCTGGACGAGGAAGGCCGCGTCCTCGTGAACTGGGCCGGGAACCGCGCGCGTCAACGCGAAAGCACGTTCGTGCACGTGCCCTTCCTGGCGCTGGTGATCTACTACCGCGAGCACTACGACGTGCTCGACACGAACGTGAAGAAGATCATCCTGAGCGAGCCCGAGGAGAACCGCTCGAACACGGACAAGGAGTACCTGGCGCTGAGCGCCCGGCTGAGAGCGGTCCTGGACGGCGACGCGGTCCTGCGGCCGGACGAGATGCGGGCCGTCGAGAAACGGATGGCGGCGATCCGGGAAGAGTACGCCGCGGGCTTCGAGGCGAACATCGCGGAGCTCGACAAGGCGCTGGCCCGTCTGACGTCCCCGCGGGCGCGGGAGAAGCCGGAAGCGGCGCGGTCGATCTTCCGGAAGAACCTGGCCGCCCTCCGCGCGCTGGACGAGAAGGAGGCGGAGCTGCGAAAGCTCGTCGAGGGCCGCGTCTGCTTCATCGGGTCCGCCGCCACGGCGAGCGGCGATCTGCACGCGTCGCCGCTGCGGGGAGCCACCCCCGGCCTGGACGCCCATGTGGCCGTCGCCAACATGGTCCTGACGGGGCAGGTGATCGGGCGCGTGCCCGCGTGGATCGCCCTGGCGTACCTGCTCCTCGTCGGCCTGGGGGTGTCGCTGGGGGTGTCGCACTGGAGCGCGACCTGGAGCGCGGTCTTCACGGCGGGGGTCGTCGCCGGGACGGTGGGCCTCTTCTACACGCTGTTCTCGAGCGCGGCGATCTGGGTGCCGGGGGCGGGGCCGGTCGCGACCGCGCTGATCGCCTTCGCGAGCGTGACCGCCTTCAAGGAGCTCGTCACGCAGCGGTCGAAGCGCAAGCTGCAGAAGGAGCTGGAGAAGAACACCGGCCCCGAGCTCGTGAAGATCCTCATGGAGCACCCGGAGATCCTCTCCAAGCCGCGCAAGATGCGCGGGACCTTCTTCTTCTCGGACGTGAAGTCGTTCACCTCGATCTCCGAGAAGATGCAGGCCGAGGTGCTGTTTCCGTTCATCAACCGCTACCTCGACAGCATGACCCAGGCGCTGAAGGCCCGCCGCGCTTATCTCGACAAGTACATCGGCGACGGCATCATGGCCCTCTTCGGCGTCCCCGTCTCGTCGCCCGACCACGCCCGCAACGCCTGCCTCGCCGCCCTCGAATGCCAGGCCTCCCTCGCCCAGCTCAACGCCCAGTTCGCCCTCGAGGGGCTCCCGCAGCTCAAGAGCCGCATCGGCCTCAACAGCGGCGAGGTCTCCGCCGGCTACGTCGGCGGCGACGAGCGCTCCGACTACTCGGTCCTCGGCGACGCCGTCAACCTCGCCGCCCGCCTCGAAGGCGCCAACAAGGAATACGGGACCTACATCATGCTCAGCGACTCCACCCGCGAGCTCGTGGGAAACGCGTTCGTGGTGCGGGAGCTCGACCGCATCCGCGTGGTGGGGAAGCGGGAGCCCACGACCGTCTACGAGCTGATCGGCCTCGCCGGATCGGCGCTCCCGGTGCCGGCCGGCTTCCTCGAAGCCTACGAGGGCGCCCTCAAGGCCTACCGCGAGCGCCGCTGGGTCGCGGCGATCGACGGCTTCCGCGCGGCCCTGGCCCTCCGGCCGGACGACAAGGCCTCGGAGGTCTACGTCGAGCGCTGCGAGGCCTTCCAGGAGTCGCCGCCACCTCCGGACTGGGAAGGCGTCTTCGAGCTGACGTCGAAGTGATAAGACTTACTCGGCCGCGACCCGCGGCGCCTTCACCGACCCCACCAGGGTCAGCGTCTTCCCGGGCTCGCCCCGCACCTTGAGCGTGCCCCGGCCTTCCGCGGGGTGGAGCAGGTCGACGTCGTACTCGCCCGCCCGCAGCGTGAGCGACAGCGGCGCGTCCGGCTCCGCGGGGAGCGGAAGCGCCTTGCCGTCCCGGCGCAGGCCCGCCAGCGACGCCCCGCGCACGTAGAGGCGCAGAGTGAAATCGCCGACGTGCACGGCGACCTCCTCCGCGCCCTTCCGGATCTCGACGAGCGACGGCAGCAGCTCCGCCAGGCCCGGATCGGCCAGCAGGCCGGGCTCCAGGGCGTCGGCCCAGGCGATGAGGCGCAGCGCGGCCGCCTTCCGCTCGGGCCACTTCGTCCGCGGCTCGGCCGCCCACGCGGCCGCGTCCCGGGCCGCCGCCCGGATCTGCTCGTCGACCCACGCTTTCGGCGCGCCGCGGAGGCCGAGGCGGAACGCGTCGACCCGCTTGGGATCGAAGTCCGCGTACGCGACGCGCGCGGGCGGAGACGGAGCCGGCCGCCAGGCCCAGGCGAGGGCGCCGACGGCCGCGGCGACGGCCAGGCCGATCCAGAGCGGCGCGCGGGAGCGGGGACGGGCGACGCCCGACGCGGGCGCCCGCGCCTGGACCGTGTCGTCGTCCAGGAAGCGCCGGAGGTCGTCCGCGAGCGCGGCGGCCGTGGGATAGCGGTCCTCGGGACGTCGGGCCATCGCCTTGAGGATGATCCTCTCGAGCGGCTCCGGGAGGTCGGGGACGACCGCGCGCGGGCGCTCGGGCGCCTCGCGGAGGACCCGCAGGACGATGTCCATCGGGGCGCTGCCGGCGTAGGGCGTCTTTCCGCAGGCCAGCGCGTAGAGCGTCGCGCCGAGGGAATAGACGTCGCTGCGGGCGTCGACGCCGTCCGGCTGGCCGAGGGCCTGCTCGGGCGGCATGTAGGACGGCGTGCCGACGACCATGCCGGTCATGGAGAGGGAGCTGTCGGCCTGGATGACCTTGGCGAGGCCGAAGTCCATGACGTAGGGGCGGCCGTCGGCGGTGACCATGATGTTCTGGGGCTTGAGGTCGCGGTGGACGACGCCGGAGCGGTGGGCGACGTCCACCGCTTCCGCCACGCGGTGGAGGATGGAGACGGTCTCGCGGAGGGGGAACTTCCGTTCGCCGAGCGAGCCGCCGTCGATGAACTGCATCACGAGGTAGGGCGAGGGGGAGGCGCCGGCGTGGGCGGCGGGGGCGGTGCCGACTTCGTACACGGCGGCGATGTAGGGATGGTGGAGGCCGGCGGACAGCTTGGCCTCCCGGTGGAAGCGGCGGATGTCGGACTCATCCGACCCGAGCAGGAATTTGATGGCGACCCAGCGGGAGAGGGCGGTGTCCCAGGCGCGCCAGACGGCGCCCATGCCGCCGCGGCCGACCTGGCGCACGAGGATGTAGTGGTTGAGGCGGGCGTCGCCGCGGTTCAGCGCGGCGCGCGCCTCGTCGGGGACGTC
>DASVNH010000161.1:0-14356 GCA_036383955.1 Planctomycetota bacterium | reverse complement strand
CCGCGTCGCGCGGCCGGGAGAAGCCGCCCCGGCCGCGTGGACGACGGTGGCCGAGGCGCACGCGGCATGGAAGCCCTTCCTCCACCGGGGCGCGTTCGACGGCCGCCACCGCCGGCGCGCCCCGGTGGAGGAAGGGCTTCCATGCCGCGTGCGCCTCGGCCACCGTCGTCCACGCGGCCGGGGCGGCTTCTCCCGGCCGCGCGACGCGGTGAAAGATCGCGAATCCGTCGTCCCGGAACAGGTGGAGCTCGCCGGCGGCACCGCCGAGCGGCTGGACCCTGTCGCGGAAGTCGACGCCCGGAGCGAACGCCGGGAGGTCGATCCGGCCGGCTCGTGCCCAGGCGTCGGGTCCGAGGATCCGGAGCTCGAACCCGCCTTCCGGCGTCATCTCGATCACGGCCGGCATGCCCTTCGACAGGAACGGCCGCGTGCGGGCGCCCAGGGATTCGTAGAGGCCGTAGGACTCCAGATCGCCGTTCTTGAGGACGCTCACCCGGCCCTCCTCGAGGATCCAGAGGACGTCGGTCCCGGCCAGGATCCGGGCGTCGGGATCGGTCAGCCGGGCGACGGCCCGCGGTTCCGCCTCGCCCGCGTGCTGGTAGAGCGTCAGACCCGTCGGCGCGTTCCGGGAGAGGGCGAGGGTCTGTCCGAGGGCCCAGAGGTCGCCCTCCCAGCGCGCGGCGGAGTCGATCGAGGTCAGGGTCATCCGCATGGCGCCGGAGAACATGAGGGCGGGGATGGCCACGACGAAGCCCACGATGGGCGCGGTGAACTCCAGGATGAAGAAGAAGACGGCCGCGATCGCGACGGACTTCCCGTACGCCCGTTTCGCGTCTTCCGAGCGGAAGCCGGCGGGCGGCGGGGGCTCTTCCATCCCCCTAGTCTAGCTCAGGCCAGGGTCTTCAGCTTCGCCAGGCCGGTCTTGTACTCGGCGAGGTAGGCCTCGGCGACCTTCACGACGTTGTCGGCGACGTAGCCGAACTTCTCGTCGAGGACCTTGAAGGGGGCGGACGCGCCGAAGCGCGACATCCCGTAGACCTTGCCGAGGGCGCCGACGAGGTTGCGGAGGGTCGAGGGCTCGCCGGCCGTCCAGCCGAGGATGGGCGCGCCGAAGGGGAGCACCGCCTCGCGATAGGCGTCGGGCTGCTCGTTGAAGAGGCCTTCGGAGGGGGCCGAGACGACGCGGACCTTGAGGCCCTTGGCCTTGAGCTTGGCCGCGCCCTCGACGAGCAGCGAGGCTTCCGAGCCGTTGGCGACGAGGATGAGGTCCGGACGTCCTTCGCACTCGACGACCGGGTAGGCGCCGCGCTCGACGCCCTTGTTGGCGTCGGCGAAGCGGCCGGCGGGGGACGTCGGGGGCAGATCGCCCACGGGCTGCCGGGTGAGGACGAGGCCGGTGGGGCCGTGGCCCTCGAGGGCGAGGCGCCAGGAGACGGTGGTCTCGTGGGCGTCGCCGGGGCGGAGGGCGGTGAAGCTCCTATGGCCCTCGAGGTTCTTGATGCGCTCGAGGAGGCGCAGCTGGGCTTCCTGCTCGATGGGCTGATGGGTGGGGCCGTCCTCGCCGACGCGGAAGGCGTCGTGCGTCCAGATGTAGATCACGTGGGCGCTCTGGAGGGCGGCGAGGCGGATCGCGGGTTTCTGGAAGTCGCTGAAGCAGAAGAAGGTGCCGCCGGCGGGGATGACGCCGCCGTGGAGGGCCATGCCGCTCATGATGCCGGCCATGGTGAGCTCGGCGACGCCGATCTGCAGGAAGGCGCCGGAGAAGTCGCCCTTGCGGAAGATCTTGGTCTTCTTGAGGAAGCCTTCGGTGTAGTCGCTGTCGGAGAGGTCGGCGGACATGACGACGAGGTTCTCGACCTTGCCCGCGAGGTAGTGGAGGACGTTCTTCGACGCCGCCCGGGTCGCCTCGCCGGGCTTCTGCTCGATGGCCGCCCAGTCGAGCTGGGGGAGCTTGCCGGAGTAGAAGAGGTCGAGCTTCGTCGCGAGGGCCGCGTTGGACTTCGCCCAGTCGGCCTCCGCCTGGCGCTTGGCCTTGGCGGCGGCGCGCTTCTCGGCGAGGACCTTCGACATCGTCTCCTTCACGTCGGGAAAGATCTGGAAGGGGTTCTTGGGGTCGCCGCCGAGCGACTGGATCGTCCGGTCGAAGCTCGCCTCGCTCTTGCTGAGCGGGTTCCCGTGCAGCTTGGGCGAGCCTTCGTAGGGCGTGCCGTCGGCCTTGACCGCGCCCTTGCCCATGACCGTGCGCCCCACGATGAACGTGGGCTTGTCTTTTTCCGCCCAGGCGCGCTTGAGGGCCGCGCGCATCTGGTCGAAGTCGTGGCCGTCGACCGTCTCGGTCCGCCAGCCCCAGGCCTCGTACTTCTTCGCGGTGTCCTCGGTCATCGCGTCGGCCGTCATGTGCGAGAGCTGCACGCTGTTGGCGTCGTAGAACAGGATGAGGTTGGAGAGGCCCAGGTGGCCGGCGATCCGGCCCACGCCCTGGCTGGCCTCTTCCTGGACGCCGCCGTCGCTGATGTAGGCGACGGTCTTGTGGTCCTGCCAGGCGCCGAAGCGCGCCGAGAGAAAGCGCTCGGCGATCGCGGCGCCGCAGGCCATGACGTGGCCCTGGCCGAGCGGGCCCGAGGTGTTCTCGATGCCGCGGCGGAGGTCGTGCTCCGGATGTCCCGGCGTCACGCTGCCCCACTGCCGGAAGGCGGCGCAGTCCTCCATCGAATACGCCCCGACGAGCGAGAGCGTCGAGTACATCATCGCCGAGAGGTGGCCCGCGTCCTGGAAGAAGCGGTCGCGGTGGCGCCACGCGAGGTCGTCGGGATCGTAGCCGAGGAACTCCGTGTAGAGCAGCGCCATGAAGTCGGCGCCGCCCATCGGGCCGCCCGGATGGCCCGACTTGGCCTTCTCGGGCATGGCCGCGGAGAGCACCCGGATGTTGTCGGCGACGCGCTTGAGCGTTTTGTTGTCCATCGAAATCCTCAGATCGGTTGGCGCTGAGTATACGGAGGAGGCCGGTGAGTGGGAAACGGAATCAGCGGGCGGCGGCGACTTCGGGGATCTCGGCGAGGATCTTCTCGAGGATCGTGTCGGCCTTGATCCCTTCCGCCTCGGCCTCGAAGTTCAGGATCATGCGGTGCCGCAGCGCGGGGAAGGCGGCCTCGCGGAGGTCGCCGAACGACACGTTGTAGCGGCCCTTCAGCAGGGCCAGGATCTTGCCGGCCCGGACCAGCGCCTGCGCCCCGCGCGGGCTGGAGCCGTAGCGGAGGAACTTGCGGGCGATCGACGTCCCCTCGGCCGGATTCGTGGCGAGCACGAGCCGCGCCGCGAACTCCTTCACGTGGGAGGCGATCTCGACTTCCTTCGCCAGCTCGCGCATCGACAGGATGTCGGCCGCGCTCAGCACCTGCTTCGCGGAAGGGGAGTCCTTCCCGGTGGTGCGGTCGATGACCTGGAGGAGCTCCGAGAGCTTCGAGGGCGGGACCTCGATCTTGAAGAGGAAGCGGTCGACCTGCGCCTCGGGGAGCGGGTAGGTGCCTTCCATCTCGATCGGGTTCTGGGTCGCGAGGACGAAGAAGGGCTCCTCGAGGGGATGTCGAACCCCCGCGACGGTCACGGCCTTCTCCTGCATGGCCTCGAGCAGGGCGGACTGGGTCTTCGGGGTGGCGCGGTTGATCTCGTCGGCGAGGATGATGTTGCCGAAGATCGGGCCCTTCTGGAACTCGAACGTCTTCCGGCCTTGCGCGTCCTCGACGACGATGTTGGTGCCCAGGATGTCGGCCGGCATCAGATCCGGCGTGAACTGCACGCGGGAGAAGCGGAGGTTGAGGCACTGGGAGATCGTGCGGACCAGGAGGGTCTTGCCGAGGCCGGGCACGCCTTCGAGGAGGGCATGGCCTTCGGCGAGGATGGCGACGATGGTCTGGCGGACGACGTCCTTGTGCCCGACGATGACCTTGCCGATCTCGCTCTCCAGGGTCTCGACCTGGGTCCGGAAGCTCTTCGCGCGCTCTTCGATGGACATGAGGCCCTAGTAAAGCAGAAAGACACGCGGGGCACAATCAAGTGGCCCTCCTCCGCGGCCCGCCTCCCGGCGGTCCGCTCCGGAGGGCTCGCCCTCCGGAGGCCCGCGCGCCCTTCGCGACGACGGAGGGCTCGCCCTTCGTAGCTCCGGGCCGAAGGCCCGGAGCGAAGAAGGGAAGGGGAAGCCCCGCGCGCGCGCGGAGGGGCTTCCCCGGCGTCCCCGGTTTTCCAGAGGGGGGCCGTCTCAACAATAGGACGGCGACGCCTCGCCCGCCAGCTCTTCCCCCAGAGTCGAATCCCTTATGAGTAGGGTCCGGCGCGAGCGACGTCCATCGGGGACCTCGACGATCGCGGGCTCGGCGGAAGTCCCGCGCGACCCATCGGGGATTCACCGACCTAGAAAGCCCTTGAGGGTGTCGGGGTCCCGACGCGATCATGGGCCCGGGAGCGAGGAACGGGCGGGGAGAGAGCCGAGGGGTAGGATGAGCAAGCTCAAAGCGGTCCAGACGCGCCCCCGCGCGCGCGTGTTCATCGTCGACGACCATCCGATCGTGCGGAAGGGGATCGCCGACCTCCTGCGCCAGGCGCCGGACATGGAAGTCTGCGGGGACGCGGCCACGATCGAGGACGCGCTGCGCCAGATCGCGGAGCTGGCGCCCGACCTGGTGGTGGTCGACCTGTCGCTGCCGGGAGCGGGCGGCCTGGATCTGCTGAAGGACCTGAGCCTCCGACATCCGCGGCTCAAGGCGGTGGTCCTCTCGATGCACGACGAGACGCTGTTCGCCGAGCGGTCCCTGCGGGCGGGAGCGCGGGGCTACGTGATGAAGCAGGAGGCGGTGAACGAGCTCGAGACGGCGCTGCGACGGGTGCTGGAGGGGAAGATCTACCTGAGCCCGGCGATGTCGGAGCGTCTGCTGCACTTCCTGGCCCGCGGGAAGGCCCCGAACGAAGGCTCGCCCCTGGAGCGGCTCAGCGACCGCGAGCTCGAGGTCTTCGAGATGATCGGCCGCGGGATGGCCACGCGCGAGATCGCCCGCAAGCTGCATCTCAGCGTGAAGACGATCGAGAGCCACCGCGAGCACATCAAGGGCAAGCTCGCTCTGCCCACGGCCGCGAAGCTGGTGCAGCACGCGGCGCAGTGGGTCCAGGGCCGATAGAGCCAAGAACCTAGAGCCAAGTGCCTAGGCATCCCCCCTCCCCCCGGGGGGTGGAAGCTGGTGCTGACGCAACCGGCCGCGAAGCGCTGGAACACGAGTTGCGATCCCTGATTCCCCCCGGGGGGCGGGGGGGGGACCGTCTAGGTACTTGGCTCTAGGAACTTGGCACTCGCGCCTAGTACTGCTTGCGCAGGCGCGACGAGGGGATGTTCATCTCCTCGCGGTACTTGGCGATCGTGCGGCGCGCCGCCGTGATGCGGTGCTGCTCCTTGAGGATCTTCACGATCTCCAGGTCGCTCAGCGGGCTCTTCTTGTTCTCCGCGTCGATGATCTCGCGGATCCGCTCCATGAGCGCCAGCCGCGTCCGCTCGTCCGGCGCGTCGCCGTCGCCGGACGGCGGGAGCACGCCGGGGGAGGACGTCGGGACGAACCCGAACGTGGCGGGGGCGGACGTCTCGGCCTTCGGGGCGGCGGAGGCGAAGAAGAACTTCAGGGGGAAGACGCCGCGGGGGGTCTCGACCCACTTCTCGGAGATCGCGCGCGAGACGGTCGAGAGGTGGATGCCCAGGGCGTCGGCGACCTCCTGCATCTTGAGGGGCTTGAGGTGCTCGACGCCCTCCTCGAAGAACTCGGTCTGGCGCTTGAGGATCTGGTTGGTGATGCGGTAGATGGTCCCGCGGCGCTGCTCGATCGCGGTGATGAGCTTGCGGCCGGCGTCGACCTTCCGCTTCATGAACTCGCGCTCGTCCTTGTTGAAGGTCGGCTCCTTGGAGATGTCGGCGAGCAGCCGGCGCTCGTCCTCGCCGCCGACGGGGGTCTTGAGGAGCTCGCCGATCTTGGCCCGGTCGCCGGGCATGATGCGCTTGCCGCGGGCGAGCTCGGCGAACATGTCGCGGGCTTCCTTGGGGAAGGCCTCGGCCTTGGCCATGGCGCCGACGCGCTCGCGCTCGCCGGCGGTGAGCTTGCGGTCCTTGAGGAGCTCCTCGTAGTTGCGGTTGACGGAGATGGGGGGGAGCCAGCCGTCCTCGAGGACGATCTCGTACTTGCCGTCGACCTGCTTGATGACGACCTCGGGGAAGACCTTGGGGACCTTGTCGCTCGAGTAGGTGGAGCCCGGCTTCGGGTTCAGCTTCGCGATCGAGCCGATGAGGGTCTTGACGTCCTCCAGCACCTGGTTGGGGTCCGGCTCGTCCGGATGGCCGAGCATGAGCATGATTTCCGGGTCGGCGAGGAAGGCCTTGACGATGCGGGGGAGGCGGTTGGCCCCGACGTCCTCAAAGTGGTTCTCGATGAGCTTGCGGAGGAGGGGGTACTCGGGATTGGCCTCGTCCAGCTGGAGGAGGAGGCATTCCTTGATGCCGCGGGCGCCGACGCCCTTGGGCTCGAGGCTCTGGAGGATGGTGACGGCGCGCTCGATTTTCCGGAGGAGCAGCTCGGGCGGCTCGGCCCGCAGCTTCTCGGGGAGGGACATGACCATGTCCTCGAGGGAGACGCGGATGTAGCCGGAGTCGTCGACGCTCTCGATCACGTGCTCGCAGTACGGCCGGATGCCCGGCTCCAGCTCGAGGAGGGCGATCTGCCGGAGGAGATGCTCGCGGAGCGAGGCCGTCTCCTGGCAGAAGTTGTTCATCATCTCCATCCGCCGCTCGGCGTCCTCGGCCGAATCGGTGCGGCGGGTGCGGCGCTCGCTCTCCGACCACTGCTCCTCGATGTCCTCCATCTGCTCGCGCTTGGCGGTTTCCTCCTCCGAGGCGCGGACGTCGGCTTCGGCCTCGGTGGCGGACGTCTCGGGCTCCTGCCCCTCCTGGGGCGGGGCCTCCTCGAGCGTCGGGTTCTCTTCGAGCTCCTGGAGGATGAGGTCGCGCAGGTCCATGATGGGGAGCTGGAGCAGCTCGAGATTCTGGAGCATCTGCTGGGACAGATGCATCCTCTGTTCGAGGCGCTGGGAAAGATGGACCTCCATCCTCATGGGATCAGAGCTCCCGCCTTCCGCTGAGGGCGTCGTTCACCACGGTACGGTCGGAATACTCGAGGGTGCTCCCGGCGGGAATCCCGCGGGCGATGCGGGTGACGCGGGCGCCGAGGGGGCGCAGCGCCTCCTGGATGTACCAGGCCGTCGCGTCGCCTTCGGCGGTGGGATTGGTCGCCAGGATCACTTCGCGGATTCCTCCCTTGCGGACGCGCTCCACGAGTCCCGGGATGGTGAGGTTTTCGGGTCCCACCCCGTCGAGCGGAGAGAGGTGTCCGTGGAGCACATGGTACCCCCCCCGGAACGACCCGCTTCGTTCGATGGCCCAGACGTCCCTGGCCTGTTCGACCACGCAGAGCGTCGAGAGATCGCGCTTGGCGTCCGAGCAGATCTCGCACGGGTCGTGCTCAGTGATAGTATAACACGTTCCGCACGACTTGACCTGCTCCTTGAGCTCGCGGATGGCCTTGGAGAGCAGCATCGCCTCGTCCTTCGGCCGCGCGAGCAGGTGGAACGCGAGCCGTTCCGCCGTCTTCTCCCCGATGCCGGGGAGCTTCGACAGTTCCTGGATGAGCCGGACGATCGGTTCCGCGTAAGCCATGTGGTTTGGGGGCTAGAGCCAAGTTCCCAGAGCCAAGTTCCCAGAGGTCCCCCCCGTCCCCCCCGAGGGGCGGGAGGGATATCCTAGGTTCTTGGCACTTGGCACTTGGCTCTCGCTCCTAGAACATCCCCGGAGGCATCATCATCCCCGTGATCCGGGCCATCTCCGTCTCCTGGAGCTTCTTCGACTTCTTCACGGCCTCGTTCACGGCCGCGAGGATGAGGTCCTCCAGCATCGACTTGTCGTCGGGGTTGATGACTTCTTTCTCGACCTTGATGTCCACGATCTCCTGCTGGCCGTTCACCTTGGCCTTCACCATGCCGCCGCCGGACGTCCCTTCGACGACGCGCTCCTTCAGGTCCGCCTGGACCTTCTCGATCTGCTTCTGCATGTCCTGGAACTGCTTGCCGTACTTCCCCATGTTTCCGCCGAGCATGATTCCTCCGCGACCAGTAGCCCGTAGCCAGGAGCCAGTAGACCGTGGATCCCCCCCCCCGGTGGGGTAGGGGGGACGCCCTGTCTACCGTCTACTGTCTACCGTCTACTCGATACCCACGACCTTCGAGCCGCCGAACGTTTCCAGGATCTTCCGCACGCCGGGGTCCCCCGTGGCCTCGGCCGTCGTCGAGGCCGGCTTCGCGGGCGCGGCCGCGGCGGCCGGCGCCGCCCCCTTGTCGAGCGCGAAGCGCACGACCAGCTTCTTGCCGAAGACCTGCTGCACCGCCGCTTCCAGGGCCGCGCGGTTCTTCGGGGTTTCCGCGCGGTCCAGCATGAAGGCCTGCGCCAGCGCGATGTCGATGTCCATCCCGCCGAACTTGGCCACCCGCGCGCCCTGCAGGACCGCCGCGGCGACGGGGCTCTTCTCCTTGACGGCCGCCACCACCCGCGGCCACGCCGCCCGCGCCTGGTCCAGCGTCGACGGCGTGCCGCCGAAGACCTCGGCCGCCGGCGCCGCCGGCGCGGGCGCCTCGTCGGGCGCTCCGCCCGAAGGGGCCATCGGAGCCGCCGCGGACGCGGCCGCTGTCGCCGGCGCCGCCACCGCGATCGCCCCGCGCAGCGCGTCCTTCAGCGTGACGAGGTCGGCCGCCCGCGACATCTTCACCAGCGTGACTTCGAGCACCAGGCGCGCGTCGGCGCCTTCCTTGATCCGGCGCTTCGCCTCGAGCGTGAGCTGGATGAAGTAGAGCAGCGCCTCCAGCGTGAAGCCCTGCGCCGCCGTCTCCGCCTCCGCCAGGTCCGCGTCCGGCAGATCCACGATCTCCGCGTTCTTGCCGCAGACCTTCACCGCCAGCAGCGCCCGGAAGTGCTGCAGCAGCTGGTCGGTGAACGCGGTGACGTCGACGCCCCCCGCGAAGATCGCCGCGAGCGAGCCGAAGACCTTCGCCGCGTCCCCCGCCTTCACCGCGGCGGTCAGCTCGGCGAGGTGCGCGCCCCGGGCTTCGCCGAGGACGGAGGCGACGTCCTCCGCGCTCAGCCCCTTCGCTTTGTAGGACACGAGCTGGTCGAGCAGGCTTTCGGCGTCGCGCATGCCGCCGCGGGCGGAGCGCGCCACCGCGCCCAGGACGTCGTCGCCCACCTTGAGCTTTTCGCCGTCGACGACCTGCCGCAGCCGCTTGACGATGTCGGCGACGGTGATGCGGCGGAAGTCGAAGCGCTGGCAGCGCGACACGATGGTGTCGGGCAGCTTGTGGACCTCGGTGGTGGCGAAGATGAATTTGACGTGGGGGGGCGGCTCCTCGAGGGACTTCAGCAGGGTGTTGAAGGCCTCGCGGGTGAGCATGTGGGCTTCGTCGAGGATGTAGATCTTGAAACGGCCGCGGAGCGGGGCGTAGTTGATGCCTTCGCGGAGCTCGCGGGCGTCCTCGACGCTGCGGTTGGAGGCGGCGTCCATTTCGATGACGTCGGTGTCGTTGCCGTCGTGGACGGCGGAGCAGGTCTCGCAGGCGCCGCAGGGGTTCTCGGTGGGGCCCTTCGCGCAGTTGAGGGCCTTGGCGAAGATGCGGGCCATGGTGGTCTTGCCGACGCCGCGGGGCCCGTTGAAGAGGTAGGCGTGGCCGACCCGCCCCTCGGTGATGGCGTTGCGGAGCGTCTTCCAGACGTGCTCCTGGCCGGCGACGTCCTCGAAGACGGTGGGCCGGTAGCGGCGCGCCAGGACGGTGTAGCCGTCGCTCATCGAACGCGATTATAACGCGGCGTCGTCACGCCCCCTAGAGTTTCGATCCGGGCTACACTGGCTTCGGTGAGCACGGACGCCTACATCCACGCGCCGGGCGCCGTTCCGCTGTCGTTCGCGGAGCTGGACGCCGCGATGCGGCGGAAGCGCTGGTATCTCCTGCCCAAGGCGCTGGAAGCTCCCGACGAACCCCTGCGGAAAGGGGTGATCTACAGCGTCTACGGGGCGCCTCGTCTCGCGACGCTGGACGAGGCGCGCGACATCCTGCGCTCCCGTCGCCTGGAAAGGCTCGACCCCCTTTACGCGAAGAAGGGCTTGAACGGCGTCTACCTGAGCGTCGAGGATCCCGACCCTGACGGCGACATCCCCCTGGGCCGCCATGCGAAGGCCGTCCAGGAGGCGAAGCTGCTCTACCTCGTCAACGGCCACGGCGGGGCGCTGCAGTGGGCGCTGTGGGAGGCGATCGGCGTCCTCACCGGCGGCATCCTGTCGGATCCCCAGTCGGGCGACTACCGGCGGCCTTCGCGAAGCTAGCGCGCGAAGTCGCCGAAGTCAGCCTGGGTCTCGGCGACCGCGGGCTCCCAGCGGGCGGGTCCGACGGCCAGCGTGCTGCCCTGGACGTCTCTCCGATGCACCCCGCGGATGGCCGTGAGGGCCTCGTTGGAATCGGGCATTTCGACGTAGCCGTAGCCGCGCGAGACTCCCGTACGGACGTCCTTGATGATGGAGACCTTGGTGACGCGTCCGAACCCTTCGAAGGTCCGGCGGAGGTCGGCCTCGAGAGCCGAGTCGGAAAGGTTGCCGATGTAGATGTTCACTGCGCTTACCCCTGTGACGGAACAGAAAAGAAAACCGGGGGGGAAGGCAGGAAGGATCGAGAGGCGTGACACTCGCGAAGGTCGAACCAAACTCCCCGAACGGAAAGGACTATACCCCATCGGGCGGGATTCCGCAAGGGGGATCGGAAGGCCGGCGCGGGCCGCCCGCGCGTCGCGGGCGGCCCGGCGCCGATTCCCCCAGTTCCCCTCTACTCGTTGCTCGTGATGGTGACGGTCGCCGTGTTCGGCGTGCCCAGCGCCGACTGGTTGGTCGGGTTGCTCAGCTGCAGGCGGAACGTCTCGGGCACCTCGACCACCGTGTCGTCGACGATGGTGATGGGGACGATCACGTCAAAGATGCCGACGCCGAAATTCACGGTCTGGTTCACGGCGTTGAAGTCCTTCTTCTTGCCGTTGCCCCGCGCCGTCAAGTTGACCGACTTCAGGGTCACGGCGACGGCGGGCGCGGGAATGACGGACCCGACCTCCCGATGCACCGTGATGGTGAATCCGGGGACGCCCTCGGTCGCCGCGTAGGGCAGGCCCGTGAGCGTGATGGTCCCTCCGGGGGGCGCGTCGTCGTTGGTGATGGTCGCCGTGGCCGAGGAGGGCGCCCCGACGCTCGCGCCGACCGCGTTGGTCAGCGTCAGGAAGATGGTCTCGTCGGGCTCGAACGTGCCGTCGCCGACGATCGTGATGTCGAAGCTCTTGCTGGTCTCGCCGTCCGCGAAGGCCAGCACCTCCGGCGAATTGACGACCGTGTAGTCGGTCGTGAGCGTCGCGGAGCCGGCGACGATGTTGACGTCCACCGACGCGGCGCCCGCGCTGCCGACCAGGCGGTCGACCGTGATGGTCAGCGTCGTGGTGGTCGCGGCGGCGCCTTCGACCGCGTCGTACGTGAGGGCGCTGAAGACCAGGATGCCGGCGTCCTCGTCCGTGATGGTCAGCGTGGCCGGAGCGCCCGCGGTGGCGCCGCCCGAGGGCGTCAGCGTCATCTCGAGAAGCCGGTTGCCGTCGGCGATGTTGTTGTCGATCACGGTGATGGTGAAGACCTTGTCCGCCGTGTCCCCGGCCGCCCAGGCCAGGTTGATCGCGCCCGGATCGGTGTAGTCCGTCCCGGCGACGGCCGTGCTCGCGCCGCCGCCTAGGGCGACGCTCGCCCCGACCGCGCCCGCGGCGCCGTTCAGGCGGCTGACCGTGATGTCCACCGTGACCGCGTTCTCGGACACCTGGAAGTTGGACGCGATGAATTCGAGCTGGCCGAACTGGTCCTGGTCCGTGATCTCGACCGTGGCCGAGCCCTGGGAGACGCTGACTTCCGGTCCCAGCGCCGGGAGCGGATTCTGCAGCGTCAGGAGGATCGTTTCGACGCCCGCGGCGTCGAGGCCGTCGTTGAGGATCTCGATGTCGAAGGTCTTGTCCGTCGCGTCGCCGATGGCCCAGTTGAGGGTCACGGTGCCGAGCACGGTGAAGTCGGTGCCGCCGCTGGCGGTGCCGTTGGCGACCACGCAGTCGACGGAGGCGGCCTCGGTGGTGTCGAGCGCCCCGGTCCGCCGCACCGTGATGGTCCGGTTGACCGAACCGGCGACGCCCTCGGTGACCTCATAGAGGAGGGAGCTGAACTGGAAGACGCCTTCGGGAGGGCCGTCCCCGTCCGTGATGGTCACCGTCGCCACTTCGTTGGCGCCCAGCGTCGCGCCGCCGGGAGCGCTCAGGGTCACCGTAAAGGTCTCTTCGCCCTCGACCAGGGCGTCGAGGTCCGCGACCGGGACATTGATGAGCTTCGGCGCGAAGTCGGCCTCAAGCCACTCGAGCGTCCCGTTGCTGTCGGTGTAGTCGACGCCGGCCGTCGCCGTAACGTCGGCGGTGGCGAACTGCACCGTCACCGTCTGGCCCGTGCCGCCGACCCGGTTGACCGTGAGGACGGCCGTGAGGCCGCCTTCGGCGACCGTCGCCGTGACGGCGGCCAGCTGGACGACGGCCGGCGTGGGCACGGGAGGCCCGGCGGGGCCCCCGCCGCCGCTGCCGCCGCCGCCGCAGGCGGGAAGAAGGGCTCCGACGACCAGAAGAGCGGCTAGACGCTGAGAGGCCTGGCGCATGGAGGGATCCTTACAAAAGAAGAAATGATGAAGAAGTACGTTTCGAAGTTGGAAGGCGCGCGACACACCACGTTGCCCAAACCACCCCGGTCAATATTTAGTTCGCCAGACTATACACCATTCATGGGTAGAGAGCGGTGGAAAAAATGGGGGGAATTCAAAATTGAATGAAATAGTTTAGAAGGTCCAGGTGACCCCGATCGTCAGCCGGAGGCCGGACTCGGCGGCGTCGATCATCGGGAGGTTGGCCCCGAAGACCTCGCGGTGGACCGTGTAGCCGGCGGCGGAGACGTAGGAGGCGTTCAGGACCAGCCAGCCCAGCGGACGGGCCTCGACGCCCCCTTCCAGCCAGCGGCCCCCCTCGTCGCCGGCGAACGCCGCCCCCGTCAGCCGCAGCCAGGGGGCCAGCTCCCCTTCGGCGCGCAGGCCGATCTCGTGGGTGCTCTCCCCGCCCGCGAAGGACCGCTCGTAGCTGGGCCGGAGGTCCAGCCCCGCGATCCGGAGGGCGACCGAGGCCTTCAAGGTGGGGCCGTAGCGCGAGAGGTAGCTTTCGATCTCCGGCCAGTCGACGTGCGACGCCTCGCCCAGCGCGAAGCGGATCGGCCCGGCCTGGCCGTTTCCGGCGCCGGACAGGTCCGCCACGAAGGCGCCCAGGAGGGACAGGCCGCTCCCGCTCAAGAAGCGGAAGGCCGAGAGGACCTTGATCGTGGACACCTCGGCGCTCACGCCCAGCTCCTCCAGCCGGCCGACGTAGTCGGCCAGGTCGCTGTGCTCCGCCGACGAGGGGTAGCGCAGGGTGGACGTCGCCGCCAGCAGGAACGGGACGACCTCGAGGAGGGAGAGCCCCTCCTCGCCCATCCGCGCCGCGTGCTCCGAGAGGGCGATCTGCTCCTGGTTGAGGCCGCCCGCCTCCGTGAGGACCATGAACGCGGCGAAGTCCCGGGGACGTCCGGCGAAGATCTCCCCGATCCGCTTCCAGTCGGACGCGCTCACGTTCACGGGCGTCGGGGAGCTCTCGAAGGCCCCGGTGAGGAAGTCCGCGACCGTCGGCGACTCCCAGTCCGCCGCGACCTGGTCTTCGGAGCCGAAGGCGACGTCCCGGCAGCCCGCCCGGCTGAAGCTGGAGACGTGGCCGAACTCGTGGGCGCTGAACTCGATCGCGTAGTGGGCCACGCCGGCGGCCGCGATCCGGAGCGACTTCAGCCAGAGCGGATCGCGCGTGTCGTAGCCGATGGCGGCGTGGAGGAGGTCGCCGCCCGCGTGCTGCCACGACGCCAGGTCCAGCCGGTCCAGGTGCTCCGGGTTCGCCGAGGAGTAGGTGAACTGGAGCGGGGCCAGGGCCGTCGCGCGCGGGGCCGTCGCCGGCCGCAGCTCGATCACCCCGCGCGGCTCGTCCTCCTGCTTGAGGACGCCCGCCGCCGACAGCCTCAGCGTCAGCTCCAGGAGCAGCTTCGCATAATTCATGAACGAGGAATCGCAAGCGGCGGGCCACGCGCGGGCCGACAAAAATGGAGGACGTCGGCGCGAG
>DASVNH010000160.1:0-40690 GCA_036383955.1 Planctomycetota bacterium | reverse complement strand
GTCGTACGAGGCGGAAGCGATCACGATGAAGGCGAGCGCGGGCGGGGCGGACGGGAGGGAAGGCGTGGCCGCGTTCGTGGAGAAGCGGCCGCCGAACTTCCAATGAGCGACGGCCGGCTGGCGGAGGTCGTCGAGGAATTCGACCTCCAGACCGACCTCTGGTGGGTCGCGACGATGTTCCTCGGCCTGATGGTGTCGGTCGTCGCGGCCATCGCGTTCCCCGCGCACGGCCCGTTCTGGGCCTGGGTGGTGGCGGCGATCCGGCTGTCGATGCTGATCTGCCTGGCGCAGCAGCCGTGGGGGAAGGTCTTCGCGAAGCTGCTGGGCTTCGGGCTGGCGGTCGGGGCGTTCGCGATGTTTCCCGACCACCTGCTGACGCAGGCGGGGAACAACGCGCGGCGGGCCTACATGGGGGGAGGGGCGGTCCTGCTGTCGTCGCCGCTCTACGTCCCGGTGCTCTGGACCTGCGCGACGGCCGAATTCGGCTACGCGATCGTGCGGATCTGGGGGCTGGTGCGGCGCGGGGTGAAGGGCGAGATGGCCCTGGGCCTGGCGATGGCGGCGGGGAGCTTCCTGGCGGCGGTGACGACGGCCAGCACGGAGTTCCTGGCGGTGCGGGCCGGCTGGTGGCTCTACGAGGGGTCGAAGGGGGCGCTGCTGGGCGACGCGGTGTCCTTCCACGTGATCCTGGGACACTTCTTCTGCTGGTTCTTCTTTCTGCCGGTCTTCGGCCGCTACCTGCGCTCGCCCGGCACCCGGCTCTTCGCGGCCGTGCGCTATGGCGGGGTCTTCGCGGGGATCGTGTTCCTGAGCTACCTGGTCGCCGATTTCCTCGTGCGCCCTTAACCGGAACAGGAACCGGAACCGGAACAGGAACAGGAACGAATTCGGCGCCTCGCGGATCCGCTTCTTGAAGGAGGCGGCATGAGAACCGTGACGGCATCCCGCACCGGCGCCCGCCGGTCGACCAACGGCCACCGCCGCTATCGTTCCGTCGTGGCGGCAAAAGACGCGGCCAAAGGCTGGGCCGTGTCGCTGCTGCGGAAGATCCTGCTCCGGAAGTCGGTGCTGGCCGTGATCGGCCTCGGCACGCTGGCCAGCTGGTACGTCAGGTACCGGTTCTTCCGGCCCAAGGTCCGGCGCTTCCGGCTGTTCTAACGGATCGGCTT
Organism: Planctomycetota bacterium; assembly: GCA_036383955.1. Taxonomy (GTDB): domain Bacteria; phylum Planctomycetota; class MHYJ01; order MHYJ01; family JACPRB01; genus JACQFK01. The sequence goes on along the minus strand of DASVNH010000160.1, from coordinate 39,521 downwards.
AGCGAAGGGGCTTGCATTGGGCCCCCCCGCCGCTAGAATAGCCCCGTTCCACTACGTAAAACACCTCTTCGCTGGGGTATAGTGTAACGGTAGCACCGCAGATTCTGGATCTGCTTGTCTAGGTTCGAATCCTAGTACCCCAGCCACCTAGGACGACGTACTTGCGAAAACCCGTTTAAAGCCACTTTCGAGAGGGTTTGGAAGGGTTCCCGCAGGTTCGAAACTGCCCGGTTGTCGAAAACCACCACTTTCGAAACCAGCAGGTCCACCAGCTTGCGCTTTTCGAAGTTGTCCTGCTGCTTCGTGTAGAGCTCGTAGGCTCTCTGCGCGAGGTCCAGGATGCGCGAGGCCTCCTGCAGATAGCCGACGTCCGCCTTCTGGTGGGCCTGGATTTCGACCTGCAGTTCCGTCTGCCGCCGCCGCCAATCCTGCGCCTTCTCGGCGAACTCCTCGGCGGTGATGACGCCGTCCAGGCGGTCGCCGTAGGCCGCCTCGATGCGGTTCTTGATCTTGGTCGCCTGGTTCTGAAGAGACGCCAGCCTCTCCTTGTGGAAAGCCATCTCCGACCCGAAGCTCTCGCGGAGAGCGCCGCGGATCTGCTTCATGCAGGCGGCGTCGATGGCCAGGGAACGAAGGGGTTCGCCGAGCTGGGCGATCAAGGCCTCCTCGCGGATGTACGAGCCGCGGCAAACCTTTCCCCTCTTGTGGCCGGTGCAGTGGTAGTACACGTAGGACTTCCGGGTCCCGTTCTTGAACTGCCGCCGCTTGGTTTCTGCCGTCATGGAGGATGAGCACTCCCCGCAAAGGCCGATTCCCCGGAAGGCGAAGGTCTTCGACCGGGGGCGGTTCTGGTTGCCCAGCACTGCCTGCACCCGGTCAAAGAGCGCCTTGGAGACGATAGGCTCGTGCTTTCCATTGACCAGCTGCTGCCCCCAGCGGATCACGCCGTAGTAGAAGGGATTGGTCAGGAGGTGGTAGACGGCGCTGCGCCCGATGGGACGGTCGTACTGCCAGTACTTGAGCCCCTCCTTCTGGGAGACGGCGGTCAGGTCGGTGAGCGAATATCGGCCGGTGGCGAACAGCTCGAAGAGCCGCCGCACGAGCTTCCATTGGGCCTCGTCGAGCTGGACTTCGTGCGTCTCAAGGTTGTTCCGGTAGCCGATGGGGGCCATGCCCGGCAAGCCGCCCTTCTTCAGCTTCTGGTACATCCCCTTCTTGACCTCCTCGGAGAGGTTGTTGATGTAGTTCCGGGCCAGGACGACCTGGAGGTCGAGCCGAAGCTTCTCGCTCGACTTCGAGTTCTTGTCGACGTGGTAGCACTCCTTGAAAAAGTGGGCGACCTTGTCGTGACGGTCCATGAGCTCATAGATCTTCACGAAGTCGTGGTAGTTGCGGGTCATGCGGTCGGCCTTTTCGAAGACCATGGCCGGCACGTCCGAGTGAGCTTTCATGAAGGCGATCAGCTCGGCGAAGGCCTTGCGGTCGTCGGTCATGGCCGACTCGGCGACGGCCCATGTCTTGACGATCTCGATGCCTTGGCGCCGGGCGTACTCCAACCCGTGCTCGACCTGGGCGTCGACCGAGTAGCCTTCCTCCTGCTGCTCGCGGGAGGAAACCCGCACGTAGAGGACACCTTTGATCATGCCGCCTCCCTCCGTCTGGTCGACTGACGATCCCACTGGTCCAGAAGCCAGAAGAAGCTCGCGACGTTGCGGCGCGCTTCCTCGCTCCATTCCAAGGGTTCCGGACCTTCTTCCCGGTCCGCGGGCGTTTCGGATTGTATCGCTGTTTCGGGAACTGTCTTCAGGTGAACCATTCATCCTCCGATCCGAGTCCTTAAGGCCAGGTCAGGCGGCATCGGGAGCGAAGCGCTTGCGAATCACCTGAAGCCGCATCCGCACCGTGGAGCCCGGGATCTCGAGGATGGCGGAGACCTCCTCCTGGCTGTGGCCTTCGAGCATGAGCTCGAGGACTTCCCGTTGCTTGGGCGTGGCCTCGCCGAAGAACTTGGGCTTGTCCTCGTCCTCGAGGGCGATCAGGACCTCTTTGGCCTCCTGGCGCACTTGTAGGCCTTCGTAGGTCCGGCGCCGCTTCCGCTCGCGAATCACCTGGAGCGCCCGCCAGCGACAGGCCCGCAGAAAGTAGCGTTTGGGGAACTCTAGAACGTCCGGGCCGGAGAGGAGGAGACGGTGGAGGACGTCCTGGACGACGTCCGCCGCTGTGCTCTCGTCCAAGTCGAACCACGCTCGGACGTAGCGGCGGCCGTCGGGGACGAACTCCAAGACCTGATCGAGAGTGATGGACGACATGCCGTGCTCCTTTGCTCAAGAAACCCAAGGTAGACCCCAAGCGCTCGACTTCCGAGGCGCTCGACACGGCGGGATGGAGGCGGCCTGGAACGGCTTCACCTTGGGCAAAAGGAACACGTTCAAACGTCGGCTTTTCGTTATCGCACTTCTTCAGCGGCGGCCGTCGCGTGCACGCTCGACGTCCCCACAGGGACGCGGTTCCGCGTGCTTCATCAAAACGGGCGCCCACAACTCAAACAGCTTTTGCTCTGAGGCCCCTGAACCTCAATAGCTTTCATCGCCCGGCCCGCCGGCAGGGGGCGGCATCGTGGCTCGGGCTGTAGTTTCTCCCGGGACGCACCGGAAGGTGTTCCAGGACTCCATCCCGCATTTTCAAAGAACGAACCGTATACAACTCTGAAGCCGCAGCCTCAATCAGACGTCAAATCAATCGAGAGCATCCGGCCAGAAATGCCCTCTACACTCCATCGCGGGCGAAACCTCCGTTCAGGGCATAAAAAAATCCGTTCGGGGCCAGATACCTAAGATTCTCTGCCCTCCTACATCCCATCGCGGGCGAGAAGGCCTCTTCATGGCAGGTAAAATTCCGCTGAGCACAAGATTCTTAGGTCTCCACCACTGCTGGCGAGAAGGCTTGAACATGCAGTTCCGCGAGCGCTTCGACCTTGTCCGGCGGATGTCGGCGCCCGCTACGACGCGCATTCCGCCGCATTGGCGGCGATCCGGCGGCTTTCCAGGGCTGGGCGCCAGCAAGAATGCCATCACGAACGCCCGATGGCTGGAAACGACGCAAATGCATTTGCCGTGTGTGCCACTTGACGATTCGGGGTGCTGCGGTAAGCTGAGGATCCTGGGTGGCAACCCGGCACAGGCAGGCCCAACACCTTCGATCCCGACCTCTCGCGGGGTCGGGGTCTGGGTGCTGAGTCGAGACCTGCAGGTTTTAAACGTACCGCTCCGGGGCGCAGCTTCGGCAAGGCAAACCCTTCAATGCCGCTCCTTCGCCGGGTCGGCGTGCCTGATCGCCTTCCTCTATCTCTCTTGGTAGGCGGGGAGGGGGGACCTTTCTGAAAACCGGCGGGCGCGGGATCAGATAGTGACGAAATGCTGTTCGGAGCCAGGCGTGGAAGGATGGGTGGGCTCCAGGTGAAGGGCGATGGCTTCCCGGATGTTGGCCAGGGCCTCGTCGCGGGTATCCCCGCAGCTGGCGCAGCCGGGGAGCTCGGGACAGACGGCGGACCAGGCGCCGTCGGGCTCGTGGGTAAGTTCGACGCGGATCTTCATGGGGGCCTCCTTCGACCTCCAGTTTGACGCTCGGGTGTGTCGGCATACGACGCAGGTCCTCCCTTACTTGCGGGAATCTCGGAGGGGGGTTCTATCACCCAAAGTGAGCCAGGATTCCGGGGACCACTACCCCACGTAGTCCGCTGGAGGTGGGATGTTTCTGGGAATCTGCTTAGTTGATCGCTAAACCTTGGTCCTGATCTGATCTCCCGAACCACCCCCCCCGATTGGCGCCGGAAGTTGCAGTGCTTGACGGCCAAGGCGCCTGAGCTCCTGATTGCAGGCCAAGAAAAGCTTTCCCGTGCTCAAGCGACCCTCAGGCTAGATAGTCGAGATTGCCTGGGCCTTCGCCTGCGGCCGTATGGCGTTCGAAACTTTCTCCTGCGATGGCTCGCCGTATGCCCTTTGCAGCGCGAGCGCGAAGAGGCGGAGCGCGCCCGGAGGGACGCCGACGCCCGCAAGGACGCGCACGAGCAAGCTAAGCGCCAGGTCGAGGAAGCCAGGGCCCGCCGTCAGGAGACGGATCGCAACCAGGACGAAGAAGTCCGCCCGAAAGGGCCGGTTCGAGAACCCGGGCTCCCGCCTAAGAACGAACGGGCGCCCGAACGGCGTGATCCTCCGCCGCCTCCTCCAAAGGGGCCTGAGAAACGAGATCCCACACCGCCGACTCCGAAAGGCCCGAACTTGAGAATGCACCCGAACGACGCGATGTTGCGCCGCCCCCCCGAAGAGGCCTTAGAAACGAGATCCCCCGTCGTCACCCCGAAGGGCCCGGATCGTGAGAGAGCGCCCGAACGACGCGACCTGCCTCCGCCCCCTCCGAAGGGGCCTGAGAAACGAGATCCCCCGTCGCCGCCTCCGAAGGGCCCGGATCGAGAGAGAGCCCCCGAACGACGCGATCTTCCTCCGCCCCCTCCGAAGAGTCCTGAGAGACGAGATCCTCCGCGGCCGAGAAGGGGCCGCCGCCGAAGAGAGACAACGACGGCCCCCAGAAGGGGACTGCGGACGACCGGATGAAAAGGTAGCTCAGCGTCGCCCAAGCGCATCAGCTTGGGCGCTGGCCCCCCGTCCCAGGCCCGCATAGGTAGAATCCCTACCCTTCGTTCGGGCGCTCATCCCGATTGATGCGCTTCTATACCCCGAGTATTCCTATCTTGGGACTGAATAGGAATCTTCGTGGAATATCGCATACTGGTCGCGAGCGACAGCGCGGAGGCCCGAGCCACCATTTCTAAGCTTGCACGAGCACAGTGGCCTCAGTCGCTTGTCGATTGCGCATCTCTCAGCTTGGAGCCCTCCGCGCTGCCAGCTTCCGATGCCTTTGATTCGATCATTTGCCAGGCTGGCAAATCTCAAGATCTGCAATGGATTCGCCGAGTCAGAAACTCGGGCAACGATACTCCTATCCTGCTTGTCGGTCATGAAATGTCCGGCGATTCTCGCAAGCGAGCCTCCTCAGCCGGCGCGACGGCTGTCATGCCATTGGCCCGAGGCTTTGAGGCCATCTTTGAACATTTTGAGTTGATGCTCAAGCTGAGGACGGACCTGCGACGGCTTCGCGAGGAGATAGCACGGGGGAAGCGCTTGGCGAGCGAACTGGAGCGGGAAAGAGCTCGAACCAGTCCCTGGAGCGGTCAAATCCGAGACGCGCGGTCCGCTTGTTCCGCTCCGGAAGCGCTGATGGCTGCGCTCTCGCGAACAACTCGCGGCCCGAGCGAGGGTGTCCTCAACAATGTGCTTATGAGCCTGTTTCGACGTCTGAAGGCCTCTTCAGCGTTCGCCTACCTTTTTGACCGAGAGACGAAAACTCACGTTTCCGCATCCAGGCGCCAAGGTAGAAAGGTCCTTGACCTCTTCCATGCCGACTCAACCGTCGGCGCCTCCCCCGAGGCTGAGTGGAGAACACTCCTCGGAAACGAACCGATGAACTTTGAGGGCGGAGAGGATTCCGGCCTACCGCGGTCCGCCCAGGAGTGGATGCGCCGACAGGGATGCGGCGCCATGGTGACCGTTCCCTTGCGCCTCAAGGATCAGATGCTGGGAGGCCTCTTCTTCGGATTCTTGCGGACACCTGATGTCGACGATCAACGACTGAGGGAAGCGCTAACCCTCGCGGACGAAACAGGGGTAGTTCTTCGACTGGCTCAGGCTGCGGAGGATTGGGCTGAAACGCGGATTGCCGAGGAGCGTGGCCGAATCGCCGGCGACATGCACGACACCGTCGCCCAGGGCTTGGCCGGCCTCATGTTGAATCTCGAGTTGGCTTTGACAAGGCTGCCGAAGGACTCGAACGAAGCGAGATCCTATCTGGAATCCGCGGGAAATGTGGCCCGCGAGACTCACGCCCACGTGCGTCGCGCCATCTGGAATCTGCGCTCGGACGGTACGGACGAACGGGATCTGGCCCATGCTCTGTCGCGGCTGTCTTGTCCCTTGAACGCCGAGGGGAAAGGAGCCGTGGAGGTGAGTTTCGAGGGGGACCTTCCGCCCATTCACGAAGAAGTCGCGAGCAACCTATTCCAGATTGCCCGGGAGGCCGTCGCGAACTCGTTCAAGCACGCGCGGGCCTTATGTACAAGAATCCATCTCTTCGCCTCATCCTCGCTCATCAGGCTCGTCGTCGTGGACGACGGCCGCGGCTTCGAAGTCCTGCCCAAGAACGTACGCCGAGGTTTCGGCCTCGAGGTCATGGAGAAGAGGGCGGAAAGAATCGGCGGGAGCTTCAGCCTCGAAAGCAAGCCGGGCGCGGGGACTCGAATTGTCGTCGCCGTTCCGATCGCGGCCAATTCAAAGGATGCGACCGAGTCCTAGTCGCTTTGCCGGGCCGGGCGGCATCGCCTGACCTGCGCCTAGGTTGTTCCTCACCATCCGGTCGGGAACTCCCGTCACCTATGTCCCGCGATGATTCGCAGGGCTTGGGTGGATCCCCCAAGGGTTATTCAGATCCGCGTTGTATTGTCGGGTAAACGGCGGTCGAGTAGCATACGTTCGCGTTAAGAGCAGGGGCCGGAAGCGAGTGACCTCGGCGCGACCCCTTCGGGGGATGAAGCGTCAAATCGCTTCCTGAAACGGCCCTTTTCTCGTGGGCTAAAGCCCACCAGAGGGTCACCAGCACTGGGGACCGCTAGGATTCGCGCCGGAAGGATGTGACTACGATGGCCCAATGCCCGCTCAAAATATGCTCGCACTGCAGTGCCGAGAGCCAGCTAATGACCCTGAATCGATATGAAGTAGGTCCGACGCCTAACGGCCATTGCCCCATTTGCGGATCGCTGTACTGCCAAAAATGTCTTAGACCATTTCTTTCCCACGATTCTTCCGTTGTGGAGAGCGGACTTAAGATCATTGGAGAAACAATCTACTGCGCCTTCACGGCGTGCGGCGCGGGGCACCCCTTCAGGATCGACATCAGCGGCCGTGTCGTCCTGAACGGCATGCTTCCCGACAAGGCCTAGAAGTTTCCGGGGCCTATGGTGGTCTCCGAGGCTGGTCGGGTAGCGCCAGCGGGAGTTCCCTGACCGCCTAGTTAGGACTACCAGGCAATTGCCTCCTGCCGAATAGGGATAAGGGAATCACCTAGCCGCTTACGCGGTTTGGCCCCGATAGCTTTTGTAGCCGCCGGACGTATTCTAAATGGACCACGATGTGGACTGGGATTGAGTGTCTAGGCGTAAGGGACGTGTTCCCACCTAGCTCGGCGGGCGAAATGGGCACCGCTGCATGCCCAGAGCCATCGCATCGCCTTGGACGATCTAACGGTCAGCCTTCTCGCCCTTAAATGGCCCATGAACGACAGCGATAAAGCTATTCGGGTATTGCTGGTAGAGGATTGCGAGCAGGATGCGGCTCGCGTCCTGCGCGAACTTGAACGGGGGGGCTACAAGGTTACATCCCGAAGAGTCGACTCGGTAGATGGACTGCAAGAGGCTTTGGCCCACAGCGTCTGGGATCTCGTTGTCGCCGACCACACCATGCCGGCCTTCGGCGGCAAAAAGCCATTGACCATGGTTCGTGAGGCGGGGCTCCAGGCTCCCTTCATCTTCGTTTCGGGAACGCTCAGCGAAGAAGCCGCCTCAAGGGCGCTGAAAGCGGGCGCTCAAGACTACATTCCAAAAGGAAATCTCAAGCGGCTGCTTCCCGCGGTCCAGAGGGAGCTGCGCGAGTCGCGTCGTCCCGGCGCTCTCGGTAACGCCGGCACCGGCGTGGAACGTCAGAAAGATGTCCTCGATGAGGAGAATCGTCGCGCCCGCGACGAGCTCCATATCAAGGACATGCGGGCGAGCGCCTCCATTGTGTTGCCCAAGAAGCCCAAGATTCTCCTGGTCGACGACCTGCCGGAAAACCTTCTGGCTCTGGAGGCCATCCTGGGAGACCTGGAGGCTGACCTCGTCAGGGCCTCTTCAGGGGAAGACGCGCTACGTCACCTGCTGGATCAGGAGTTCGCCCTCATCCTTCTCGACGTCCGGATGCCGGGACTGAGCGGCGTCGATACCGCGATCTTCATTCGTAAGAGAGAACGGAGCAGCCACACCCCGATCATCTTTCTCACCGCGAATACCGACAACCCAGCGGAAGTGGCTCGGGGCTACGCGGTCGGTGCGGTCGACTATATCGCGAAGCCCGTCATCCCCGAGATCCTCAAAGCCAAGGTACGCAACTTCCTCGAGGCCTTCCGGAAGAACGAGGAGATCGCCCTGCATGCCCGTGCCTGCGAGGAGCTTTCTCGTGAGCTTGAACTGTTCAGCTCCTCGGTCGCTCACGATCTTCGCGCTCCCCTCCGCGCGATCGAGGGATTCGCCGACGCGCTCGTGGAAGATCATGGAGCGACCCTTCAGCCGGAGGCGAGAGGATACCTGGACAGGATGACGAACGCGGCCAAGCGGATGGACGCGCTCATCCGGAATCTTCTGGCCTACTCCCACGTGGCTCGACAGAAAGTGGAGCCTCGCAAGATCGACCTGTCGGTTCTCGTGATCGACGTCCAACGCGAATGGGCGGACACGATCGAGACCAAAGGCGCCGACGTCCTGCTTGAAGCTCCGCTCCTGGCCGTTTCAGGTCATGAGCTTACGCTCAGGCAAGCGCTTTCAAATCTTCTTGGGAACGCGCTTAAATTCACTCGCGAAGAAGTCCCACCCGTCGTGCGGATTCGAACGGAGCGCAAAGGGGACCTGGTTCGACTGATTATTGAGGATCAAGGAATCGGCATCCCCCCCGAAGGACAGAAACGGCTTTTTCGTCCTTTCGAGCGGCTCCATGGGCAGGATCGTTACGAGGGGACAGGTATGGGGCTAGCCATCGTACGCCGAGCGATCGAGAAAATGGGGGGAACGGTCGGCGTGGAAAGCGAACCTGGGCGTGGAAGCCGCTTCTTCATCGAGCTTCCAGCTGCTTCGTAGAACCCACCTAGCCGTCACCCCAGACGAGCGGCCTAAGATCACATGCCATAATAGGTCCACTTATCCCGGAATGCTGGCTCTGGTGGTCGTGAGGCCTTGTGGATTAAAGGCGCTCAGGTGCCGGTCTTCTTGTTGTTCTTCTTGGTCTCGCCAGACGTTCCGTTCGTGAGCAAGGCACGGACCGAGACCATGTCCTTTTCCAGAAAACGAATGCGCCCCTCCCAATCTGCCGCCTCATGCCGCAGATTCATCTCTCGTGCCTGCCCTGCCATTTCCCGCAAAAGACTGGCGCGCTCTTCCAGGGTCCGCAGGACGTCCCAGAGATTTGCTTCGAGCGATTCCGCCTGCCCGGCCAGCACGGCTTCCGCCGTGTAGGCATGACCGACGTGACAACGGAACCGGATGGGTCCGTCTCCGTTCATCCGCCACAGGGGACCGTGACATTCGGGGCAAGAATAGCCCGCCAACGCTCCGATGCTGTCCATGGTATCAATCTCGTCGAGAGTTTCTTGAGCGGCGAACTTGGATTCCATCGCCAGTTGAAACGGGACGTCGAGGCCGAGCGGGCCCGTCACCCCCTCTTCCGAAGTCAATCGGACCAGCAAGGAGCTTATTTCGTCCGCCCTCACCTGATGGTCCACCTTCACATACCGTAGCGCGCTCAACGGCATGGAAGGAAAGGCGGCTTCGTCGGGGTCCTGAACGATCGCGATTCCCCCTCTGCGCTTCACTTCCAGCAATCCCACGGTTCCGTCGTTCAGCATGCCGGTCATGATCACGCCGATGACCCGCGGACCATAATGTTGAGCGGCGGTTCGAAAGAGCGGATCAATGGCGGGCCGTGACCGGTTCTCGCGGGGACCTTTGGTCACGTGCACGTGCCCCGGACTGACGAGGAGGTGATGGTCGGGAGGCGCCACGTAGATTCTCCCGGGCTGGAGGGCCATCCGGTCCTGGCCTTCTACCGCCATCAGAACACCCGCGCGGCTCAGGATGTGGGGCATCAGGCCAGGTCCTGTGGGGGCAGAATGGAGGACCACCAAGACGGCCGCGGGAAAGTTTTCGGGGAGGCCCGCGACGAGCGCCTGGAGGGCGTCGACCCCACCTGCCGAGGCTCCAACGACGATCAAATCCCGATGGTGCGCCACACTAGGGTGAGGGGGCTTTATAGGACTTGGTGACGGATAATCGGACGAAGAAGAAATGACTCAGTCACGCTTGAATGGCGCTCTATGATTCCGGAGAGCCACAACAATTTGAACCAATGAATTGTGTAGGAGATTCATCACGACGCTCCGTACACTAAGGCTGCCGATCGACCTTGCTTGGTGTACGCGAACGACGACCCCTGCATGAGTCCGGCAGTGACATAGCGACCAGGGGGATGAATGTCGGACTCCGCGTCCAATGCTCCGGAGCAACGTCTTGGCGTTTCGCCGAAAGGTGACCCGTCTGCGGGCTCCTTTCCGATCGTCGGCGTCGGCGCCTCGGCGGGCGGCCTGAAAGCCTTCCAGGACCTTCTGGCCCATCTTCCGAAGGATCCCGGGATGGCGCTCGTGCTCGTTCCGCACCTCGATCCTACGCATGGAAGCCTCATGCTCGAGATCCTGGCCAAGTCGAGCAAGATGCCGGTGTTGAATGCCGATCAGGACACCCGGATCAAGATCGATCACGTCTACATCATCAAGCCCAATACCAGTATTTCGATCTCGAAAGGTCACCTCCAGACGGGGAAAAATCTCGCCTCTCCGAGCGGAGGGCGGGAATGCATCAATCACTTCTTCATGTCGCTGGCTCTGGAGCGGCGCGAGCGGTCGATCGGCATCATCTTCTCGGGAACAGCCTCGGACGGGGCCGCCGGGATCAAAGCGATCAAAAGCGAGGGAGGAATCACTTTCGCCCAAGACAACTCCGCCGAGTTCCGAGGCATGCCCGAGGCCGCCGTGGCAACGGGGGCGGTAGACTTCGTCCTCTCGCCCGCGGCCATGGCGCAAAAATTGATCCAGATCGTCAAGCATCCCTACGTCAGCGCCCCGGCCGGCCTGCCCCTCCCTCCCGAGGCGCGGGAGAAGGAGGGCTCGCCTTTCCGGCAGATCCTCAAAATCCTGGAGGCACAGGGGGGAGTGCCCTTCTGTTCGTACAAGACGCAGACCCTGGAGCGGCGGCTCGCGCGTCGGATGGCCCTCCACCAGATAGACACGCTGGCGTCTTACCTCGCCTTCATCAAGGAGCATCCCCAGGAGGTGCGGCTCCTCTTTGACGAGCTGCTCATCAACGTCACCTCTTTCTTCCGGGAGCCGGCGACCTTCGAGGCTCTGAAGACGGCGGTCTTCCCCGCCCTGATGGAAAAACGGTCGCCGAAAGTCCCCGTCCGGGTCTGGGTGCCCGGCTGTGCCACCGGGGAGGAGGCGTATAGCCTGGCCATGAGCATGGTCGAATTCCTGGATGAGAAGGGGTCGAGCACCGGCGTCCAGGTATTCGCGAGCGACGTGAGCGACCCGGCGATCGCGAAAGCTCGCGCTGGTGTCTATCCCGCGTCCATCGCCGCGGATGTCTCCGCCGAACGTCTCCGCAGGTTCTTTACCGCGGACAACGGGAACTACCAGATCGCCAAGCGCATCCGCGACATGGTGCTTTTCGCCCGGCAGGACATGACCCAGGATCCGCCTTTTTCGCACCTGGACATCCTCTCCTGCAGGAACGTCCTGATCTATCTGGGCAGCGACCTCCACCGGCGGGTCATTCCTCTTTTCCACTACGCCCTGCGGCCTGGGGGATTTCTGATCCTGGGAGCTTCGGAAAGCGTGGACCGCTTCGGCGACCTCTTCCGCGTGGTGGACGGGAAGCACCGCATCTACGCGAAGATCTCCGGCTCCTCGCACCCTCACCTTGCCCAGCTGATGGAACGGCATCAGTCGGCGTTCCGATCCTCCGAGCCCGAACGCGAGACGGCGAGCTCCGAGCCGGATGTGGTCCGGGAGGCGGACCGCCTCCTGCTCAGGAAGTACGTCCCGGCCTCCATCGTGGTGAGCGAGTCCGGACAAGTGGTCGAGGTCCGGGGAGACGTCAGCCCTTATCTGCGCGTCCCTCCGGGCAGGCCCAACTGGCAGCTGCAGCGGATGGCGCGGGAGGAGCTGCTCGCGGAGCTCGAGGTCGCTCTCCAGCAGGCCCGGGAGAAGAATTCCCCGGTCCGGCGGGAGGGTCTGGAGATCCATGGGGGGGGGCGGTCGAGCCGGATCAACGTCGAGGTGTTTCCGCTCGACGGCGCCTCCGCCCGCGAGCGCTACTTCGCCGTGGTCTTCGAAAACGGCGACGCGGCGTCGCCGAAGCCTCCTCCTCCCGCCCCGCCATCGGCCGCTCCGCTGTCGACGTCCGAAGAGAAGGACCGCGAGATCGCGCGGCTCCGCCAGGCGCTCGCCACGCAGCAAGGGTACCAGCAAACCGTGGTCGAAAAGCTCGAGAGCGCGAACGAGGAGCTTCGCTCTTCGCACGAAGAGGTCCTTTCGGCCAACGAAGAGCTTCAGTCCGGCAACGAGGAACTCCAGACCGCCAAGGAAGAGCTCCAATCGTCGAACGAGGAGCTGGTCACGGTCAACGACGAATTGCGGACCCGGAACGTCGAGCTTGGACAGACGAGCGACGACCTGCTGAACGTCCTTTCGATCATCCAGATTCCGCTCGCGATCGTCGACACGGTGCTCCGGATCCGTCGCATCACGCCGGCGGCGGAGCGCCTGCTCGGCATCGTCCCCTCGGACCCGAACCGCCGGATCATCGACTCCAAACCCCTGGTCGAGATCCCGAATCTCGAGAAGCTCCTGCACACGTCGATCGACAACCTGTCCGCCATCGAGCAGGAGGTGAGGGACAGGGAGGGGAAGTGGTGGCTCCTCCGCATCCGCCCCTATCGGACGACCGAGAAGAAGATCGACGGAGCGATCCTCACGCTCTTCGACATCGACGCGCTCAAGCGCACGTCGGTCCAGAGCGAGGAGAGGCGGCTCTTCTCCGAAGCACTCGTCGAGACGATGCGGGACCCGTTCCTCGTTCTGGACGGTCGTTTCGACGTGAGACAGGTGAACGAGGCCTTCCTCAACTTCTTTCAGGTTCGGAGGGAAGAGGTCGAGGGGAAGGCGCTGTACTCCTTGGAAAAGAAGATCTGGGAACTTCCCGCCCTGCGGACACTGATGGAGGAGATCCTTCCCAAGAATACCCACTTCAAAGACTTTCAGATTGAGCGCGAATTCCCCAAGATCGGGCGAAAGATCCTGCTCCTGCACGCCCGCCAGGTCAAGTTCACGGAGGCCGATGAGCCGATGATCCTCCTGACCTTCGAGGACGCGACGGATCGAAAGGACACGGAGAAGCGCATTCAGGACCTGAACGAGGGCCTCGAGCAGCAGGTTTCGGACCGAACGTCGAAGCTCCAGGGCGCCAAGGGCGAGCTCGAAGCCTTCACCTACAGCGTCGCGCACGACCTCCGCGCGCCGCTCCGGACCATGTGCGGATTCGGAGAGACGCTGCTCGACGAGTACGCGGACAAGCCGATGGACGAGATAGGCCGCCAATACGTCGAGCGAATCATCGCGTCCAGCAAGAGGATGGACACCTTGATCCAGGACCTCCTGGCCTACAGCCGCTTGACGACGGAGGAGGTTCATCTGGAGCCGGTGGACCTGGAAGCGTCGGTAAGGCAGGTCCTGGAGGACATGGCTTCCGAAGTCCAGGCCCGTAAGGCTGCCGTGACGATCGCGAGCCCCCTTCCCAAAGTGGCCGCGCACCGGGTGAGCCTGGATCAGGTCCTGACGAATCTGCTTATGAACGCGCTTAAGTTCGTCCCTCGGGGGACGGTGCCGCGCGTGCTCATCCGGGCCGAAGATTTGGGTCGGACGGTGCGCCTCTGGGTGGAAGACAACGGTATCGGCATCGCGGAACATCACCAGGAGCGCATCTTCCAGGTCTTCGAGCGCCTCAATAAGGTGGAGGATTACCCGGGGACGGGCATCGGACTGGCCATCGTCAAGAAAGCGGTCGAACGCATGAGAGGAAAGGTCGGGTTCGAGAGCCAGGTCGACAAAGGCAGCAAGTTCTGGATCGAGCTCCGGAAGGACGCTCCATGAGCTTTACGCTGCTCTGGGTGGAGGATGATCCCGACGACATCCTTCTGGGCGGGCGCGCTCTGATCAAGGGCGGTTTTGAGAAGCCCCAGATCGTGAGGGACGGCGAGGATGCGATCGCCTACCTTAGCGGAAAGGCACCGTTCGACGATCGGGCGCAATTCCCGATGCCCTCGCTCGTGTTGCTCGATCTGAAGCTCCCTCGGAAGTCGGGGATCGAGGTATTGAAATGGATTCGCGGGATGGAAGGACTGAAGAGGATCCCTGTGGTCATCCTGACGTCCTCGCGGGAGCGGCACGACATCGACCGCGCGTATGACACCGGAGCCAACGCCTACCTCGTCAAGCCCGTCGAACACCGGACCTTCACGGAGGTTGTAAGGGGTCTTCACCTCTTTTGGGCGACCCTGAACACGCGCCCGGAAGCAACTTTCCAATCATCCTCGAAGTAGTACCGCCCTGGTGTGAAGGCGGCGATGGACCCTCCGGCAGGGTCGTCCACATCGCGGCAGGTGAACCGCCGGATCAAAGTCGGTTCATGGCTGATCACGCGGCCGGGGCATACGAGGACCTCGAGCGGACGACCAGCAGGCTTAACATGTCCCCGCCACTTCCACGTGGTGCGCTTTCTCCAGCCAGCCTCCAATTCGTCACAATGTGTGGGCTTTGGGAATCAACCGTTGAGACCTTTAACACCTATTTGGGAGCCGAACATGTCAGACACCAAGATACGCAGCCAAAAGGCCACAGCACTGCTGCGTGAAGACCATCGCGAGGTGAAGCAAATGTTCTCCGCCTATGAAAAGACGGAAGTGGAATCCGAAAAGGCGGAACTCTTCGAGCAGGTCAAGAGCGCGCTCACCACTCATGCTCAGATTGAAGAAGAGATCTTCTATCCAGCCTTGCTGGGGGTCGAGGATGAGGAGTGTCAGGAACTCCTGATGGAAGCGCAAGAAGAGCACAAGATCGTGAAGACGTTATTAGAAGAACTTTCGGGGTTGGACCCATCCGCGGAGCAGTTCGATGCCAAGGTCAAGGTGCTCGGCGAGAACGTCGAACACCACGCGGAAGAGGAAGAGAAAGAGATGTTTCCCTTTTTTGAACAGCTTCCGAAGGAGCAACAGGACGAGGTCTCGAAGATGCTCCAAGAGCGCAAGGAAGACCTTTCTTAGCCTGAAGAGTGGACTAGCCGCAGGCTTTCACACAGCCCGGGCGTGCGGCATCTCGCTTTAAGCGGTCGCCGCCGGCCTCCAATGTCCTGAACCCGCCCTGCCTGAAATCGTCAACGGAAACGACCTAACCAAGATAGGCGGCCGCCAGGTCCTTCCTATTCCGCGAATGGCCCAGGTGCTCGACCGTGTCCTCGACGGCCTGCTTCCGCGCCTTTCCGGTCGTCATTCCGAAGGCTAGGTGCTCGCGGTACCGGCGGTTCTTGAGCTCGACCGCCGACGTCCGCCGCTGAGCATGGCTGCCGGTCGCTCGACCTCCGGCCGCCAGAATCGCGCGTCGAAGAGCCACTTGATAGCTCCGGAGCGGCGCGAGGGAAGTCCCGGTCGACCGGCAGAAATGCATCTGCAGACTCTCGTAGAGCCGCGCCGAAATCAGGGCCGTCCGAGGCCGGCCGCCTTTCCCCAGGATCGCGATCCGGCCATGATCGCCCTCCAGCCCCACCAGGCTGGTGGACTTGAATCGGTCGGTCGCTTCAATGGAGCGAAGGCTCGCTTCCTTCTGCAACTCGAGGGCCAACGCGTATCCGCGAGGCTGGCCGCTCCGCGCCTCTGCTTTGGTGTCCCAATCGCGAAGCCTGTCCAGGGCGGCCTGGCGGACGTCGACGGAAACGTGAGGGCGCTTAGGGAGCGGAAGCCGCGACTCCCGGATGCGATCCCCGAGCTTCTTGGACATCGCGTGAAAGCTCTCCCATTTGCCGTACAAGGCCCCGAACTTCACGATCGCGGCCCGGATCTTGTTGAGCTCGGTCCTGGCCGAGCCTTGGGCCATCCTGGCCTCCAGGTAGGTGCGGAAGTCCTTCCTGTCGATCTGGGCGTTGTCGGTGCGGCCCAGGACGTCGTGGGCGTAGTTGAGGAAGCGCTTTAGCTCTCGCTCATAAGCGATCCGAGTCGCGCCCGTAAACAGGATCAGCCGAGTGGCGAAAGTCGCTTCGCCGCGCTGCCCAAGGCCTTGGAGCTTGAGCGAGAGCTTGCTCTCGCCTTGTGCCTTCTGGGCGAACCAACGCTGCTGGGCCGCCCAAAGGCGCGCGTGGAGCTCGGATTTCATTTGGGAGATGCTCATAATCGGCCTCCTTCCGCTGGTCGACGCCGACCCCGACGGGCAGAGTGTCTCTGGCTGCCTGCGGGGGTGGTTCCTTTCAAATCGCGCGAAAACTGCGGGTGTTCAGAGCTGGATTCCGCGGAGAATCGGCGGAACCCGTCGGTAGACGGCGCTTTGTGAGGCAAGCGCCGCAAAACCCCGCGCGGGAAACACCGTTTCCTGCACGCGTGCCTGACTCCTCGAGGTCGCGCGCGACCTCGCTTTATTGACCGGGCCCGGAGCGGCGGGGGTCCCGGGGCAGGAGCGAGGGCGTCACAAGACGCCCCTGACCACCTTGCACTCCTGCCGAACGCTCGGACTGCCCGTACGTGCTCGTTTCCCGCGGGCCGACCGACCTGGCATGAGTCGGTCCGCCCGGGATCGGGGAACGAGCCTGACGCGGGATGCGGTGTTCACTACGGATCTCGCAACCAGGGTCCCCCGTGGGGGACGTCGACGCTACAGGGGACGAGGCGGCATCCCGAGAGGCCTCGTCGCTCCTGCGCGTCCCTGGAGCGGATCCTGTGGGCTGGATCGGGCGGGTCCTCCACTCCCGCTCCCAGCCGCATCGCTTCCGTGCTCCCTATTCCTCAGGGGGCACATTCGGTTGGATCGCCACAATATTTCTGTCCCCAGCTCAGAGGCAGAGTCCAGGCGGAGCCCCTCGCCGGCGACCCCGAAGGGTCGCGGGAGGATGGACGAGGGGCTCCAGGCCTGGCTCCGTCGCGCCTTTGCGGGCCGTAGCCGCTTCGGCGGCGCGGGCGCGCTCAAGGCGCGAGGGGCTTCTTCGTTTTCGATACGGCTTCATCATTCGGTACATCGTGCACAGACCCGGAGATCGGGTCCTTTTGCACGAGCTTGTCCGAGCTACCGATTGTCAAAGAGCGGACCGTTTGGGGGACGGAGACGCGGGAATCTAGAGACTCGCTACGATGGCGTTGCGAAGCTCGTTCACGAGGGCCAGCCATTCGACTCGGCCCGCTTCGCGGGCCTCGCTCATGGCAAGCCATCCCGCGAAGCGGGCCGAGTCGAATGCCCTGAGCGAGGGCACAACCCATGACCGTGCCCGAGTCGAAGGGCTTTCGCGGCCGGCAAGCCGGCCTCGCTCATGGCAAGCCATTCGCCGGCCGAGGCGAATGCCCTGAGCGGAGGCGCAACCCCCAAAGGAGCCGAAGTCGAAGGGCTACTTCGCGAGACCTATTCTGACCTGCCGCCGTCGTTGAAGGAGCATGGGCGAGACGGAATCGCGCGGCTGTTGGGTCTATATCGCCGAGCTTGGCGACGGGCGACTCTACGTCGGCGTCACGAACAATCCGGATCGCCGAGTGATCGAACATCAACTCGGAACCAGCATCCGGACGACTCGCATCTTCGGATTTCGAAAGCTCCTGTACTTGGAGCCCCATTCGGATCTGACATCCGCTCGAGGGCGTGAACAGCAACTGAAGGGATGGAGCCGAGCGAAGAAGTTGGCGCTGATCGCGGGAGATGTCTCTCGGCTGAAGGAACTTTCGCGCTCGCGTCAGCAGACCTAGGATCATCGACGTCCCCCGCCGCCTCTCCCTCCGCCGCGTCCGCCGCCGCTCGACCGGGCCTGGCTCGCGGTCCGGGTGCCCCGGTCCCGCGCTTGCGCGTCTCGTTGGAGATTTCGCGACGTCTCCGCGGAGGCCTTCTCGCGGGCTTGCCGTTCCTGCGTGTCGCGCTGCTGCCGCTGCTGCGTGTCCACGTCGCTCCAGCCGCCCTCGCCGTGCTTCTGCCAGCCGGACTCGTTCTTGCGGTAAACCTCGCCGTCGCGGCCGGCGTAGAGGTCGCCGCTCCCGCTTCGCGCGACCGCCGCCCGCTCGCCCGCGGCGCTTTCGGCGCCCACGGCTCGGCCTCCGCGGGACGTCTCGGCGCCGGCGACCGCCCCGCGCTCGTCCCGGTAGACGCCCCCGCGCGCCCAGTCGCTGCCCTGCACCGCCACCCCGCGCTCCCAGGAGCCGTAGGGCGTCGAGCCGCCCGTCCGGGCCTTCGACGTCCCCGTCGCCGGGTTGTACGAGCGCGCGGCGTAGGCGCTGCCGTGCGGACCGTAGGCGGCGGCGCCCCGGACGTAGTTGCCCGTGGCCGGGTTGTAGCCCGCGCCGAAGCCGGCGCCGCCGTAGGGGCCGTAGACCGCCGAGCCCCGGTAATAGTTGCCCGACGTCCAGCTGTAGTGGGCGCCGCAGCCGTACCCGTACCAGTGGCTCGGATAGTGGTAGTGCCAGTACGGGTTGTTGTAGGCGATCGCCATGCCCATGCCGAACATCACCACGCCGCCCCACACGTACATCCCCGTGTAGCCCGCCGTGTAGCCCACCACGACGGTGTCCGGCGTCGAGCTGTAGACGGTCGTGTAGGTCACGTAGTGCTTCGGATGGCTCGGCGGGATCGAGTAGATCTCGGGCGGGACGGAGACGCAGACGGCCCAAGGCCCGGTCGGAGCAGCCGACTCGAACCAGACCGCCTCGTGGCAGCAGTAGTACCGCTCCCTGACCTTGAACACGGCGAAGGGGCTGTTGACGGCGTACGCGACGGCCGTCGAGATCGCCTCGAACTTCGGGGCGCCGTCGTACGTCACGGTCAGCGTGACGTCCTTCCGGTTGATCGTGGCTTTGCGCGGCACCGCCGCCAGCAGCACCGCGTCCGCCGCCTCGGGCGTGCCGGGGACGGAGGGGCGCACCCGGGCCGCGGCATGGTCGACCGGGATGCGCGCGAAATCCTCCGGAAGCGTCGCCGCGCTCCAGGGGCCTTCCAGCCGGGCCGACCGGAACCAGCGCCCGGCCGTGAGGAAGTAGTACCCGGAATCAAGACGAAAGAGCTCGCTGGAGGTGTTCTCGACGACCTCCAAGCGCGTGCCCGGAATCTTCGCGAACACGGGGGGGCCGTCGAGCACGATCAGCTCGGAGGGTTCGAAGGCGACGACGACCTTCGGCGCGACGATCTTCTTGCCCGGGATGGCTTTGCGGGCCTCGGCCCAGTTCTCGTCCATCGGGAGTCCGGCGAAGTCGGCGGGCAGCGACGGGGCCGCCGTCCAGGGGCCGCGGACGTCGGTCGCGCTCAGCCAGCCTTCGCCGTGGAGCAGGTAGTACCGCCCCCCGTCCGGGTCCTGCACGACGTCCCAGTTGGTGTTGACGGCGAAGCGGAGGTCCGTGCCGGGCACCGGCTTGAAGTCGGGCTGGCCCAGGAACATGACGAGGATCGCCGGGCTCTGAGAGGCGTAGATCGGGGGCGGCTCGAGGTTCACCTCGACGGTCTTGACCTGGCCGGCCCGGTCCTGGATGTAGGCCAGGAGGAAGTCGAGCGACGCCGTGAGCGTGGGCTTCGCGGCGAGCACGCGGCGGAGGACGTCGTCGAGCTTCGCCGCCTCCTCCTGGGCGACTCCCGAGAAGCGCGCCGCCGTGATCGTCCGGTTCTTGAGCAGCACCTGGCGGGTGTCGAAGTCGGTCTCCGTGTCCACCGCGTACTCGAAGACGCCGAAGCGCTCCTGGCCGCCGGAGGGCCGGACGGCGACGGCGGAGCGGCCTTTGAGCTTTTCGAAGCCGTCCCAGGCGTCGACCTGCGGGTCATACACGACGACCCGGTCGCCGCCGTGCTCGAAGGTGCGGGGCCAGTCCAGGTCCTGGGGGACGAGCAGCGCGACGAGCAGCCATCTCGACATCTACCAGGCCGATCCGCTCCCGCGGCGGACGCGACGTTTACAGCCCGGGCAGGCGGCCCGTGCTGTCGGCGAGGCGGTCGAGCTTCACGCCCGCGGCGTCCAGCATCGACAAGTACAGGTTCGGCAGCGGGGTGCCTTTGGGGAAGCGCAGCCGACGTCCCGGGCGCACCTGCCCGCCTCCGCCGCCGGCCAGGACGAGCGGCAGGTCGGTGCGCAGGTGGCCTCCGCCCCAGCTCAGCCCGCTGCCGAAGAGGATCAGGCAGTTGTCCAGCAGCGTGCCGTCGCCCTCCCGGATCGCCTTGAGCTTGCGCAGCAGATGCGCGAAGCGCTCGACCTTCCAGCGGTCGACTTTCTTGTGCCCCTCGACCGCCGCCGCCTCCTCCGCCGTCCGGGCCTCGCGGGAATAGGCGAACCAGGCGGCGTGGGCGAGCCCGTGATGGTCCGCCGCGCCGATCTCGGGCAGGGCGGGGAAGGTGTCCTCGTTCCCGTACATGAACGTGACCACCCGCGTGCTGTCGGCCTGGAAGCCCAGCGCCACGAGCTCGGACAGCATCTCGATGTGCTCCCGGATCGGAATGCCCGGGGCCGCTCCCTTGGCGCGCGGGGCGGCGTCGTCGGGAAGCTTCTCCAGCCACTCGACCTTGGGAGGCGGGGCCGGGTTGTTCTTCTCGACGAACTGGATCCGCTTCTCGATCGAGCGCACCGAATCCAGATACTCGTCCATCTTGTGGCGGTCCGCCGCGCCGACCGACTCCCGCAGCCGGCTCGCGCCGTCCCGGGCGAAGTCGAGCACGCTCTTCCGGTACTTGTCCCCCTTGGGATCGCCGAAAAGCCGGCTGAAGACCGCGCGCGGATGAACTTCCTTGCCCATCGGCGACCCGGGGGCCCGCCAGGAGATGTTGCTCGTGTGGATCGCCACCGGATTGTCCTGCGTGCCGAGCTCCAGCGAGGCCAGGCGCGTCGACTCCCCCAGCCGCCGCGCCAGGATCTGGTCGACGGACAGCTCGGTGCAGTAGCCGCCCGCGTCCCGCTTGTTGATCGGGGCGCTCGACAGCCACGGCGCGCACGCGGCGGGATGGCCGTTGCCGCCTTCCTCGCCGTTGCGGCTGTCGAGGCCGGACAGAATCAGGACGTCCGACGGATCGAGCGGCTCGAGCGTCGTCGTGAGCCAGTCCTTCATGAGGAACCCGCCGGGCGCGTAGACGAACATGAGGCGCACGGGGGGCTTGTCGACGGCCGCCATGGCCTCGAGCCAGGGCAGGCCGATCGCGACCCCCGCGCCGCGCAGGAGGGTCCTCCTATTCATCATGGGCTTCTCGATTCCGCCGGTGCCGGAAGGGGTAGCTTTTGACGATCTCGACGATGAGCCGCGAGAAGCGGTAGCCGTCCTTCTCGACCTCCCGCACGATCTCCCGCACGCTCGGGTCGTCGTAGTAGTCGACCTTCCTCCCGAGCGCGTACGTCATCAGATGCTCGGTCAGGCAGCGGACGAAGTCGCTCTTGTACTTCGTGAGGATGAGCCTCTTGAGCTCGGCGGGTCCGTTGAAGGTCGTGCCGTCCGGAAGCGTCCCCAGCGCGTCCACGGGAGCGATGCCGTCCTTCTCGCGCCAGACGCCGATCGGGTCGTAGTTCTCCAGCGCGAAGCCCAGGGGGTCGATCCGCTTGTGGCACGAGGCGCAGCGCGGGTCCGCGCGGTGCCGCTCCAGCTTCTGGCGGACGCTCGGGCCGTCGGCCGCCGTCGGCTCGTCCGGGATCGTCCCCGCGCCGGCGATCGGCGGCGGAGGCGGCGCCCCCAGGATCGTTTCGAGCAGCCAGGTGCCGCGCTTGACGGGGTTGCTGCGGGTGGCGCTGGACGTCACCGCCAGCACGCCCGCCAGGGTGATGACGCCGCCGCGGTTCTTGTCGGGGAGCGTGATCCGTTTCCAGTCCCCCTTGGTGCCGCCGGGCGAGATCCCGTAGACGCGCGCCAGCAGCGGATTGAGGTAGGACCAGTCCGCGTCGATGAACTCCAGGATGCTCCGGTCCTCCGCCATGACGGTCTCGAAGAAGAGGGCCGCTTCGATGCGCATCGCCTTGGACGTGTCCCCGATGTAGAACGCGGGGAAGAGGACCGGGTCGGGCATGACGGCGTCGAGCGCCTCGAGCTTCAGCCACTGCATCGCGAAGACGTCCGCCAGCTCGATCGACTTCGCGCTCCGGAGCAGGCGCCGCGCCTGGGCCTCGAGGACCGCCGGATCGCGCAGCTTGCCGTCGGCCGCGAGACGGAAGAGCTCGTCGTCGGGCATCGAGCTCCACAGGAAATAGGAGAGCCGCGTCGCCAGCTCGTAGTCGCGCAGCGGCCGGACCGCCCGCGGGTCGTCGTCGGGGCCGTCCTTCTCCACTTTGTACAGGAAGTCGGGCGCGACCAGGATCGCCTGGACGGCGACCTTCACGGCGTTCAGGGGCGTCTCGCCGTCCCGCGCCGCCTGTTCGAAAAAGCCGAACAAGCGGTCCACTTCGGCGGGCGCGACGGGACGTCGCCACGCCCGCGCCGCCAGGCTCGCGAGCAGCGCGCGGGCCTTGTCCCCGTCCGACGCCCCCTTCGCCTTGTCGAACATGCCCTGGAGGGCGTCGCGGCACTTGTCCGTCACCTCGGCGGCGGCGCGCAGGTATCGCTCCAGGAGGAAGGGCGGGAGGGAGAGGGCCTCGCCGATGGTGCTGTAGCCGTGGGCGACGTCGTCCGTCGGCAGGCTCACCATCACGGTGGGCTGATAGCTGTCGGGCCGGATCCGCAGGGTGTCGGGCATGCCCCCCTTCGCCGGATCGTAGTAGATGTTCTGGCCGCGGGGGCGCTTGAAGACCCGGAACAGGTCGAAGACCGTGTTGTTGTACTCGATCCGGTTGAGGCGGCGGATCACGGCGGGGCCGGGATCGCGCCGGCCGCCGATCGACGGCCGGGCGAGGACGTCCCGCGCCCAGTCCGTGATGCGCTCCCGTTCCGCCGGCGTGGGCCGCGGCTTCTCCGGGGGCGGCATCTCGTCGGCGTGGAGCATGTCGTGGATCTTCTTCCACGTCCGGCGGGGGACGACCGACGCCTCCAGGTTCAGGTCGGCCTTCGGCTTGGCGCCGCCGTGGCAGTCGACGCAGAACCTGGCCAGGAGGGCCTGGATGTCCTTCTCGGACGGCTTCTCCTGCGCCAGCCCTTCGACTCCGCTCAGGGCAAGGAGCAGGGCGGCGAGCCCCAACGGCCACATGGCTTTAGTTTACGCGGTCACCCGGACGTCGGTCGGCATCCGTATAGAAGTCATCCTGAGGACCCACCCATGCGTCTGATCGGACTTCTCATCGCCTTCTGCGCCGCCGCCGGCGCGCAGGAGGTCGCTCGACCGCCCTTCCGGACGTCGTACCGGATCATCGACATCCACCACCACTGCGACGCGCCCGACCCGGAGAGCGCGCGGATCCGGATGGAGATGCTGGATCGCGCGGGGGTTCGCGCCGTCGCGAACCTCGACGCCGGGCGCGTCGACGGCACGCTGCCCGGCTGGATCGAGATCCAGAAGGCGTTTCCCGGGCGCATGGTCCTCTTTCCCAAGTTCACGCGGGCCGACCTGGAGGGCCTCCAGGAGGGGGGCTTCGTCGACGGCCTGGTCCGGGAGCTCCGGCGCGCCGCCGCGGCGGGCGTCCGCGGCGTCAAGATCTGGAAGGACCTCGGGATGTTCATCCGGGACGCCGGCGGCCAGCTCGTCCGCATCGACGACCCTCGGCTCGACCCCTTCTGGACGGCCTGCGGCGAGCTGGGGCTGGTCGTCTTCATCCACTCGGCCGACCCGCGGGAGTACTGGTATCCGCTGACCCCCAACAGCTTCCACTACGGCGCGCGGACCGAGGAGGACCAGTACTACAAGATCGCCGGGATGCCGAAATGGGAGGACCTCATCGCGCAGCGGGACGCGGTGGTCGCGAAGCACCCCAAGACCGTCTTTGTCGGGGCCCACTTCGCCAGCATGACGCTCGACCTCGCGGGCCTGGCCGAGCGCCTCGACCGCTATCCCAATCTGCACGTGGAATGCGGGGCGCGGCTGCGGATGCTGGGCCGCCTGAATCCCAAGACCGTCCGAGAATTCTTCGTCAAGTACCAGGACCGCGTCCTGTTCGGGACCGACATCGGCGGCCTCCTGGCGGGGCGGAAGTCCAAGGTCAAAAACTTCCTGGTGTACGGCATCGACGACCCGGACTGGAACCGGATCGACCTGAAGGACCTCGCCGCGGTCCGCCGCTGGCAGGACCGGCAGGCCCTCGCGTACAGCCGCTATTTCGAGTACTTCGAGACGGATCGCGTCGACCTTCTGGAGCCGGGAGGCTTCGGCGCGGAGTGGATGCGCCTGGCGGGCGCCAAGCTCCCGCCGGAAGTCCTGGAGAAGCTCTACCACGGCAACGCCGAGCGGCTGGTCCCCGACTTCAAGAAGTAAGAGTCAGGACCGGAGGCGCAGGGGTTTTCCTGAGGGTACACTCAGGATCGGACATGGAATGCGGCGGGTGCGGGCGGAGGATCGTGGGCGACGTCCCTCGCTGCGTCTACTGCGGCTGGACGAAGGACGCGGCGCTCCGGAAGATCGCGGAGGCGGGGAAGATCCAGAAGGAGACGTTCCGCTCCGGGGGAACCCTCTGGCCGTTCGTGGCGTCCGCGCTCATCCTGACCGGCCTCGCGGGACTGGTGGCCTGGGCGTCCTGGAAGGAGGGCGCGCCGCGCGGGGAAGAGCTCGTGATCGCGCTCGTCACGATCGGCAGCTTCCTGTTCCTGGGCCCCGTCCTCTGCGCGGTCCAGATCGCCCGCCGGAACCTGATCTGGATCCACGTCGATCCGGAGAAGGGCCTCGAGATGCCGCGGAGAGGCGTCGTGGCGTGGACGCGGATCCTGTCCATCGACCGCTATCCCGGCGCGTTCGAATACAAAAACACCCTGGAGCAGCTGGCGGGCCAGATGCCCCAGGGCCTCGTCGTCGCCTACAAGTACGGCTGCCTGATCGTCTTCGCGTTGCTGATCTACACCGTCTTCCTGCCCGTGATCGTGGTCCTGTCCCCGTGGGGCGACCGCGTGACGCTGGTGCTCGACAACGGCGAACGCGTCGTCCTGCGGGACCTCGAGGACAGCGACCGGTTCACGCGGATGGTCCGCTATAAGATCGGATGAAGCCATGAAGATCGTGGTCATTCTGATCCTCGGCTACTTCGCGCTGGGCTTTTACGCGACGTCCTTCACGCTGCAGGCCACGCTGGCGAAGCCGAAGAAACCGAATCCCTTCCGGGCCGAGACCCCGCCGTTCCAGACGCCGCTGCTCCTCACGCTGGCGGGCGGATTCCTGGCGCTGCCGCTGCTGGGGTACAGGCGCGCCCTGAAGCAGGGCACGTTCCTCCGCTTCGGCGTGAAGTTCTGGCTCTACGGGCCGTCGGGGCTGTTCGCGGCGGGCGTCGCGACCGCCTTGATCCTGTGGTTCGCCGCGCCTTCGCTCTTCACGTCCTGAGTCGAGCCGTTATCTTTGACGCGCGGAGCGGCACCTACGGGGCGATGATCCCGTTTCTCCTGGCGCTCCTGACGCAGGCCGTCGAGAAGCCCCTCTCGGTCGAGGAGATGAACCGCCTCGGGCCCGACACCGGCGTGCCCCATCGGCTCGACCTGGCGCCGGCCCGCTGGATCTGGTTCCCGTCCGCGCGGACCCTGCCCAGCACCTTCGTCCTCTTCCGCCGCGAGGTCGTCGTCGACCGCCCCCTCTCGAGCGCGCGCGGCTGGATCACGGCCGACAGCCGCTACCGGCTGACCGTCGACGGCGAGGTCGTCCAATGGGGGCCCGCCCCGTCCGATCCCCGCTCGCTCGACGTCGATCCCCTCGACCTCACCCGGCTCCTCACGCCCGGCCGCCACGTCATCGGGGTGGAAGTCCTCCACTACGGCCGCGGCGACGGCACCTGGGTCGCCGGCAAACCCGGCCTGCTCTTCCACCTGCGGCTCGAAGCGCCCGGGACGGCGGACCGGGTCGTCTCCGACGCGCGCTGGATGTCGTTCCTCGACCGCGCCCACCGCCCCGGACACTACCGCCGCTGGTACCTGCGCGCGCTGCAGGAGGAGTTCGACGCCCGGCTCCACCCGGCCGGCTGGGACACCCCCGCGTACGTGCCCGACGCCCGATGGCTCCCGGCGATGGCCGTCGACGGCCGCGCCGACCAGTCCAGCCTCGCCCTGCGCTATCCCGACGCGATGGAAGACCAGACGGCCTCCGGCGCGGGCACCTGCCTTCGCGCGCGCCAGACGCCGCTCCTGCGGCGCGTCGACGTCCCGGCCCGCCGCCTCGCGGCCTCCGCCCGCGTTCGATGGAACCGCGATCCGCTCGACTGGTTCGAGTCCCGCACCCCGGGCTCGTTCGAGATCGTCCCGGAGGCCGCGGCCCGGGAGGTCGAGCCCGGCGTCTGGGAGCTGCCCGCCGGCACCGCCGTCCTCGCGACGTTCGAGTTCGCCGAGGAGCTCGTCGGCTGGCCTCACTTCACGATCGACGCGCCCGAGGGGACGGTCGTCGAGCTCATGACGCAGGAGTCCCACGATCCCGCCCGGGCCGGCTGGCTCGACACCCACTTCTTCGCGTGGTCCCGCTTCATCTGCCGCGAAGGGCGCCAGCGCTTCGAGACGTTCGACTACGAGGGCCTGCGCTGGCTCCAGCTCCACGTCCGCGGCGCCTCGCGCCCCGTGCGGATCCGGGACGTCGGCGTCACCCGCCGCCTCTATCCCTGGCGCGCCGAGGCGCGCGTGACGACCGACGAGCCGGCGCTGGGGCGGCTCTTCGACGCCTGCCTGAACACGCTGCGCTGCAGCCAGCAGGACCACGTGGTGGACGGCATGGGGCGCGAGCGGCAGCAGTATCCCGGGGACGCCGGCCACCAGAACGCCGCCGCGCGCCTCGCCTTCGGGGAAACCCGGGCCGGGCGGCGCTTCCTCCGCACGTTCAGCGAAGGGCTCACGCTCGACGGCTACTTCATGGACGCGTGGCCGGCCACCGACCGGATGCGCCGGATCGGCCAGCGCCAGATCGGCGCGTTCCGCTACGGCCCCCTCTTCGACGAGGGCGTGGGCTTCTTCTTCGACTGCTGGAGCTACTACCTCGACACGGGCGACCTCGACGGCGTCCGCGAGCCCTATCCCCGCCTGCTCGTCTTCGCCGACACCCTGGAGCGGCTGCGCCGGCCCGACGGCCTGCTGCCCGTGGAGGACTTCGGCACGCCGTCGGTCTGGATGGACCGCAACGACTGCTATCCGGCCCAGAAGTACAAGCGCTGCGCCTACAACCTCTACGTGTCCGCCATGCTCGGCCACGCGCTGGCGCCGCTGGCCCGCGCGTTCGGCGACGAGGAGCGCGCCTCGCGGGCCGAACGCGTCGGCCGCGAGATCCTCGAGGCGGCCGTCCGCGCGTACTGGAGCGAGGAGCTCGGCCTCTTCGTCAACAACCTGCCCTGGCTCGGGGAGGAGAAGAAGCCCCGGCTCTGCGACCGCTCGCTCGCGACGTCGATCCTTTACGACCAGTGCCCGAAGGGCAATGATCGGGCGGCGCTCCGGGCCCTGGTGGAGCGGCCTCCCGAGCTGGGGATCTCCTTTCCGGCCAACACGGTCTGGAGGCACTGGGCGCTGTGCCGGAAGGACCGGGCGGACGTCGTCCTGCGGGAGTACCGCGAGCGCTGGGCGACGCTGCCGTCGGTCCTCCTGAACAACACCGTGCAGGAGACCTGGACGGTCCGTCCCGACTCGACCGACATGTGGAGCCACTGCGCGGTCGCGCCCCTGCAGCTGCTCTTCACGGATCTGCTGGGGCTCCGGCCTCTCGCGCCCGGCTACGCCCGCTGGCGGATCCAGCCCCGGCTCGCCACCCTCGGCCGGGTGCGGGCGACCGCCCACGCGCCGCCGGGGCCGTTCGAGTTCGACGTCCAGCCGGTGGAGGGGGGGCATCGCCTCGAAGTGAACGTGCCGACGGCCGGCGAGCTCGTCCTGCCCGGCGGCGTTCAGCCGCTCCCGCCGGGCCGCACGGTGATCCTGCTCAAGTAGGGCTTACTTCTTGAAGTGCTTGCGGATGAAGTCGACGGCCGACACCGGCGGCTGGTCCTTGCAGACCACTTTGCACTCGATTCCCAGCGCGTCCATGCGCTCCTTCAGCGCGTAGCCGAGCTTCGGGTGGTGGACCACCAGCTCCAGGTTGGACGTCGCCGTCACCTCCTCGTTCACGTAGCTGTACGTGAGCAGCGCGGGCGGGTCGTCCTTCGTGAGGTACGTGACGGCCGCCATCTTCTCGTAGCGTTCCTGGGCCTGGGGGGTGTCGAACTCGCCGTCCTTCAGGTCGTAGAAGGGCTTGAAGAACTTGTGCCGCTCGAAGTTCGGCCGCGGCATCCCGATCTTCTCGGCGAAGAGCGGCGAGTAGGAGCACTGGCCGTTGCTCACCACGATCACGGAAAGGCGGGTCGACTCCCTCCGCACCGGATCCTCGCTCTTGGGGTCGGCCAGGTCGTCGTGGAAGGCGAGCCACATCGACGTCCCCGCGCCGGCCGAGCCGCCGGTCGACGCGACGAGCTTCGGATCGAGCTTCCATTCCTTCGCGCGGTGCCGCAGCGTCTGGAGCGCGCGGGCGCAGTCGAGGTACTGGGCCGGCGCGGGCGCGGCGTCGGTGAAGCGGTAGTTGATCGCGGCGACGGCCCAGCCTTCGGCCAGATAGGCCTTGAGCGTCCCGGCGCCGAGCGTCTTCTTGTCGCCGGCCATGAAGCCGCCGCCGTGGATGTAGAGCACGAGCGGGAAGGGGCCGTCTCCCGACGGCCGCCAGAGGTCGAAGACGTTCCGCGCATGGTCGCCGTACTTGTGGTCGGCCACGTCGGGCGCGGGCTTGTCCTGGGCCTGGAGCGCGAGGAGAAGCAGAATCATCATGGGGAGCTAACGGCGCTCGCGTCTCCGCCCATCCGCAAAGCGGTCAGCGGTCCTTCAACCGGTAGACCAGCTTCAGGCCGGACCAGTCGTCGTCGACGGCGCAGACCTTCACGTCCACGAGGCCGTTTTCCAGCGCGAGGGCGCGGACCTTGTCCTCGGTGACGCCGGCGAAGAGCTTCGACGTCTTCTTCGCCCAGCTGATCCAGAGCATCCCGGTCTTCGCGAGCCGCTCCTTCATCGCGGGCATCAGCGCGCGCAGCTCGGCTTCGTCGCGCACGAAGGCCTGGATGAAGTCGAGCTCGCCCTCGTCGCGCCGCGGCAGGGAGGTGCCGAGCGTCTTCGCGTAGCCGGCCGGCGGATTCTCGACGTGCGACCTCAGCCCGGCCTTGAGCCCGAGCTTCTTCGCCAGCGGCGTTCCCGAGTACCCAGCCATGCCCCAAGTATAGGTCAAGGGCAAGGTCAAGGACACACCCCCCGTCCCCCCCGGGGGGGCAGGGGGGACCGCTCCTTGACCTTGACCTTGACCTTGACCGTGACCTGTTATGCCCGGTAGATCTTCGCGAGCGGCGAATCGAGCGCGAGGGTCCAGCGGCCGGGCGGGAGGGGGACCTCGACCGGATCGCCGAAGTGCAGGTGCAGGACGGCCCGGGCCTCGGGGGTCGTGCGCTCGACGACCACCGTCCGCCCGCGGGCGGCGGCGCTCACGCTCTCGCGGCGCAGCGTCGAGAAGGGCGGCTCGCGGCGCAGCGCCAGCAGCGCCTTGTACCAGGCGCGCAGCTCCGGGTTCCCCCGCTCCGGATGAAGGACCGCCGAGCGGAACGTCGCCTCCGCCTGCGGGTCGGGCGGCTCGCCCGGCCAGTGGAAGCGGACGTGGTCGGCCCGGCGCCCCTGCCGCACCGCCTCGATCAGCCCCGGATCCGTGTGGCTCACGAAGTAGGGGAACGGCGCCGTCTCCCCGTACTCCTCGCCCATGAACAGCAGCGGCAGGTTCGGCGAGAGGATCACCGCCGCCGCCGCCAGCTTCAGCCGGTCGACGGAGATCTTCGCGCCCAGGCGGTCGCCGCTCATCCGGTTGCCCACCTGGTCGTGGTTCTGCGCGAAGACCACGAAGCGCGAGGGCTCCAGGTCTTTCGACGACACCCCCTGCCGCCGCTCCCGGAACGTCGAGCGCTCGCCCTGGTAGACGAAGCCCTCCGCGAACGCCCGCGCCAGCTGCTCCGGCGCGCCGAAGTCCGCGTAGTACCCGTCCCGCTCGTCCGTCAGCAGCGTCCGCAGCGCGTGGTGGAAGTCGTCGTTCCAGATCGCGTCGAGCCCGTAGTCGCGCACCAGCTTCGGATCGTTCCGGTCGCTCTCCGCGATGACGTGGACCCGACGTCCCGCGCCCTTCACCCGCTCCGCCAGCTCCGCCAGGAACGGCCGCGCCGAGACGTCGATGATCGTGTCCACCGCGTCCAGGCGGAGGGCGTCGACGTGGAACTCCCGCGCCCACATCAGCGCGCTCTGGATCAGGAACTCGCGGGTCTCGTCGCTGCCGGGGCCGTCGACGTTGATCGCCGCGCCCCAGGGCGTGTGATAGCGGTCGGTGAACGCCGGCCCCGTGCCCCAGAGGTAGTTGCCGTCGGGGCCGAAGTGGTTGTAGACGACGTCCAGCGCGACCGCGAGGCCGCGCGCGTGGCAGGCGTCGACGAAGCGCTTCATCGCCGCCGGCCCGCCGTAGCTGTCCTGGACCGCGAACGGGAACGTGCCGTCGTAGCCCCAGCCGCGCGCGCCCGGGAACTGCGAGACGGGCATGACCTCGACGGCCGTCACGCCCAGCTCGGCGAGGGCGTCGAGCCTCCCGATCGCCGCGTCGAACGTGCCTTCGGGCGTGAACGTCCCGACGTGGATCTCGTAGAAGACCAGCCGCTCGAGGGGCACGCCCGTCCAGGCGGCGTCCGTCCAGGGGTGCGCGGGATCGACGACCTTCGACGGCCCGTGCGGCCCCTCCGGCTGGTGCCGCGAGGCCGGGTCGGGCCGGTCGTCGGTGTCGCCGAGCCGGATCTTGTAGAGCGCGCCCGCCCGGACGCCGTCGACCTCGGCCGTGAAGACGCCGCGGGCGTCGCGCGCGAGCGGCGCAAGCCGGCCGCCGACCCGCACGGCCGCCGTATCGAACGCGGGCGCCCAGACGGTGAAGCGGCAGCGTCCGTCCCCGAGCGGGACGGCGCCGGGGACGAAGGCGGCGCTCAGGCGTGCCCCGCCGGTTCGAGGTGGCGGAGCAGGCCGCGCATCGGAATGCGGATCCAGTCGGGCCGGTGGGCCAGCTCGTAGCCGATCTCCGAGACGCAGCGGTCGAGGAGGAAGGCGTCGAGGAGGATCGACAGCGTCTCGCGCGTGGCCGGCAGGAAGGCGGCCTTGCCGGCGCGCTCGAGGTAGGCGCGCAGGTAGGCCGACGACGCCCAGGCGATCCAGAGGCGGGCGCCGGCTTCGAGCCCCGCCAGGCGGTCGGCGGGGATTTCCTCCTCGCGTTCGACGGCCTCCAGCGCGCTGTAGGCCGCGTACTGGAGCGAGCGGAGCAGGCCGGCCACGTCGCGGACGGGCGAGCGCTTGAGGCGGCGCTCGCTGAGCGGCCGCGCGGGCTCGCCCTCGAAGTCGAGGATGACGAAGTCCTTGCCGGTGTGGAGCACCTGGCCGAGATGGAAGTCGCCGTGGATCCGGATCCGGCAGGTGCTGATCTTGGTGCGGGCGATGGCCTGGAAGCGCTCGAGGATGGCGGGCTGAAGGTCGAGGATCCGGCGCGCCTCTTCGCGGGCGGGCGGGGACAGGCTGTCGAGGCGCTTCCGCAGGAGGGGGAAGACCTGCCCGACCTGGTTGCGCATCGACTGGTAGACGGAGCGCTGATAGAAGGGGGTGTAGGGCTCCGGCGAGAAGTCCTTGTCGTCGGGAGCGGAGGCGAGGGCCAGGTGGAGGTCGGCCGTGCGCAGGCCGAGGCTGCGGGCGACCTCGAGGTAGGCGCCCGCGATCTCGAGGAAGTCGGCGGGCGGCGCGCTGTCGACGAGGTCGAGGAGCGGCCGGGCGGGGGCGGAGGAGAGGGGCTGGGCACGCGACACCACGGCCTCGTAGTAGCGGTCCAGGGCGTCGCGGGTGTAGGTCCAGGCGTCGCCCTGGTTGGGGACGAAGCCGCTGAGGATGCCGAGGATCATCGGCGGCTCGTTGGGCTTCGCGTACTCGAGGTAGCCGCCGACGGGCGGGGACGCCTTGAAGTCGGCGCGCTCCATGAGGAAGCGGCCGATCTCCAGGTCCGGATTGAGGCCGGGCTCGAGGCGCCGCATGAGCTTCAGGATCAGGCGGTCGCCGTAGACGATGGACGAGTTGCTCTGCTCGGTCTTGACGGGCTGGGCGGCGAGAGGCTGGCTGTCGGGCCCGCGGAGCCGGCGGAAGCCGGGCGTCGGGGTCATCTGGACGCGGTCGCCGCGGCCGCGGAACTGGCGGCGACGTCCCAGGGCCTCGAGGAGGTCCGCCGCGAAGGCCGGATCGTGGACGGCGTCGTAGATCACGCCCGATCGTTCGCCCGACGTCCCGCGGACGCGGAGCGAGGCGATGACGGCGCCGGGGGCGGCGTGGAGGGTCGTCAGGGCGCGCTCGCCCGAGGCGAAGGAAAGGGGGATCGAGTAGGTCTGGCGGGTGCCGTCGATGAACTCCGCCTGGACGCCGGCGAACACGGCGTCGTCGCCGTCGGCGCCGAAGGGGACGACGTGGAGGATCCGCATCGCCTTGATGACGCGGTCCTTCCCGGCGAACCAGCGCCGGGCGGGCATCCAGCGGGCGAAGGCCTCCTCGAGGGCGGCGCGCGCGCGGCTCTCGAACACGGCGGTCCAGCGCGCCTCGACCTCGATGGCGGCCGGGGCGGCGGGCGCGGCGGAGGACGGGACCGGCGCGGTGTCGAGGCGGAACCAGTAGAACGCGTGGGGTCCCAGGGTGAGGAGGTAGGGATCTTCGCCGACGGCCGGGAACTCGGTGCGGCCGAAGAGCTCGACGGGCCGGCGCCCCTTGAAGCGGCCGAGATCGAGCTCGACGAACTGCACGAAGCGGGAGAGGTTGAAGACGGCGAGCAGGGTCTCGTCCTCGTGCTGGCGGATGAAGGCGAAGACCTTGCGGTTCTCGGGGTGGAGGATCTCCATCGTGCCGCGCCCGAAGGCCTTGTGCTTCCGGCTCAGGGAGATCAGCCGCTTCATCCACCAGAGCATCGAGTGCGGGTTGCCCTGCTGGGACTCGACGTTGATCGCCTCGTAGTGGTACTCGGGATCGATGGTGACGGGGAGGTAGAGCTTCTGCGGGTTGGCGCGCGAGAAGCCGGCGTTCTTGTCGGAGCTCCACTGCATCGGGGTGCGCACGCCGTCGCGGTCGCCCAGGTAGATGTTGTCGCCCATCCCGATCTCGTCGCCGTAGTAGATGACCGGCGTGCCGGGCAGCGAGAAGAGCAGGCCGTTGAGGAGCTCCATCTTGCGCCGGTTGTTCGCGAGCAGCGGGGCCAGGCGGCGCCGGATGCCGAGGTTGATGCGGGCCCGCGGGTCGTGGGCGTAGACCCGGTACATGTAGTCGCGCTCCTCGTCGGTCACCATCTCGAGCGTGAGCTCGTCGTGGTTCCGGAGGAAGAGGCCCCACTGGCAGTTCGCGGGGATCGGCGGGGTCTGATCCAGGATGTCGATCAGCGGATACCGGTCCTCCATGTGCACGGCCATGAACATGCGGGGCATGATCGGGAAGTGGAAGGCCATGTGGCATTCGTTGCCGTCGCCGAAATAGGCGGTGGCGTCCTCGGGCCACTGGTTCGCCTCGGCGAGCAGCAGGCGGTTCTTGTGGCGGGCGTCGAGGTGCGCCCGGACGGTCTTCAGATACGCGTGGGTCTCGGGGAGGTTTTCGCACGACGTCCCCTCGCGCTCGAAGAGGTAGGGGATGGCGTCGAGGCGGAGTCCGTCGACGCCCTTGTCGAACCAGAAGTCGAGGGCCTGCTTGACGGCCTTGTGGACCTCGGGGTTGTCGAAGTTGAGGTCGGGCTGGTGGGAGTAGAAGCGGTGCCAGTAGTAGGCCTTGGCGACGGGATCCCAGGTCCAGTTGGAAGCCTCGAAGTCCTTGAAGATGATCCGGGCGTCCTTGTACTTCTCGGGCGAGTCGCTCCAGACGTAGAAATCGCGGTGGGGATGGCCGGCCGGGGCGCGGCGCGCGCGCTGGAACCAGCCGTGCTGGTCCGAGGTGTGGTTGATGACGAGCTCGGTGATGATTTTCAAGTCGCGCTGGTGGGCCTCTTTCAGGAAGAGCTGGAAGTCGGCCATGGTGCCGTACATCGGGTGGATGTTCTCGTAGTCGGCGATGTCGTAGCCGTCGTCCTTGAGCGGGGAGGGGTAGAAGGGGAGGAGCCAGAGGGTGTTGATCCCCAGGTCCTTCAGGTAGTCGAGCTTCTCGGTCAGGCCGGGGAAGTCGCCGATGCCGTCGGCGTTCGAGTCGTGGAAGGCGCGGAGGTGCACCTCGTAGATGACGGCGTCCTTGTACCAGAGCGGCGTCTCGGGACCGGCGTAGCCGCGGCGCGCCTTCACGAAGGCCTCTCCACCCGGAACACGTGGGCCGGCTCGACCGCCGGGTCCAGCCGGACGTAGTTGCGCCCGCCCCAGGGATAGCGGGCGTCGGTGAGCAGGTCGCGCACGACGTAGGGCGCCCCCTCGTCCAGCCCGATCGCGGCGCCGGGGACGTCGACCATGCCCTCCCGGACGCGATGGACGTCGAGGTTCACGACCACGAGGAGCGTGTTCCCGCCGCTCCGCTTGACGTAGGCGAGGAGCTGGTCGTCGGACGTCGTCAGGAAGCGCAGGTTGGAGAGCTCCTGAAGCGCGGGGTTCTCGCGCCGGATCGCGTTCAGCCGCGCGACCAGGTCCTTGATGTTCCCCGGCGCGTCCCAGTCGCGGACCCGGATCTCGTACTTCTCCGAGTCGGCGTATTCGACGTCGTCGGGGAAGGCCTGGTGGGGGATCGCGGCGTTCTCGTTGAGCTCGTAGCCGGAATAGATGCCGTAGCTCGGGGACAGCGTGGCGGCGAGGACCAGGCGCTGCCGGAAGGCCGGGCGCCCGCCGTCGACCAGGATCTTGGGCAGGATGTCGGGCGTGTTGATGAAGAAGTTCGGGCGGAAGTACTCCGACGCCGGCGGCCGGCTGAGCTCTTCGAGGTACGCGGTCAGCTCGGCCTTGCCGGTGCGCCAGGCGAAGTAGGTGTACGACTGCGTGTAGCCGAGCTTGCCCAGCGCCTTCATCATCGGCGGGCGCGTGAAGGCCTCCGCGAGGAACAGGACGTCGGGATGCTTCGCCTGGATGTCCGCGATCAGCCATTCCCAGAAGCCGGGCGGCTTCGTGTGCGGGTTGTCCACCCGGAAGATCTTCACCCCGTGGTCGATCCAGACCTGCAGGACCCGCCGGATCTCCTTGAACAGCCCCGCGCGGTCCTCGCTGTCGAAGTTCAGCGGATAGATGTCCTCGTACTTCTTCGGCGGGTTCTCGGCGTACTTGATCGAGCCGTCCGGCCGCCGGTAGAACCACTCCGGGTGGGTCTTCACCCAGGGATGGTCGGGCGAGCACTGCAGCGCGAAATCCAGGGCGATCTCCATCCCGTGGCGCGCCGCCTCCGCGACGAAATGGTCGAAGTCGCGGAGCGTCCCCAGCTCCGGCGCCACCGCGTCGTGCCCCCCCGCCGGGCTCCCGATCGCCCACGGGCTTCCCGGCTCCCCCGGCTTCGCCGTCAGGCTGTTGTTCTTCCCCTTCCGGTGCGTCGTCCCGATCGGATGGATCGGCGGCAGGTACAGGACGTCGAAGCCCATCTTCTTCAGGTCCGGGAAGCGCCGCTCCGCCTCGCGCAGCGTCGACGCCCGCCCCGGGACCGCGCCCTGCGAGCGCGGGAACAGCTCGTACCAGGCCCCGACCAGCGCGCGCGCGCGGTCGGCGTAGACGCGCAGCGGGGCCGTCGTGACTTCGTCGTCCCGGGGCTGGAGGCGGTCGACGACCTTCCGCAGCGCGGGGTCGGCGGCGGCGGCGAGCGCGTCGGCGGGACGGTCGGCGGCGCCCTTGAGCCGCGCGGAGGCGGCCTTGAGGGCCCCGGCGTCGCCGCCGCTCGCGCCGGCCGCGACGCGGTCGAGCAGCGCGGCGCCTTCGAGCGCCTCGCTCCGGACCTGGAGGCCGGACTCGACGCGGCGGCGGA
Source organism: Planctomycetota bacterium (assembly GCA_036383955.1). Classification (GTDB taxonomy): domain Bacteria; phylum Planctomycetota; class MHYJ01; order MHYJ01; family JACPRB01; genus JACQFK01. Next base: position 3,282 of record DASVNH010000160.1, on the reverse strand, counting down.
GGTCGTCGAGCCACGTCCCGTAGAGGTCCGTCCAGGCGCGGATCGCGAAGAGATGCGCACCGGGGGCCGCGAGGGGGAATTCGCCGCGCCAGCGGTCGAGGCCGGGCTCGACGCAGGCGAACGGGGCTTCGGACCAGGCCTCGACGTCCGCCCGCCGCCAGAGCAGGACGGCGCGCAGGTTGACGTGGCCGTCGCGGAGGATCGCGGCCTCGACGCCGCAGGGGCGCCCCGCGATCCGCTTGGCCGGCCAGCGGCCGGCGTCGACCGACGGGTGGACGTCTTCGATGAGGATGTGCGCGACGTCCCGGGGGGCTTCAGGCATCGCTCCATTCTCGTATCCGGGCGGGGGGGCGACAAGGGAGTCCCGATTTTCTTTCGCGAACCGGAGGAGTCGGGGTTTTCGGGAGGGTCCCGGGATCCTATACTGGAGTCTTCCATGAACGCGCCGACCGCCCCGGGCGCGACGTACCGACTCCAGCTGAACGCGGGCTTTCCGCTCGACCGCGTCGGGGGCCTCCTCGACTATTTCCGCGACCTCGGCGTCTCGCACCTGTATCTCTCGCCGGTCACGCGCGCCCGCGCCGGCAGCGCCCACGGCTACGACGTCGTCGACCCCGGCGTCTTCAATCCCGAGATCGGCACCGAGGAGGCCCTCGTCAAGGTCGCCGCCGCCCTCCGCGAGCGCGGCATGGGCATCCTGCTCGACGTCGTCCCCAACCACATGTGCGTCGGCGATCCGGCGAACACGTGGTGGCTCGACGTCCTGGAGAACGGCCCGTCGTCGCCCTACGCGCCGTTCTTCGACGTCGACTGGGACCCGCCCAAGTCCGACCTGAAGGACAAGGTGCTGCTGCCGGTGCTGGGCGACCAGTACGGCAAGGTCATCGAGTCCCAGGAGATCCAGGTCCTGTTCGAGGGCGGCGCCTTCTGGGTGAAGGTCTACGGCACGCCGCTGCCGCTCGGCCCGCGCACCTGGGGCCACCTCCTGCTGCCCGCGCTCGGCCGCCTCGTCGGGCTGTTCGGGGACGGGCACGCCGACCTCACCGAGTTCGAAAGCATCCTCACCGCGCTGCGCAACCTGCCCACGCGCGCGGAGACCGCGCCCGACAAGGTCCGCGAGCGCCAGCGCGAAAAGGAAGTCATCAAGCAGCGCCTCGCCGCGCTCGCCGCCCGGAGCGAGCCCGTGAACGCCGCCATCCTCGCGTCCGTGACGGACCTCAACGGCGTCAAGGGCGCGCCGCGGAGCTTCGACCGCCTCGAAGCGCTGCTCGCCGAGCAGGGCTTCCGGCTCAGCCACTGGCGCGTCGCGAGCGACGAGATCAACTACCGGCGCTTCTTCGACATCAACGAGCTGGCCGCGGTCCGCGTCGAGGAGCCGCGGGTCTTCGACGCCCTGCACGGCCTCGTCCGCCGGCTGGTGGAGGCGGGGGCCGTCGACGGCCTCCGCGTCGACCACGTGGACGGCCTCTTCGATCCGCTCGGCTACCTGGAGGCGCTGCGGCGGCTGGGGGAGTCGGCGGGCCGCCGGCTCTACCTGGTGGTCGAGAAGATCCTGACGCGGGACGAGCGCCTCGCGAAGGACTGGCCGGTGGAGGGGACGACGGGCTACGGCTTCCTGAACCTCCTCAACGGGCTCTTCATCGACACCACGGCGGCGGGCGCGTTCCGGCGCCGCACCCGCAAGCTGACGGAGCGGGAGGAGAAGCCGGAGGACGTCCTCTACGAGGCGCGGAAGCTGATCCTGCTGGTCTCGATGTCGGGCGAGCTGACGATGCTGGCGCGGCGGCTCGACCGCCTGTCGGAGCAGCACCGCTACTCGCGCGACTTCACCCTCAACAGCCTGCAGCAGGCGCTGGCCGAGGTCATGGCGTGCTTCCCGGTGTACCGGACCTACACGCGGCCGGGGACGGCGGCCGTCTCGGCCTCGGACCGCCGCCACGTGGCGCACGCGATCAAGGAGGCCAAGCGCCGCAACCCCGCGGTCAGCCCGTCCGTCTTCGACTTCATCGCGGGCATCCTGCTGCTGGAGCCGTTCGACGGCCTCTCGCCGGCGGACGTCGACGCCCGCCGCGACTGGGTCCTGCGCTTCCAGCAGATGACGAGCCCGGTCATGGCCAAGGGCCTCGAGGACACCGCCTTCTACCGCCACGTCGAGCTCGCCTCGATCAACGAGGTGGGCGGCGACCTCACGCGCTTCGGGACGACCCTGGAGGAGTTCCATCTCCGCGGCCGCGAGCGCGCGGAGCTGCGTCCGCACGCGCTCTCGGCGACGGCGACCCACGACACGAAGCGGGGCGAGGACACGCGGGCGCGGCTCGACGTCCTGTCGGAGATGCCGGACGCGTGGTTCGCGGCGCTGGAGCGCTGGCGGGAGAAGAACGCCAAGGCGCGCGGGGAGTCGGACGGCGAGCCGGCGCCGGACGCGGCGGAGGAGCTGTTCCTGTACCAGACCCTGCTGGGCACCTGGCCGGGGACGCCGGACGCGGCCTACGGGGAGCGCCTGCGGGCCTACGTCGTGAAGGCGCTGCGCGAGGCGAAGCTCCATTCCAGCTGGGTGAGCCCGGTCAAGGCCTACGAGGACCTCGTCACCGGCTTCCTGGACAAGATCCTCGCGGACGCGTCCTTCGTGGAGGACCTCGCCGCCTTCGCGGCTCCGGTGATCCGGTCGGGCGCGCTGAACTCGCTCGCGCAGACCCTGATCAAGATCGCCTCGCCGGGCGTGCCCGACTTCTACCAGGGCACCGAGCTCTGGGACCTTTCGCTCGTGGATCCGGACAACCGCCGCCCCGTCGACTTCGAGACTCGGGTCCGCGCGCTGCGGGAGCTCGCGTCCGCCTCTCCAGCGGACCTCCTGGCGAACGCGGAGGACGGCCGGATCAAGCTCTGGGTCACGAGCCGCGCGCTCGACCTGCGGCGCCGCCGGCCCGCCCCGTTCCGCTCCGGCGATTACGAGGGCCTCTCCGCCCTCGGCCCCAAGCTGCGCCGCGTCGTCGCGTTCTCGCGCCGGAGCGGCGACGAGGCCGTCGTCGCCCTGACCGGCCGCTTCTTCAGCGGCCTCCTCGCCGAGGCGCCCTGGGCCGCCGGCGCCGCCGTCTGGGGCGGCACCCGCGTGACTCTCCCCGAGGCGCTGCGGGGGCGGCGGTGGCGCGACGTCCTCAGCGGCCGCGAGCTCGCCGATTCGAGCGAGGGCCTGGACCTCGGCCAGGTCTTCGAAACCCTCCCGCTCGCCCTCCTGGAACCCTGTTAACGTTGGAGCGTCGCCTCAACGTTAACTCCAGAGTT
>DASVNH010000159.1:0-10414 GCA_036383955.1 Planctomycetota bacterium | reverse complement strand
CTGATCTGCCTGAAGATCTTCGACGTCCTTCGCGACCTCAACCGGCGGGGCATGACCGTGCTGCTCGTCGAGCAGAACGCGCGCATGGCCCTCAAGCTCGCCCACCGCGCCTACGTCCTGGAAACCGGCAGCATCGTCCGGGCGGACAAGGCCGACGTCCTCCTCGCCGACCCCAAGATCCAGGACGCCTACCTCGGCGAGTAGTCACAAATCGGACTGTCCCTTTTGTGCCGTTTACGTCACGATAGAGGTGATGGGCAGAGAGATCTTCGCCTGCTGGAAGTGCGGCGACCGCCTGTTCGCCCTGGAGTTCGAGAAGGGGCGGGCCTTCCAGGTCGGCACCCGCTCGAGCTGCGCGGCCTGCGTGCCGGAGCTCCTGGCAACCCTGCCGCCGGGCGACTGCGAGAAGGTCCTGGCGAAGCTCTTCGAGCCGACGCACAAGCGGGCCGGACCTCGCAACTCGCTGGGCCGCGTCGCGCCTCCGACCTCCATCCCGCCCCGCTGACCGGATCGTTTACCTCCCGAACGGTTGCCCACCCCCCGTCGGGTTTGCTATAACGCGTCGGTGCCGTCCCCGTCCGTCCCCCCCCTTCTCACCGGCTGGGTCAACGATTGCGTTCAACTCTGCAAGCCCGACCGCGTCGTCTGGTGTGACGGCTCCCCGGCCGAATACGACGGCCTCATCCAGGGGATGCTCAAGGACGGCGCGCTTATCCCCTTGAGCGACAAGGACTACCCGGGGTGCTACCTGCACCGCAGCCACCCGTCGGACGTCGCCCGCACCGAGCAGCTGACCTTCATCTGCACGGAGAAGAAGGACGACGCCGGGCCGACGAACAACTGGATGGCGCCGGCGGACGCCGAAAGCCGGGTCCTGCCCCTGTTCAAGGACGCCATGAAGGGGCGGACGATGTATATCGTCCCCTACCTGCTGGGACCCGCCGGCTCGGCGTACGGCCGCGCCGGGATCGAGATCACCGACTCCCCGTACGTCGTCGCCAACCTGCACATCATGACCCGCGTCGGACGCCCGGCCCTGGAGAGAATGGGAAACGGAGAGGTCGACGTCGTCCGCGGGCTGCATTCGATCGGGGACCTGAGCCCCGAGCGCCGCTTCATCTGCCACTTTCCGGAGCGCTCCATGGTCTGGAGCGTGGGGAGCGGCTACGGGGGCAACGCGCTGCTCCCGAAGAAGTGCCACGCCCTGCGCCTGGCCAGCTGGCAGGCCCGCCAGCAGGGCTGGCTCGCGGAGCACATGCTCATCCTCGGCCTCGAGGATCCGGAGGGCCGCGTCACCTACATCGCCGCCGCCTTCCCCAGCGCCAGCGGCAAGACCAACCTCGCCATGCTCGTGCCCCCGGCCTCCCAGCGGGGCTGGAAGATCTGGACCGTCGGCGACGACATCGCCTGGATGCACTTCGCGAGCGACGGCCGCCTTTACGCGATCAACCCCGAGGCCGGCTTCTTCGCCGTCGCCCCCGGCACCAGCTCCAAGACCAACCCCGCCATGATGGCCACCGCGCGCCGCGACACGATCTTCACCAACGTCGCCGTGAAGCCGGACGGGACGCCCTGGTGGGAAGGCATGGACGGCCCGCCGCCCCCCGCGGCGACCGACTGGCAGGGAAGGCCCTGGACCCCCGCGAGCCCCGACAAGGCCGCCCACCCCAACTCGCGCATCACCGCCCCCGCCCGCAACTGCCCGTCCATCTCGCCGCGCTGGGAGGACGTCCAGGGCGTCCCCATCTCCGCGATCCTCTTCGGCGGACGTCGCGCCCGTGTCGTCCCCCTCGTCGTCGAGAGCTTCGACTGGCGGCACGGCGTGTTCATGGGGGCGTCGATGGGCAGCGAGACGACGGCCGCCGCCACCGGCAAGGTCGGCGTGGTGCGGCGCGATCCCATGGCGATGCTGCCGTTCTGCGGCTACCACATGGCGGACTACTTCCGGCACTGGCTGGACGTCGGCAAGCGCAGCGACGAGGCGCCGTCGATCTTCCAGGTGAACTGGTTCCGCACCGGCGAGGACGGCAAGTTCCTCTGGCCCGGCTTCGGGGAGAACCTGCGGGTGCTGCGCTGGATCCTGGCGCGGTCGCGCGGCGAGGCCTACGCGACGCGCACGCCGGTGGGCTACGTGCCGCGGCCGGAGGATCTGGACCTCGACGGCCTGGGCCTGCCGCCGGGCACGGCCGAGGCGGCGCTGCGGGTCGACCGGGACGAATGGACGTCGGAGCTCTCGGAGATGAAGGCGTTTTTCCAGAAGTTCGGCGACCGCCTGCCGGAGGAGCTGTGGCAGGAGCACGAAAACCTGGAGGGACGCATCGCGCGGGGAGCCGCCTGACGCTATGATGAGCCGACCTTTATGAGAATCATCGCCATCGATCCCGGGACGAAGCGGACGGGCTATTCGGTCTTCGAGGTGAACAACTCCTCGAGCCGGCTGGCCGAGTGCGGCACGGTCTTCGTGCGCGGCAAGGACCTGCCGGCGAAGCTGCTCGCGGTGCATCGCGGCGTGGAGCGGCTCTTCCGTCGCCTCAAGCCGCGCCAGGTCGTCATCGAGCGGCCCTTCGCGGGCAAGAACGTGCGCGACGCCATGACGCTCAACTCGGCGCGCGCCGTCTGCATGCTCGCGGCGGCCGTGATCCACGCGCGCGTGTTCGAGTACGCCCCCTCCCAGGTCAAGAAGGCCGTCACCGGCGACGGCAACGCGACCAAGGACAAGGTGAACCTCTACGTGAGCGCCACGCTCGGCCTCCGGCAGGCGCCGGAGCCGGACACCGCCGACGCGATCGCGCTCGCCATCTGCCACCTGAACCGCCTATGAGCCGAACCGAAGCGCCCGGCGTCCTCATCGGGATGTCGAACGTCCTCACCGCCCGGACCTCCCGCGCCCCCCGCGGCGGGGAGCCCGCGGCGGAGGCGCGCGACCTCCTCCGGACCCTCGCGCGCCGCGCCCTCGAGGGCCGCGAGTCGTTCATCCACGACGCCGTCCTCGCCGGACGCCGCGCCCGCCTCTTCACCACCTCGCACCATCTCTGCGACTTCTTCCGCGACAACTTCCCGACCGTCGCGGAGTGGAAGAACGCCACGGGCCGGGACGTCCCCGCCGAGCCGGAGTTCACGCTCTGGGCGCCGACCGGCGTGGCCGAGGTCCCCGAGGGCTCCTGCGTGTCCGGCAAGGAGGGCTTCCTCTTCAACACGAGCTGGTACAACGACCTGCGCGCCCTCGCCATGGAATGCCTGGCCCGCGCGCTCGTGATGGAAGGCCACATCCTGCACGCCGGCGCGGCGGAGGTCGGCGGCCGCGGCTTCGTCTGGCGCTATCCGAAGGAAGTCATCCATCCCACGCCCACGTGGGGCCTGCTCGAGCTGCCGGACTCGAAGCTCGTCGCGGACGGCTGGGTCTTCGTCGACGCCGACGGCCGCGTCCAGGCGCTCGAGCGCCGGCTCTACGCGCGGACGTCGCTCCTCGCGAGCTATCCCGGCCTGCTGCCGCGCGTCCTGAACGCGAAGTTCGAGAACGTGCCCGACCGCGGCGGCGACGCCAGCGCCATCCTGCGCGAGGCCCTGAAGGCCGACTCCGCCCGCGCGCTCGCCGGCCTGCCGCCCGAGCGCGCCCTCGAGATCACCGCGCGGCTCACGGTGTCGCCCGATTCCCGCATGATGATCGACCCCGCCGCCCTGGTGGGGCGCTCCCGCGTGGGCGGGACCCTCAAGGCCGACGCGGCCTTCGCGCTCAAGGAGGGCGAGGGCTCCGCGCTGGAGGCGGGGGCCGTCGAGCCCTTCCCCTGCAAGGGCTTCACGCTCAACGTCAGCGCGCTCCGCGGGCATCCGCGGGAGGTCGCCAAGCTCATCGCGAGGTCGGCGTGAGCGACGTCCTCCTCGAATCCGATCTCGCGGGCCTGAAGCTCGTCTCCCGCGGCAAGGTCCGCGACATGTACGACCTCGGCGACACGATGCTCATCGTGACGACGGACCGCCTGAGCGCCTTCGACGTCGTGATGGCCAACGGCATCCCCTGGAAGGGCAAGGTCCTCAACCGGATCAGCGAGTGGTGGTTCGACTTCCTGAAGGTGCCGAACCACCTGATCACCTGCGACGTCGCGAAGATGCCCGCCGACGTCCGGAGGCACGCCGACGTCCTTCGCGACCGCTCGATGCTCGTGAAGAAGGCGAAGCCGTTTCCGATCGAGTGCGTGGCGCGCGGCTACCTCATCGGCAGCGGCTGGAAGGACTACCAGGCGAGCGGCGCGGTCTGCGGCATCCAGCTGCCCGCCGGCCTGAAGCAGGCGTCGCGGCTGCCCGAGCCGATCTTCACGCCGGCGACGAAGGCGGTCACGGGCCACGACGAGAACATCGGCTTCGAGGAGGCGGCGAAGGCCGTGGGCGCGGAGACCGCCGCCGCGCTGCGGACGCGGACGCTCGACATCTACCGGAAGGGCGCGGCCCACGCGGAATCGAAGGGCGTGATCCTCGCGGACACGAAGTTCGAGTTCGGCCTCGTGAACGGGGAGATCATCCTGATCGACGAGGCGCTGACGCCCGACTCCTCGCGCTACTGGCCGAAGTCCGGCTACCGCGAGGGGATCTCGCCGCCCTCCTACGACAAGCAGTTCGTGCGGGACTACCTCGAGGAGATCAAGTTCGACAAGAAGCCTCCCGGCCCCACGCTGCCCGACGAGATCGTCCGCAAGACCAGCGAGAAATATCTCGAGGCGTACCGGGTCCTCACCGGCCGGGAGCTTGTTACAAACCATCCTGGATGATTTGTAACATCGCGAAGGCCCTCCGGACCCTGGCGGGACGCTACCCGCTCACGATGCTCGGGGCCTGGTCGGCGAAGAACGTCGATCCCTTCCGGATCCTCATCGGCACCATCCTCTCCGCCCGCTCGCGCGACGAGATGACCGACAAGATCTCCGCGGTCCTCTTCGCGCGGTATCCCACGGCGAAGGCGCTCGCGGGGGCGCGGCGGCGGGACGTCGAGAAGATCCTCCAGCCCATCGGCTTCTACCGGACCAAGGCGGGCTACGTGATCGAGAGCGCGCGGCGCGTCCTCGGGGGCGTTCCCCGGACGCTCGAGGGCCTGATGGAGCTGCCGGGCGTCGGGCGCAAGGTCGCCAACTGCGTCCTCGTCTACGCCTTCGGAGAGCGCGCGATCCCCGTCGACACGCACGTGCACCGGCTGTCGAACCGCCTCGGCTGGGTGAAGACGAAGACGCCCGAGGAGACGGAGCGCGAGCTCGTCCGCCGGGTGCCGCGGCGGCTCTGGCCGCTCGTCAACGAGGCCCTCGTGGCGCACGGCAAGCGGGTCTGCCGCCCCATCGGGCCGCTCTGCGAAAGCTGCCCCCTCGTCGGCGACTGCGCCCATGGTAGGATGTCGAAGCGTGACCAGTAAGCCGGAGTTCCTCGGCAAGTACCAGATCCAACGGGAGCTCGGCCGCGGCGGCATGGCGATCGTCTACGAGGCGGTGGACACCGCCCTGGGACGCCGGGTGGCGGTCAAGCTGCTCCATCCGCGGCCCGAGGCCGGCCCCGAGCAGGCCCGGATCAACGAGGAGCGCTTCCTCCGGGAGGCCCGCCTCTGCGCCGCGCTGCCCAAGCATGCCCACGTCGTCGGAGTCCACGACGCGGCGTCCGACGGCGACCGCCGCTACATCGTCATGGAGCTCGTCGACGGCCGCCCGTTCTCCGACTGGCGCCGCGAGGAGAAGCCGCCGCTCCCCAAGCAGGTCGAGGTCCTGCGGGACGTCGCCCTCGCCGTCCACCACGCCCACGAGCACGGCGTCGTCCATCGCGACCTCAAGCCCGCGAACATCCTCGTCGACGCCGGCGGGCGACCCCACGTCACCGACTTCGGGCTCGCCAAGTTCGACGCCGGCGGCGGCGTCTCGCTCACGGCCGACGGCCTCACGGTCGGCACGCCCGGCTACATGAGCCCCGAGCAGGCCCAGGGGCTCAAGAGCGTCGACCGCCGCAGCGACGTCTATTCGCTCGGCGTCCTGCTCTACGAGATGATCGCCGGCCAGACGCCGTACCAGGGGGAGTCGGCGATCTCGATCCTCACCCAGGTCATCCGCGACCCCATGAAGCCGCCGTCTTCGGTCCTGGCCTCGATCGACCCGACCCTCGAGAAGATCTGCCTCAAGGCGGTGGCGAAGAACGTCGCCCACCGCTATCCCACCGCGAAGGCGTTCGCCGAGGACCTGCAGGCCTGGCTCGAGGGGCGGAAGGTGGTCGTCGACTTCCCCTCGCCCGAACGGCCGAAGTCGGCCTGGCCCTGGCTCATCCCCGGCGGGCTTCTCGCCGCCGCGGCCGCGGCCATCTTCCTGCGCGCCCCCGCTCCAGTTCCGCCGCCGCCTCCTCCCGCGCCGCCGCCGGTCGTCGCGCGGCTCCGCGCCCAGGAGCTGTGGACGGATTCGGGCTTCGACGTCCGCGCGGGCGAGACGCTCGAAGCGACGTGTGAAGGGACCTGGAGCAACCACGAGGGCTCGCAGCCGCGGGTGACGGCCGAGGGCGCCGCGCGGCTGATGGGCACGAAGTACGAGGGCTACACGAAGAAGTGGCCCGTCGCCGGCGCCCGCCTGATGGCGCTGGTGGCGCGGGTAGGGGAGGAGGGCGCGCCCTGGGTGCTGCCGCCCGGCCGTCCCATCCGCGCTCCCGCCTCGGGGCGGATTTTCCTCGGGCCGAACGACTCCGCTCCCGGCGACGACAACGGCGGCGAGATCACGGTGACGCTGCGGAAGGTGTCGACATCCCCCGCCGACGCGCGCGCCGCCATCGGCGTGCCCCTGGGCCACCCGTGGACCGACACCGGCATCGACGTCCTGCCGGACGACACGCTGACGTTCGTGAGCTCGGGGCCCGCGAAGCTCCGCGCCCGCGTCGGCGAGGGGGCGCCGTGGGAGGTCGACTACCAGCACAACGCGCCCGCGGCGGGCCGGCTTCAGCTCGGCCCGGCGGCTCCGGGCCACGGCGAGCTGAAGGTGACCGTGCTCATCGACCGGCGCGAACCAGGCCGCCCTGAATCACCGAAATGAAGCGGCGGCGGTCTTCGAGGATGGAGATGTCGCCCAGGACGTCGCCGTCCACGACCAGGACGTCCGCCAGCTTGCCCGCCTCGAGGGTGCCGATTTCCTTTTCGCGGCCGAGGATTTCGGCGCCGGTCTTGGTGGCGCAGACGAGGACCTGCGTGGGCGTGAAGCCGACCGTCTTCACGAAGAAGGTCAGCTCGCGCGCGTAGTCGCCGTGCGGGTTCCAGGCGAAGCCGTAGTCGCCGCCCAGCCCCATCCGGCCGCCCGCTTTGAGGATCTTGCGGGCGCTTTCGATGCCGCCCGCGAGGGTTTCCTTGTGGCCGTCGATGCACCAGTCCGGCAGGCCGAACTCCTTGCCGCGTTCGACGCTCGCGTGCTCGAAGTAGAGCGCGGGGACGACCGGGACGTTCCGGGCGAGGAGGAGGTCGAGGGCCTCGTCGTCCATGAAGGTCGCGTGCTCGAGGGCGTCGAAGCCGGCGCGCAGCGCGTTCTTGATGGAGGCCGTCGAGCGCGCGTGGCCGGTGACCTTGCACTTGTAGTTGTGGGCCTCCTTCACCACCGCGTCCAGCTCCTCGAAGGTCATGCACTGGGCGTGGTGGTCGGCGCGGGGGCTGGCGGCGTCGCCGGAGGGGTAGGTCTTCACCCACTCGACGCCGTCTTTCACGAGCTTGCGGACGGCGGCGCGGGCCTCGACGGGGCCGTTGACCAGCAGGATGAGCCCGTCCATGCCGAGCTGGAGGTAGTCGGGGTTCCAGTCCATGAGGCCGCCGGCGCCGCAGATCTCGCGGCCGGAGGCGGCCATCCGCGGGCCGGGGCAGAGGTCGTTCTCGATCGCCCGCTTGAGCCAGACGTCGACGTTGTGCAGGCTGCCGCAGCTGCGCGCGGCCGTGTAGCCGCATTCGAGGGCGAGCTTCGCGTTGGCGGCGGCGAGCAGCGTGATGTATTCGACCGGGTACTTGATGTCGAGGTCGGCCAGCTCGGCGACGTTGAAGTAGGTCGCGTGGAAGTGGGCCTCGACCAGGCCGGGGAGGATCGTGCCGCGGCGGGCGTCGATCCGCTTCGCGTCGGGCGGCACGGCGGGCGCTCCGGCCTTCGCGCCGGCGTAGACGATCTTCCCGTCGCGGGCGACCAGGCAGCCGCCCTCGACCGGCGCGCCGCCGCGGCCGTCGAACAGCCTCCCGTTCTCCACCACCAGCCAGCCGGTCGCGAGCTTCATTCGCCTCCCTCGGTACGAAACAGACCGTCTGTTTCGTACCTTGACCTTTCGCTCTCCATTCAGTATACTGCATGCAGCATTTAGATATCAAGGGGAATCGATGATCCTGCAGATCAAGGGGCCGCTGCCGCGGAAGTCGCTGTCGGAGTCCGTGTACGACGCCCTGCTTGAGAACATCCTCTCGGGCGCGCTGGCGGCGGGCACCGAGGTCAGCGAAGTCGCGCTCGCGGAAGCGCTCCGGGTCAGCCGCACCCCCGTCCATGAGGCCGTCGGCCGCCTGATGAAAGACGGCCTCCTCGTCCAGGAGCCGCCCCGCACGCTCGTCGTCGCCCGCTTCCGCCGCGAGGACGCGGTCGAAATCTACGAGATGCGCCAGCTCCTCGAAGCCTCCGCCGCCCGCCGCGCCGCCAAGCTCATCGCGGCCGACACCCTCCGCGCCCTCCGCGCCGCCGCCGACGCCCTCGACCGCGAGCGCGACGCCCCCGACTGGACCGCCCGCGCCCTGGACTTCGACCTCCGCTTCCACGACGCGATCGCCGACGCCAGCGGCAACCGCCGGCTCCACGCCGACATCTCCCGCTACCGCCTCCTCGTCCGCGCCTTCTGCCGCCTGACCGGGACGCGCGAGAATCTGCTCGACGCCCTCCAGGAGCACCGCGCGATCCTCGCCGCGCTCGAGGCCCGCGACGCCGCCGGCGCCGCCCGCCTCGCCGCCGCGCACGTCGACAACCGCTTCAAAGTCACCCTCGCCCAGCTTTTCCCGGAGGACGCATGATCGCCCTCGCCCTGTCGATCCTTCTACAGGAAAAGACCATCGCGCTCGTGGCTGGCCCGCTCGACTCCCATCCCATCGACACCCACGAGTACGAGAAGAACGTCCACCTGCTCAAGCACCTGCTGGAGCGCTCGCTCCAGAACGTGAAGGTCGACGTCCATCTCGGCGGCTGGCCCGCCGATCCCGCCGCCCTCGACCGCGCCGACACGATCGTGATCACCTCGGGCGGCTCCGACCGCAAGCTCGAGGATCATCCGCTCTACGTCGGCGACCGCCTGGGCCAGCTCGAGCGCCACATGAAGCGCGGTTGCGGCGTGATGTTCTTCCACTGGTCGACGTTCCACCCCGCCGCGCACCACGACAAGATCACCGAATGGTGCGGCGGCTATTTCGACTACGAGACCGGGCCGGCCCCCCGCAAGTGGCGCTCCGCCATCTCGACCGCCGACTGGACGACCTCGCTGCCCACGCCCGACCACCCCGTCGTCCGCGGCGTGAGGCCCTTCAAGGTGAAGGAGGAGTTCTACTTCAAGATCCGCTTCCGCGACGAGGACCCCCGCCTCAAGCTCCTCCTCGCCTGCAAGGACGGCGATCCGCGCGAGAACGCCGTGATGTGGGCCGTCGAGCGCGCCGACGGCGGCCGCGGCCTCGGCTTCACCGGCGGCCACTTCACCGCCAACTGGTGGAACCCCGACTTCCGCCGCCTCGTCCTCAACGCCATCGCCTGGTCCGCGAAGATCGAAGTGCCGGCCGGGGGCGTCGACAGCGAGCTCCCGCCGCGGAAGCGCGTCCTCGTCGTCACCGGCCACCACCATCCCGCGCACGACTGGCGCGCGACGTCCCTCGCCCTGATCCACGTCCTCGAGCGCGATCCGCGGCTCAAGGTGGACGTCGTGGAGAACCCCGAGAAGATCGGGCCGTGCGACGTCCTCCTGCTCAACTACAACAACTGGAAGACGCCGGGCCTGAGCGACGAGGCCAAGGCGAAGTGGCTCGCCCACGACGGCGCGCTCGCCGTGATCCACTTCGCGAACGGCGCCTTCCTCGACTGGCCCGCGTACCGCGAGAAGTTCACGCGCCGCGCCTGGGTCGAGCCCGGCAGCGGCCACGACCCCTTCGGCGCCTTCCGCGTCGAGCTCAAACCCCACGAGATCACGGCGGGCCTCGCGCCGTTCGAGACCCAGGACGAGCTCTACTTCAAGCAGGCCGGCGACGTCCCCCTCGAGCCGCTCGCGTTCGCGCGCTCCACCGTGACGAAGCAGGACGAGCCGATGGCCTGGACGTTCGAGTTCGGCAAGCACCGCGCCTTCCAGACCGTGCTCGGCCACGCCGACGTCTCCATCCAGAAGGCCGCCGCCCTCATCCGCCGCGGCGTCGCCTGGAGCGCCGGAC